>DAIUDK010000037.1:5541-37061 GCA_036845725.1 Chloroflexota bacterium
GCTCCCCACCCGCGTGTCGAGCACGGCCACGCTGTTCTGCTCCGGCAAGGTAACAAAGACGATGCCACCACCCGCCGCGAGGCCCTTGGGCCGCCCGCCAACGGCGACGTGGGCGAGGAAGGGATAGCTCTGCGCGCCCTTCATCACCGTCGGCAAATAGACGCGGAAGCCAAAGAGAATGGTTCCCGGCGGCAAAAACGTATCCTGCGGCAACTTCACGGCTTGCGGCGTGGCACCCGCGAGGCTGTAGGAATCGCCGCACGGCCCCTCCGCGATCACGCTGACCGACTGCGCCGCGAAATTCGCGTTGTACGTGCACGCCCCCATCACCGCCATGCCCTTGCCCCCATCCGTGGAGCTTGGGGTTGGCGCTTGCTGCTGCGTGGGGAACACCCGCCACTCCGAAAAATCGGACGGGTCGTAGGCGCGCACCTCGTGTTGGTACGGGAAGGTGACGTAGACGTGGTCGGTTTCGGGGTTGTAGATGGTAGAGTACGGCAAAGCGCTCTCCGTGTTCACGGGGTAACGCAGGCCAAAGTCCAGAGGCGTGAGCGTGGACGTGATTGCCCACAGGCCCTGCGCGCCCATAAAGTGCTTGGTGGTGTAGACCTGGCGGCGCGCGGGATCGGCGGTGATGCCCAGGAAGCCCCAATCGTACACCTGGAACAGGTTCGGCCTGAGGCGGGCGACGACGTTGTGGGTAGCGTGTTCGATAACGGTGACGCCCTCGCCGCCATAGTCGTGATTCGTCGCGTAGACGTAACCGTCGAGCGCCGTCAGGTAGAGGGTACCGTACCCCGTCGTCACAGTGGTGATCAGGCTGTGCGTGGAGAGGTCGAACACCTGCACCTGGCTCGCCGGCGCCGGGGCCGGGCCGCCATTGTTGGCGACGTACAGTTGATCGTCCACCACCACCATGCCGAAAGGCGTGTCGCCGGTGCTGAAGCTCGTCACATGGGCAAAGTCATCCGCGCGGAAAACGTCGATGGAGTCCGAATCGCGGTTGGCGACGTAGAGCAGCGCGTCCGTGCGGACCGGCGTGTCGTCGTAGGAGACGTTGTTCGACGGTTCGCACTCCTCGTCCGTCGTGGCGATGCGCACCTCGTTGATCACCCGGTCCACGCCGAGTGGGAAGGGATCGACGACTTCCACGATAAAGGTCAGAACATCACCCTGCCCCGGCGCGAGCGTGCCGACGCTCATCGTGTAGTAGCGCCCCGTGGCGTGCGTCCACCCGCCGCCGACGTAGGTCGTGTAGTCCGGCAATCGCTCGGTTAACACAACGTTGTTCGCTGCGGCAATGCCGGTGTTGACGTAGGCAATGGTATACGTGATGATCTCGCCGGGACGCGCGAAGAGGCGTTGGGCCACGCTTTGCGTCGTCACCGGGCGTTCCAACAGCGCCATCACTGCATCCCACGCGGCCTGTTGCGCGGGTGGCTGCGGCCCGATATTGTCATTCTTTACCACCTCCACGTCGGGGCCGAGGTCCACGGTGTGGGTGAGGATATAGCGATACCCGCCGCTGATCTCGATGGTGTTCACGATCACCGTATCGGCGGTGTAGGTGAAGGCGGGACTGAGGCGCACCGGCAGGAGCGGGCCGGGCCGGTTGTACGTCGCCGCCGGGATGGAGGGAATATTGATGCGGCACACCGGCCCGGTACACGTCCATGTATCAACTGCGCCTTCGTAGGTGACGTAGGGCGAGAGCGTATCGGTGATGGGGACGTCCGTGTAGTCCGTGATAAGGCTGGTATTGGTGTAGAACGTACTGTAGTTAAAATAATCGCCCGGCGCGATACAGCGCGGCGCGGTCTTGGAGACGCGCAGCGGGCGGCGGCGCAGCGGGGTGTCCTCGTAGTTGCAGTTGTCGTCCGGGTTGTAATCCGTCTCCGCGCTCCACCCGCAAACGTAGTTGACCAGGTTGTTGACGCCGTCGGGGACGACGTCATCCACGCGCACGACAAAGTAGTAGATGCCGCCGCCATCCGGCGCGAGCGTCCCCAGCGCCATGGTGTAAGTCCGCCCGCCGGCAAACGTCCAACCGTAGCCGACGTAAGTCGTGTAGAGCGGCAGCAGCTCGGTAAGGACGACGTTCGTGGCGGTGTACGGCCCGACGTTGTGGATGGCGATGGTGTACGTGATCAAATCGCCCTCGTAGACGAACTCGCGGTGTTGGGTGATGCCCATTGTGGTCACTTCGCGCTGCAACAGGCGTTCGATCGTCGCTTTTTTCGCCAGCGCGAAGGGCGTCGTCGGCCCCACGTCGTCGTCCTTGATGACCACCAGATCCGCCGGGCACTCGATGCGGAAGGTCGCCGTGTCCTCATCGGCGAAGTATGGCTCGCCGGCATTGAGAATCGTCAGCGTGACGGTGTTGGTCAGCGTGATGCCGCAGGCTTCCACCGCCGGGTTGTAGATCACGTTGAGGATGAAGCTGCCCGCTTCACCCGCGCCCAGCGTCGGCGTGTACCAGACGATTTCGGGCGCTGTCGCCAGGCGCTGCCATCCGGCATCGACGGCGGTGTCGCTGTGCCAGGTCGTATCAGGCGGCAGCGTGTCGGTGATCCATACCCCGCTCAACGGCACGGTATTGGGATTCGTATAGGTGATGGTGAACGAGAGCACCTGCCCCGCCACGCCCATCGCCGCGTTGAACGTCTTCTCGATCTGCGGGCGGCGCAGGACGGGGGTATCCTCGCGGTTGCAGTTGTCGTCGGGCGTTGCATCCGGCACGTCGCTCATGCCGCACACCAGGTTATCCAGGTTGACCACGCCCTCCGCCAGCGGCTCGTCCACGCGGACGACGAAGTAACGCACCAAACCTATCCCCGGTTCGAGCGTTCCCAACGCCATCGTATACGTCCGCCCGCCGGCAAACGTCCAGCCATCGCCGACGTAGCTGGTGTACAGCGGCAGCGTCTCGGTCAGCACCACGTTGGTGGCGGGGATCGCCCCAACGTTGACCACGGAAATCGTGTACGTGATCAGGTCACCCTCGAAGACGTACTCGCGGTGCTGCGTGGGCGCCAGAACGGCAGCCGTCTGCCGCAAATGGTCGAAAGCCGCCTGCTTCTCGGTGGTCATCAGCGTATTGGTGATCGGCCCGACGCTGTCGTCCTTGATGACGACGATATCGACCGCGCCGGTGATGGCGACGACGTGTTGGTCCGTGTCCGTGATTGGGTTGGTGAATCCGAGCGGATGGTACAACACGCTCACCGTGTTCGTCAATGTGCCGTTCGACGCCGTAGAAGGAATCACATAAGGCGCTGTGAACGCGCAAGCCGCGCCGGAAGCCAGCGTCGCGCAGCCATTGGCCGAAGCCAGCGCCGTCAAATCGCCCAATCCCACCCAGCCGACGCCGGTGTCGGTCACGGAATCCAGAATCAGCGCCGGGCTGTCCGTCGAACCGGTGTTGGTGATGCGGAAGGTATAGCTGATCGCGTCGCCGGGATGCGCCTCGGCCGGGCCGCTCTTATCGACCTGGATGGAAGGTTGGAACAGATTGACGCTGTGTGTCGCCGTCGCCGTGAGGACATTGGGGAAACCGGTGGGCGAGCAGGAGACGTCCGCCGTGTTCACCAGCGGGTCCGCCGCACCGGCAGGCACTGTGAACTGGCGTGTCACGACGAGGGGCGCAGCGCCCGCAGCCAGTGTTACGGTCTGGTCGAGGCCCAACAGAGCGTCGGTGATGCGACACACCAAATCCGGCGAATCGCTGGAACTGGTGTTGGCGAGCGTCAACGTGTACGGGGTCGCATCGCCGATCTTGCTCAGCGGATCGCCCGCCTTGCTGAACGTGATGGACGGCTGGAATAAATTGACGCTGTGGCTGTCCGTCGCCGTGACGTCCAGGTCGAACGCGGCAAGCCGGTAGGTCGATGTGACCTCATTGATAAGCGGATCGGGCACGCCCGCCGCGACGGTATAAGGGACCTCGAACGTGCACACGGCCCCGGTCGCCAACGGGGCGCAGCCATTGGCGAGCGCGGTCGCGGTCAGGTCGCCCAATCCATCCCAGCCAACGCCCTGGTCGAGCACGCTCACCAGGTCGAGCGCCGGTGTGGAGGTCGGGACACTGGTGTTGCTGATGATATACGTGTAGGTGACGACGTCGGTGACTTTGGACAGCGCCGGGCCGGTCTTGAGCATTTCGATCGCGGGGCACAGCACCGTCACCGGCGCGGCACTGCTCGCGTTATTGTCCAGCCGCGCCTCCAACGTCGCGCTGCTGATGACAGATAGGTTGGTCAATTGCAGGCCGCAAGCATCGGTGATGTTCACGGTCGTCGTCACCAGGAAGCTGCCGCTCGCGCCCGCCGCCAAACTCGGCAGCGTCCAGACGATGTCCGGCGACGTCGCGGCGCGCGTCCAGGGCGGCACGGCGGTATCCGCCACCCACCCCATCCCCACCGGCAGCGTGTCGCGGATCGTCAGGCCGGTTGCAGTGTCGTCGCCTTGATTGGCGTAATCGATCCGGTACGTCACCAGCCCGCCGACCACGGTTTGTGCCGTCATGGCTGTTTTGGTAATGGCCAGATCGGGAAGGGCCAGCGTGGCAGTCATGGCTTCATTGCAGAAATCGGTTGCGGTGATGATGATTTGCGCAGGCGCGGGGTCGGCGCCTTGTTCGAGGGTCGTCGCTGCGCTGCCGTTGTCGTCCAGCACAACGGTAGCGGGATTGAACGTGCCCCAGTTGCTCACCAACGTAACCTGGCGCGCGTTGGGTGCGGGCACCGTGGGCGTGCGATCCGGCGACAGCGGCGCGGGAACGGTGTGCCCGTCCTGGTCGCGCAGTGTGACCGTCACCAGCCCACTGGCGTCCCCCTCGACGGCGAACGTGATCCACGTTGTCAGGGGAGTGAGCGTTCCATAGATGTTATTGGTGAGAGGGTCTCCGCCGGAGTCGGGAGCATCAGGATGGGGTGTGCCCCAGCGGTTGTGGTTGGCGTCGATGCCAACGCTGGCATTGTTGCGCAATTCATACGCCGGAACCGAGCAGAAGGCGTTATACCACACCCGGTTGATCGAATCGCCGCTGGTATCGATGGTGAAGTGGACGGCGTTGGCTTGCGTATCGTGGACGACATTGTTCAAGAAGCGGTTGATCACGTCGGGGGTTTGGTCTGCGTAAATTCCCCCCCGGTACCCACTGCCGCCGCCGTTGTCGTAGATATAGTTATTTTCGACACGTGCTGTCGATTGCGCAATAAGCGCGATGGCCCCGCCCAATTGAGTGGACGTCAACATCGTTTGGTAAACCACATTTCCGGTGATGATATTGTTTCCGCCAATTTCGAGCCGAACACCGGCGCCTCCACAGGCATAAATGGTATTGCCGGAAACAACCGCGTTGTTACTGGCCTCAAGTCGAATCCCATCGACGCCACAATCATGAATGTCGTTGTGGCTAACGATGTTGTAATCACCACCGTTGGTAGGGAACCGCAGAAATGCAATGCCGTAACGCGCACTCTCATACACCACGTTGCCGGTAATCGTATTTTGGCTGGCTTCGTTCAAGACGATCCCATTGGTACAACTGTAGAACGTATTATTTTCGATGGTGGAAAGATCGGTATCACCGCCGATTCCCCCTGTATACGTTTCGCCACTGCGATTGAAGCGGAACAGGTTGTGCCGGATATGGATATTGTCCTCGTCGTTGATCTTGACGCCTGTTTGCGCATATTCGATGAGCGAATACTCGATGCGATCACCCCCATCATTTTGATCGAGGATGATGCCGATCCAGTCACCCGGTTGGGGCGCACTGTTGGCGGACGTGAAAGTAATAGGTCGATCAGAAGTACCTATCGCCTGAAGGTTGCCCAAAACTTGTAATTGCGCACCATTTTGGAAATACACATAGGTTCCCTCAGCCGGGGGAGCGATCGTTAGCCGGGCCAATGGTTGTACAGTGACGGTATTCGTCATCACCACATAGCACGCTTCGGCCCAGGTCTCATTGCCGGTGATATCATAATCAATAACAGTGCAGTCAGGCGGCGGTGCCGCCTGGATCGCCGTCCCAGGCAGCGAGAGGAACACAAAAAGGGCCAGCAATGCGCCTAGAGCCAATAAAATCGTTCCGGTAAGCGTTAAACCTTTCTTGAACATGCAATAACCTCCCATTCACGACATCCCTGCAACAATGTTGTCGTCGACGATAAAGTGGAGGAGAGTAAAAAATGCGCATATCCCCTCCATGTGAATAGCGCCCTACCTTCATTATAAGATATTCTTTGCGGAAAAAGGGTTAAAATCTAATTACGATTGGATTAAACCGGCAAAAAACGGCGTCCAATGGACGCCGTTTAGCGATGCAGTCTTCCGAGGTAGTTCTGGCTAGATTTCCGGGTTCTTTACATCAAATTGGATCACTTGGCCGCAGCCTTCATCAACTGGTCTACAGAGACAATTGCCCCATACTTGGCCTTGAGCGCTTCCAATCCCTGACGCTGTTCTTGATAGACCCGGAACAACTTCTCGGACACGCCGGTTTCCTTGCGGTACGCCTCTTCCTGCAAGGTGATACGCGCCAGGATATTATCGAGGTAGAAGGCAAACTGCTTGTCATACAAGGCTTTGGGATAGTCCTTGTCGATCTCGGCAAACAGCTTCTTCAGGTCATCGTACTGCGGAATGTAGCCGATCGGCGTCTCGATGGCGGTTACATCGCCATGGGCATACAATTCCAACCAGCCGAGCCAAACCTTGACGTCGCGCTTTTCACCGAGCAGCTTGCTGCCCTCCCCACCGCGCGCGCCGTGGGTGAGGAAGTAGTTGAGGCCGGCCATAATGGGTTTGTGGGTCAGCTTGGGCGAGTTGAAGAAGACAAACTGCGCCTCCATATATTCGGCCAGCGGGCCGGGGATGAACGGCTCGTTGGCCCACGGCTGGCGGCGCACGCCCTGAGCGCCCACCTCGGTGGCCGTGGCCGCCGAAAGGATAGATGCACCGATGACGACACCGTGGTCGGGGTTCTTAGCCACCCACACCGGCGGCATGGTGTCGCTATCACGCCCGCTGTAGGTGATTACACTGACCGGCGCACCGGCGGAATCTTCCGCGATAGTCTGGTTATAGTTGTCGATGTTGGTGCTTTCCAGCGTGAAGCGCGCATTGGGGTTAGACATAGGGATAGGCTTGCCCGCTGCATCCGTTTTGCCGATCCACCATTCCCCAGTGTAATTGACGCCCTTTTCCGGCACCGGCTCGCCATCACCTACCCAGTGCGGCGTGCCATCTTCGGTGATCAGCACGTTCGTCCAGATGACCTCGACACTCGGCGCACGCAGCGCCTTCATCAGCAAGGGATCACCTTCAGCGTTGACGTCCTGGGCAATGCCGAAGATGCCCTTTTCGGGGTTGACGGCGCGCATGGTGCCATCGGCAGCGATCCAGATTTGGGCCAGATCATCGCCGATGAAATCATCGCCGACCATCGCCGTGGTGGTTTTACCACAGCCCGAAGGCGCTGCCCCCGCGAAGAAGGTCTTGCGCCCATTGGGGCCGATAAGGCCGGTGATAAACATATGCTCGGACAGTTCTCGTTCCTGGCGATAATACGTGGACAGGTCCACGGCAAAGCGGTGGTTGCCCTTTTTGAGCAACAGCGTGTTGCCTGCATACGTGCAGAGCATCGCGTAGGTGGTCAACCAACTGCGGTCCATGAAGACGCGCATGTTGGGGAAGTCTTCCGGACGGTTAGCGCCCTCGCTGTGCACATTGGTCAAGAACTCGCCGGCACGGGCCGCTTCCGGGTCGAAGTGATGGTAGACATTGCGGTAAAGAATGTTAGCCGAGTGCATAACGTAGGTAGAGGTGGTGATTTCGATGGCCGGGATGGCCGCCTGCGCGCCAACCGGCCCGCGGTTGAAGAAACCAATCAGCAGGGTTTTGCCCTTGGCGATACCCACCATATACTTTTTGACATACTCGAGCGCCTCGTCGCGGAGAATGCTCTTCGCCAGCACACTGACATCCTCATCGGGATTGATGATGTAGAGCGTCTTCTCAACCACGCGCCCCTGCTCTTCGGGCAAGTCGAAATGGATGGTGTGCCCGGGCAAGGTCAGGGCCTTTTCCTCGCCCTTTTTCAAACTCGCCTCGCGCACCCACTGCAAATCCTCTTCCGAGCCGGTGTTGACAAAGACCGCGTCGGGATCCATCATCGATATAGAATTGGCGATCTTGATCAGCGCATCTGGGTTGTTAATATGAGCCAAGCGGGCCTGTGTTTGCGGGTCGCAGCGTTTCTGGAACAGGGCCTGAGCTTGTTCCACAGTCTTGATACCACCGATTTCCATCAAAAGGTCGACACCTTGTTTTAGCTTTAACACTTCTATACTCCTTTATCTCAAAAATATACAACGACGTTGACCAAAACCAGCAAAGAGGGGGAGCGACAATACCCAACATCATAACACAAAATGCGTTTCTTGCTAAATGAAGAAGCGGCGCTTGGCGCGCCGCTTCTTGTATTCCGCTTGGGATCTACCCCTTCGCCTCGCGCAACGCGCGCCACAACCGCTCCGGCGTGACCGGCGTGCGCAGCATCATCACGCCGGTGGCGTCGTAGATCGCGTTGATGACGGCAGGCGCGACGCCGTTGACGACGATCTCCGCCACGGATTTGACGCCGACCGGGTGTGACGGCTCGAACGTCTCCACGAACAGCGTCTCCATCGGCGGGCTTTCGTCCGCGCGGAAGACGCGGTAATCGTCGAAGCGCGGGTTGAGCGTGCGCCCCGCTTCATCGTAGACCAGCTCTTCCGTGAGCGCGTAACCGAGCGCCTGGTGCATCCCGCCATCGGATTGCCCGCCCGCAGTCAGCGGGTTGATGATCGTGCCGGAATCCAGCGCGATGAGCAGATTATCCACCGTCGTCTGCCCGGTCTCCGTATCCACGGTCACTTCGGCGAACTGCGCGGCGAACGGCGGCGGGCTGACCGGGCTGATGAACGACGCATTGCTCATAATCTGATGTTGATTCTGCTTGTGCGTCGCATACATCGCAATTTCGCGGAAAGAAAGCGCCTGCTGACTGCTGACGGCTGACGGCTGAGGGCTAACGCCAAGCCAGGCGCAATTATGACGCAGGGTGATATCGTCGGCGGGGATGCCGGTCATGTCTTCGGCGACGGCTTTGATTTGGCGGGCCACGTCTTCCGCCGCGCGCGCCACAGCGCCGCCGCTGATGTACGTCGTGCTCGACGCATACGCGCCAACGTCGAAGGGCGTCACGTCGGTATCGGACGAGCGGACGATGAGCGCGTCCAGCGTGCAGCCGAGCACCTCGGCTGCGATCTGGCCGAGCACCGTATCGGAGCCGGTGCCCAGGTCGGTCGCGCCGATCATCAGGTTGAAGGAGCCGTCATCGTTCATCTTGATGCTGGCGGCGGCCATATCCAGGTTGGGGATGCCGGAGCCTTGCATCAGGAACGCCACGCCGATCCCGCGCCGCAGGTGGGGCGCGCCGGCGACCGTGTGCCAGTTCGGATTCCCGTACTTCTGCGCCCACCCCACCGCCGCCGCGCCCTGGATCGCCGCTTCGCGCAGCGCGTTCGTCTCGATCATCTCGCCGTGCGCCTCACGGCCCTCGCTCCACTCCTTGCTCATAATGTTTTCGGTGTGCGGCTTGACGATGTTGTTCAGCCGGAAGGCCAGCGGGTCCATGCCCATCTCCGTCGCCATGCGGGTGATCAGCGTCTCGGTGGCGACGACGCCCTGCGTGACGCCGTACCCGCGATACGCCCCCGCTCTGGGCAGCGTCGTGTAATACGTCTCGCCCCAAAAGCGGACGTTGGGCGTGTTGTAGATCGGCAGCGTCTTGTGGCCGGTGTTGCCGAGCACGGTCAGGCCGTGGCCGCCGTACGCGCCGGTATCGCTCCACGCGCGCATGTCTTGGGCGATCATCGTCCCGTCTTTGGTCACACCCACGCGATAGCGCACGCGCATCGGGTGGCGGGTGACGGTGTAGATGAACTGCTCCTCGCGGGTCAGTTCCAGCAGCACCGGGCGGCCCGTGGCGATGGTGAGATGCGCGGGGATGTCCTCATAGACCTCCTGCTTGTTGCCGAACGCCGCACCGATGCGCGGTTTGATCACGCGAATCTGCCCTTCCGTGAGGCCGAGCACGGGCGCGAGGATGCGGCGAACGTGGAACGGCACCTGCGTCGAGGTCATGATGACCAGGCGGTCGTTCTCGTCCCAGTAGGTGAGTGTGACCCACGGCTCCAGCGGCACGTGCTTCATCTTCTGCGTCTCCACCTCGGTCTCGAAGACGAAGTCGGCCCCGGCGCACGCCGCGTCCACGTCGCCGATGTCGATTTTCACTTTGGCGACGAGGTTCTTGGCCGGATCGCTATCGCCGAAATTGACGTAGTCGGGTTGGTCGTGGATCACCGGCGCGCCCTCGGCCATCGCGGCGTCGAGCGTGAGGACGGGCGGCAGCGCTTCATACGTCACCTTGATCAGTTCCACCGCCTGCGCCGCAATCTCCGGCGTCTCGGCGGCGACGGCGGCGACGCGGTCGCCCACGTAGCGCACCTTGTCGTCGAAGCTGACGTAATCCAGCGGGCCGGGGATTGGGTAGCTCTGTCCCGCCGTTGAGTAGACCACACGCGGCGTGTTCTTGTAGGTCAGCACCGCGCGGACGCCGGGCAGCGCCTCGGCCTGGCGCGTATCGATGTCCTTGATGCGCGCGTGGGCGTGCGGGCTGTGCAGGATTTTGGCGTAGAGCATCCCCGGTCGCTCGAAATCGGCGACGAACGCGGGCAAGCCCTGGGCCAGCTTGGGCGCGTCCACCTTGGGCAGCGCCTTGCCGACGACGGCGAATTTCTCCGGCCCGGTCGTGACGACGATCTTGGGCTGCACTTTGACGCGGGTCTGCGTATCCACACCCCCGCCGCCGCCAAAATCCGGCGGTTCGGGCGTATCCGGCAGGGAGAACAGCCCTTCCGGCGGGCGGAACAGCGCCTCGCCGAGGTCGCCCAGCGCCGAACCACCCTCCAGCGGGCCGGGGTCTTCGCCGCGCAAATACGCTGCCGCACGCAGAATCGCCTGCACTGGCTTGATGTAACCGGTCTCGCGGGAAACGATGCCGCTGATCGCGTCGCGCACTTCGGCTTCGGTGGGGCGCGGGTTGCGGTCGAGCAGCGCCTTGCTGGCGAGGATCAGCGCGGGCGTATCGTAGCCGCTCTGGATCGCGCCGGTCTCGATGAACGCGCGTTGCAGCGGGTGCCACCCGGCTTTCTGGTTCCAGCCGGGGCGTTGGTGGCCGCTCAGCCCTTCGACGGTGAGCACAGTCGCGCGGTCGGCCTGCGCCGCCAGCGTGACGACGCTGCTGCACAGTTTGCCGTTCAACAGCACGGTGCTGTAGCCGTCCGTGCCGTCCTCACTGCCGAACTTCACGCTCTTGATGCCGCTGCGCCGCAGCAAATGAAAGAGCGTCTCGCGCGGCTCAATGTCGAAGGTGCGGGGGGAGTTGTTCAAAGTCATTATGATTTTCATACATCACTCCTTCAAAAACAACCGCTAATCTCGCGAATCTACGCAAATCTTTCTCGAAAAATTAGTGAGGATTAGCGCGGATTCTGCGAATGCAGACATTCGCGATTAAGATTTGTGTCATTCTACCGATTTGATTATAGCACAACCTGCAGAAGACTGCCCAATGATGCGCGGATTGGCGTAATCCGTGTTGTCGATCACAAAATCGCTGCGCTCGGCAGGGCGATGCGTCTCCAGATACCACTGCTGGACGGGAATGTAGCGGAACCGGTAGCGTTCCAGATAATCGTCGCCGTAGTGCGGGACGTCGCGGGTGGCGGCGCGGCGGAGGACTTCGTCGAAGGGGATGGACAGGAAGACGCGCAGGTCGAAGTAAGCGTCGATGGGCGGGCGGAAGAGCAGGACGCCTTCCACGAGCACGATGGTCTCGCGGCGGACGGTGTAGCGGCGGATGGCGGTAGGCGTGTCGGCGTCCAGGTCGAGCAGCGCGAGCGTCTTGTCGAAGGTCTCGCCGCGCCGGATCGGTGCGAGCAGTTCGCGTTCCAGCAAGGGCAGGTTGAAGGCGTGCTCGATGTAGCCGCGCACCGGGTCATCGCCCTGGCGGCGGATGGCGCGCGGGTTGTGGAAATCGTCGCCGTGGATGAGCGCCACGTCGCGGCCCTGCGCGCGCAGAAAGGCAGCGAACTCCTGGGCGAAACGCGTCTTGCCGGCGGTGTCTACGCCGTTGATGCCGGCGATGCGCGCACGCGGCAGGGGACGTTCATCCAACGTGCGCGCAATGATCGAAAACACAGCTTCGGGTTTCATGATGCTGAGATTGTAACATACACTGCACGATAGACAAAGAGGTAACTGATAACTTCGAAATCTTGACTTTAGCAGAATCCCATGTATGCTTAAGCTGTAAGATTGAAAGCACACAGATCACTTTCGCATACTGGAGGCAAACATGACGAAGTTGCAGACGATTGAAGGAATCGGCGACACCTACGCCGAAAAGTTGGAAAAGGCCGGCGTTGGATCGCTGGAGGCCTTGCTGGAGCAATGCAAAACGCCCAAAGGACGCGCTGCCCTTGCTGAGAAAAGTGGCATTAGCGATAAGCTGGTACTCAAATGGGCCAATCGCGCGGACCTTTTCCGCGTCAAAGGGATCGGCGAGGAGTACAGCGATTTGCTGGAGATCGCAGGCGTCGATACGATTCCCGAACTGGCGCAGCGCAACGCCGAGAACCTCTACAACAAGATGGTCGAGATCAACAAAGAGCGCGAGTTAGTGCGCCGCCTGCCCGCGCAGGGCCAGGTCGCCGAGTGGATCGAACAGGCCAAGAAACTCCCCCGCATGTTGACGTATTAGGGTTGAGTCGCAAAATCCCCAACCGGTTGTGGTTGGGGATTTTTTATGGCTGGGGTTTGTCTTTCCCCTCCCGCGCATCAGGCAGTAGGTAGTGCTGTCGCACGCGGCGGGCCATTTCTGTAATTTTGATGACAAAATCAGTCTTATCCTGTGTGTAAGCCTCGCGGTTGTCAGCATGCTTCTCCGCCAACGCCAGCTTTAGCCTTTCATACGCCTCGGCGATCTCAGGGTGTTGTAAGAGATACTCATGAAACAGGACATGGTCAATCCAATATGAGCCGTTCCATACGACAACATGCAGATGGTGTGTGGTCAGACCGCCGGTTTTCTTGCGGAAGAAATGCCACCCGGGGATGGCCTGTTCACCTTCGTAGATGTAGTTCAGGGCGGCCAGCGGCGCTTCGCAACGCTGGACATCCGCGATATCCTCCAACCCCACCATAATGTCGAGGATGGGTTTGGCATAGATGCCCGGAATGGCCGTGCTGCCGATGTGACGGATCTCCCTGACATATGGCGCCAGTGTCGCGTACAAGCGTTGGCTTTCAGAGTCGAAGTGCGTCCGCCACAGTGGATTGTGCGGCACGAGCCGCACCTTCCCGTCAGCGACACCCAATTCAGGCATACCGGCGCGTCCCTGCAACACGTCCGTTTCCGCCAACGGCACAGTCAGCTTCTTATCCTCAGAAATCGATAGTTTTCCCATCTGTATACAGTCGATCGTACCCGCACGTTAGACATATGCAGGTTTGTTGCCCTCATTGTACCTGTATCTACCGGCACAACTGTAACAACTTCGCGAATGTTCAGTTAATGAAGCACAACAAAACAGACCTGACAGCATCGCCCATCAGGTCTGTGAGTCGATACACATGCTTTTATTGCGTGGGAAGTTGAAGGACGAAAGTCGCCCCTGCATCGTGTTGGCTCTCAAACCAGAGTTGCCCACCCTGCTGTTCGACAAGACGCTTCGAAAGATGCAGCGCCAGTCCGTTACCAGGGATTTGACGCGTCGCTTCGTCCGAGGCGCGGAAAAACATTTCAAAGATGCGATGTTGTTCCTCCGGCAAGATGCCAATACCGTTGTCACGCACAGCGATACGCACGGCAGGCGCATCGGGCACGGGTTCGGCGGTAATGGTAATCACGCCACTTTCCGGGGTATACAGACAGGCATTGCTCAGCAGATTTCCCAACACCTGCACGAGACGGGCGTGGTCACACCAAAGTGCGGGCAAACCATCGGGGATGGCACGGGTGACCGTCTGGCCTTTCTGCGCAATGGCGTTCTCCAGAGGTCGCAGCGCTTCATCGAGCGCCGTATCGAGTGCGACAGTCGTCGGGTTGAACGTCAGGGTCTGTCCGTCCAGCTTGTTGATGTCGCCGAGATCCGCGACCATGCGCGCCATGCGTTCCACGTTGGCGCGTACCGTCTGGAGAAAGTTCGTCTGTGCCTCGTTGAGCGGTCCCATGATGCCCTTGAGCAACAGATCGGTATACCCTTTGATGGACGTCATCGGCACGCGCAGCTCGTGCGTCACCAGAGAGACGAACTGCTGCCGAGCACGTTGCGCTTCGGCGAGTGCGGTCTCAGCCTCCTGGCGCGCCTGCTGCTCCTGCGCCAGGGCCTCTTGCAATGCATTCATCTCGTCCGTTGCAGGCATAGCACCCTCCTAAGAATCGTTGTTGGCGATGTAAATCCGTTCACACAGATTGTACGCCAGTTCAACAGGAGGGCAAAGTCACAATGCGGGAGTAAGCAGAATAGTTCCCACGACGACGGCGGAACCAAGCAGCGCACCGGCGACAGTCTGACCAGGCGTGTGCCGCCGCAACTTGACGCGCGACCAGGCAATAAGCGGAATGCTGATGACGAGCGGCGCAGCGGCAAGGCCGAATACGCGCAAGATAAGCATCGTCACGTTGGCGGCGGAAGTGGTGTGGGCGCTGATCTTCCAGCGCAACGTGATGGCGAAGATGACGAGCCACTGCACAAAACCCGCCCCCGCCATCGCTTTGAACAGCACCGGTGCATCCCCCAGGTACATCAAAAGCCAACTCACACCGAATCCGGCGATCGTAACGAGCAGCGAAGCCTTACGCTGTTCCCGAAGCTGCACATCCAGATCGGTGACGTGTCCGTGACGTACCTGCCAGATCAAAAACAGCAATGGAGCGATCATTGCCATAACAATATATATAGCCGACCACAGCCAGACTCCTGGCACAGCCATGCTGGCGGCAATAAAAATCAACCCTAACAGCCCCATCACGGGCGGGCTGCCTATCTGTGATATGCCATACGCCAGATATTCGCCGCGCGTCTTCGGCTTAAGCACGGCATCCAGCGTAGTTGCAAGCGATGAAGACTGCTGCGAGCGACGCTCCTTCTCTATCATAGCGTATTCCTCCATTCAGGTTAAAATAGTTTTTTACATTATACCAGAATTGAGGAGGAATATATGGTACAACATGGGCAAAAAGTGATTTTGGTGACTGGCGCTTCGTCGGGGATCGGGCAGGCATGCGCAACGGCACTAGCACAACAAGGACATCGCGTCTACGGGACGAGCCGCACTCCACGCGACGAAACCCGCGGATTTACCATGCTGCCTATGGACGTGACCGACACCCCATCGGTACACGCAGCCGTGCAAACACTCCTCGAGCGTGAAGGCCGCATCGACGTGGTGGTCAACAACGCGGGTATCGGGTATGGCGGCGCGATCGAAGACACGGCCATCGATGAAGCCCACGCCCTCTTCGAGACCAACTTCTTCGGCGTCTTGCGGGTATGCCACGCCGTATTGCCAACGATGCGGGCGCAGGGCGGTGGAACCATCATCAATGTCAGTTCCATCGGCGGATTAGTCAGCCTGCCGTTTCAAAGCCTCTACAGCGCCAGCAAGGCTGCGCTCGAGGCGATGAGCGAGTCGCTGCGGATGGAGGTCAAACGCTTCGGGATCCATGTCGTGCTGGTAGAACCCGGCGATACCCGCACCGAATTCACCGCCAATCGGCGCAACACCCGAGCCGCGGAGCAAAGTCCCGTCTACCGCGAGATATTCCTGCGCACACAGGCGCACATCGAGGCAGACGAGCGCAACGGCATCCCACCGGAAACCGTCGCCCGTACCGTGATGCGGATTGTGGCGACCCCGCGGCCCAAAGTGCGCTACGCGGTGGGCCTGTTTTATCAAAAGCTTGCCATCCTGGTGAAACGCCTTGTCCCATCTGGACTCTTCGAACGGATTATCATGATGGTTTACAGTGTAAAATAGCCATTGCAACCTGGTAACATGCCATGACGTACTAAAATCGGGGGCCCCCTTTTTCGAGTTCGTAGTAACGTGTGAAAGGAGCAAAATACAATGAAAAAGAACCTTATCTTGGGAATCGTGCTGGTTATCATGGCGACCAGCCTGGCATGTACGATCACGTTTCCGGACATCAATATCGACGTAGAGAAAGTAGAGGGTTCGGGAAACGTGATCGAAGAAATCCGCGACGTGCGTGACTTCAGCCGGGTGCGCCTGGCAGGGTTTGGCCGTCTGCACATCGAACGCGGTGACACAGAATCGCTGCGCATCGAGGCCGAGGACAATCTGCTGCAGTACATCACGACCGAGGTCAAAGACGGCGAACTCGACATCCGCTGGCAGAAGAACATCCTGGCGGTCAACCGCGAGCCGATCGACTTCTACCTCACCGTGAAGGCGCTGGACGCGATCACGGTCGATGGCGCAGGTGACATCGACGCGCCGGGTATGCGTGCCGAGACGTTCACCGTGAACGCAAACGGTGCGGGCAACTTTGATCTGCCGGATATGGATGTCGACGCCCTCGTGGTGACGCTTTCTGGCGCGGGCAATATGACGTTGACGGGAGAAGCAGCGACGCAGACCGTGAAGATCAACGGCGTGGGGAGCTATCAGGCCCGCGACCTGTGGAGCACGACCGCCAAAATCGAAATCAACGCTGCCGGTTCCGCGACCGTGCGCGTAAGCGATAAGCTGGATGCAACGATCAACGGTGCAGGATCCATCAATTACTACGGCAATCCCACCGTCTCCCAGCGGGTGGCCGGTGTCGGAAAAATCAGCCGCATCGAGGATTAACAAGATAAAGAGGTGGATATGAGCCGTTGGCGTATCGCATTGGCGCAAATCAACACGCTGGTGTACGATCTTTCGCAGTGGCGTCACACGCATGGTAGATCGCAACGAGTACAAGCGCCGGCAGGCCCCGCCGGGCGTGCGCATCACCACACGGGCCTTCGGGAAAGACCGGCGGCTGCCGATCACGCAGCGATTTACGTGATAAGGGTATCGGCTACACCGTCTCGCCCATCTTGATCGCCTGGAACAGCTTCATCTTCACCAGCGAACGGATCAACGCGGCGAGCGCGACGACGAACAGTGCGGCAAACAAAGCGTAGAGGCGCAGAATGGCGGGCCACGCGATTTCGACGACGAAGGGCGGCGTGTGGGCGGTCAGATCGCCGCCGATTTGCAGGAAGGGGACGAAGGTACGGCTGGCCCAGATGCCCAACCCCGTCCCGGCGGCGCTGCCAACGATGAGCAGAAAGAGCAGTTCCCAGGCGACGAAGCCCGTCATGTGGCGTGTGGAGAGACCCACGGCGCGCAACACGCCCAATTCGACGGCGCGGCGGCGGAACGAGGAGAGGGCGTACAGGATAAAGCCCAGCGCCGTCAGCACGGCGGCAGCGCCAAAGCCGACCGAAAGGAGGCCGAAAAGCCCCTGCCGCTCCGGCTGCTGTTGGGCCTTGAGGACACGCCGCGAAGCCACGAGCATATCCTGTGAGCCTCTGTTGATCTCCCACAGCGCATCGGCCAGGTGCTCGTAATTCACATCGGGCTGTGTGTTCAGCCACACCTGATAGGGAAGCTGGGTCTGGGCCTGCAGAAAGTAATGCTCCAGGTTGCCCACCACCAGAGGGCCGGTCTCTGGATACCACGTGGGGAAATAGTCGAAACTGCCGACGATCTTGAGCGCGAGCACCGCCGACGTTTCATACGCCAGCACGGTGACGTGGACGGTATCGCCGGTTTGGAGGAAATACAGTTCCATAAAGTCGCGAGGGAGCAGGATGCCGTTCTCGGTGATGGCAAGCTGGTTCATCAGTTCTCCCAGCGATGCGGACGCAAAATCCGCGCGCCAGAACGCGACCTGTGAAAAATCCACACGATCCACCCCGATGAAGGTGCCTGACTTGAAGCCGTTGCCTGTCTGCACGAGCGCCCTGTAGTGCCCGATGCGCGCCGCCGCTTCGACGCCGGGTATGGTGCAATACTCAGAGACCGGCAGAAAGCGCCAGCCTTCCGCCTCGCCGGCAGGACGATTGGGCATCATGATGTCCCCGCCGCCGCGCGCATCGCCGGTATCGACCAGGCTCGCGTCGGCCCCCACGGCGTAGAACTGCTGATCGTACAGATGATTCTCCAGCGTGGCGGACAGCGACGCCGTATAAGTCGCCAGGCTCAGGGTGAGAATCAGCAGGCCAAGCGGCGCGGCATAGAGACCGGGCGCGCGCGCCAACTGGCGGGCGGCGAGCAGAAAGCCCACGCTGCGCGTCTGCGCGCCGAGCCAGGCCAGTACCTTCATCAGCCAGGGGAGCACGCGCAGGATCACGAGCGCCAGAGCGAAGAGGCTCAAAGCGGGCACCAGGAACAAAAGTGGGTTTTGCAGCGGATCGGCGGGCAGCGTCTCTGTCGCGGTCACCAGGCTGCCCTGCTGGCGCAGCACATACGCGCCGTAGCCTGCCGGGATAAGCAGCAGTACATCCAACCACGCGCGCTGCCACCAGGGCGGGCGCAGGGTGCGGGCGCGTTCTTGTTTGTACGTAACGATGGTATGCCGCGCCGCTTCCAGGGCCGGAATAACCTGGGCAACAAGGGTGACGACCATCGCCAAAAGGCCGAGCCTCGCCGTGCCCCAGGTCATCCCCACACGCAAATCGGTCGCCAGCGTGAAATTCAGAAAACTGCGCACCTGCCCAATCGTGTAGGCCAGCAACAGGCTGAAGGGCAGCGCGAGCAGCAGCGCCATGCCGCTGAGAAGGATTCCTTCCAGCAGAGTGATCGCAGTCACTTGCACGGCGGTCGCCCCACGGCTGCGCAGAACGGCGATCTGGTTGCGGTGTTGCTCCACCATCAAGCTGATGACCAGCACGACGAAGACCACGATCAGGCTGATGACGGGGATGCTGAACGCAAAAAGGAGCAGCATCAAGCCGCTGGCCGCCGTCTGGTAGCGCTGCAAGACCTTGATCGCGTCGGTATCTAGGATCGTTCCCGGCAAGATCTGGGTGGTGGTGCGCCGCAGGCGTTCGATGCGGGCCAACAACGGCTCGATATCGCTGAGGTAGATGTCGTCCGCATCCATCGGCAGGTACCAGAGCGCCTGGTAGACTTCATCTTCCAGGGCCGGGCTGATGTGGTTAGCGAACGTGCTTTCCGGCACGAACACGAGGTTGTCTACCGGAAGCTGGCTGTAGTCCCAGAACTCGGCGCGCCGGTCGATGGGTTCCCATATCCCGGCGACACGCATCTCGAACTTAGCCGGGTCGACCCCGTAGCTGTGCATCGCGCGGAGATCATAGGCAATGTAAGTCTCACCGATGTTGATGCCCATCTTCTCAGCAATATAACTACTGATTGCAACCTCGAACACGCCGGTGGAAGGGGCGGCATTCGTCGGAAAAGCGCCTTCGATGATGTTGATATGCTGTTCAGGTTGGCCGATACTGGCCAGCCCGATCCGGTAGGCGGGTTGGGTCTCAGTAACGCGCTCGGCATCTTTGGCGGCGAAGAGGCCGAGCGTGCCCGTGTTGAACAATCGCGTGCCGGGCACATTAGGAGAGGGCGATAACTTCAAATCGCGGTAAACCTGAGCATCAAAGTAGCTGTCCAGTGGGCCGATATCTTCCCATTGGATCGGAGCGGTGAACGAACCCGAGTAACGCAACACCAGCGCAACAGGGGGACGCATGATTAGGCCGCGATACTGCGGCGTATCGGAGAACAACCCCTCGCTCAGAACCCGGTAATAGGTCGCCTCGGCGTAGAGCGGGATGCTCATCACGAGCGCGATAGCGATGACCAGTCCCAACAGGATTGCCAGCGCCAGTCCGCGCTGTGCCAACAGGCGTTTGATTGCGAGGACGACGACAGCCCAGAGGCGAAGAAGTGTTTTTAGCATAAACGAAGCAGGATTTATATCAGATCATCCAACCTGGCAGTAGGTGCGTGGTAACGTAGTGCTATCATTTGAGCAAGAACCTCATTGGCCCTGTCTAACGGCCAATATCCTTCCCGCACTGCGCGAATAAGAATGCCGATTGTGCCTGTCAAATGCACATTTCTTCCATTTGCTACACGACGCGCGGCCAGATCATCGCTCCCCAACACAAGCCCGCGTGCAACTGCAATCGCCAGACAGGAAGCCTCACCCGATGCCAGCGGAGGAGAGAATTGGGTGTACAGTTTCTTTTCTTCAGCCAGTTCCAAAGACAGAACTGGCAGCCAACCGGTTGAATGAAGGGGCGTTAAAATTTCCTCAACAGACTGGAGCTGATGGTATCCAGCATACAAGCCTTGGTGAAGTTCATCGGCGACCATCAACGTGGTGCAAACTTTGCCGCGATACAGGGTTTCTAATAGTGTGACCTGTTCTACAATTGCAAAGTTTGATAAAAGTGTGGTATCAAAGACAAACTTGAGACTTTTCAACCATAGGTCAGGCGTATTGGGCGTCATCGAGACACTCCTGGATCGTTTGCGGTCCCAGGTGAATCGAAACCCCCGCCTCGCGTAGGATATCTTTCATTTCCTCCTGAGAAACACCCAAAAGCGCAGCCGCCCGGCCCAGGCTAATATCCCCGACCGCATAAGCGTTGACAAGCATTTTGACTTTAATCTGGGGGTTGGCTTGAAACAGTGCCTGTAACGCATTGCGCAGCACCGTCTGTTCATCAGAAAATAATCCGCTCTTTATCAACTGATCAAACTGCCAGCGAATCAAGTTGGGTTCAAGCAAATTCTCTAAGACTGTCATGTTGCCTCCTTGTTGCTTTCCCTCATTATAGCAGACTTTTTGTGCTACCAGAATACACACAAACAGAACCTCTATCGTTGCGGATACGGTGTGTACGCCAGTTTTTCAAATGGAATCACGCCTGACCTAACTTCTACAAAAGGCTCGTCATCTCGCACGCCAGCCGTGCCGTAGCCAGTAACCGTGCTGAGGAAAACGTGGAAGTCGTCGGGGATGGTGGGTTGAATATAAAGCACCTTCTCCACCGCATCGTAGCGCACGCCGGTCAGCCCCTGCAGCAGGCCGTAGGACGCCATCGCGCGGGCATACCAGTGACCGCACTCGTATTCGTTGAAGGGATTGCGCACGCGCCCGTCGTAGCGGTCACGGGCGGCGCGCACGATCTCCAACCCCGCCTCGACCTCGCCAAGCAGCATCAGGTGCGACGCCACCTGGTACTCAATGCCGGTCCACACCTCGTTGCTGTAGACGAAAGGCAGCGTGAGCACGTCGCCGTGGGGCCAGGTGCAGAGCAGCAGGCCGCCGTCCTTGCCCAACGCGAACGCCGGGCGCTGAGGGTTGACGTGCTCCAACAGATCGTGCCGCAGGTTGTAGCGATGCACGGCCAGCAGATGGCCGCGCACCTGTTCACGGTCGAGGAATTCTTCTACCCCGCAGACCGCTGCAATCCATGCGCCGAGCACGCCATCGGCCAGACAACCGTTGCCGTACTGGTATTTGGGACCTTCCTTTTGCAGCAGCGCAATCGCCTCCGGGGAATAGTTAACGTTCCAGGCCTGGGTTTGGGTGGGGTCGCCCGCGCGCAAGCCCGTCCATTGGATTTTCTGGATGAAGTACTCGCCGTTCCACAACTCGGACGACATCGCCGCGACACCCTTTGCCAGCAGTTCCACATACAGGGGAACCGCTTCGCCAAGCGCCTCGGCCATCAGCACAGCGGCTTTGAGCGCGCCGAGGTAGAACGAAGTGCACATGCCGTCTTTTCCAAAAAACTCAATATCATAAGTGTTGTGATGCGGTTCCACCAGGGTCCCGGTGTGGTCGGGGTCCCACGTCTCGATGCAATAGTCGAGGCTTTGCTTCACCTTCGGCCAGAATGTGCGCAGCCACAGCTCGTCGCCGCCGATGCGCCACTCGCGGTAGACCTTCATCACGCCGCCCAGTTGGCCGTCGGCGGCAGCGTGAAAATCGTGAGCGACGGGACGAATCGGCAGGTTGGCGCGGAAGGTCTGGTGTCCGCGCTCATCCTGATCGCTGAAGAACTCGGTGTAGCGCAGCGAGCGTTCCAGATCGGGGAACAGGTGCGGGATCGCCTGCGCGTAGTTCCACACGTGCGTGCACGAACCGTGGCAGCAGCCGCCTTTATCGTGGCAGCCTTCCCAACACCACAGCCGCCCGTCGGCCTGGCGCTGCACCGTTGGTGACTTGAGGATGGTCAGGTTGGCGGCGACGGCCTCGACGACTTCCGGCGGCAGCGTGGTGTCGTAGAAGCACTCTGTGAAGGCAGCGGTGCGCGCGCGCAGATCGTCGTAGTGGGCGCGCCAGTAGGCGTTAACCGCGTCGATGTCGGGAAAAACGCTGGCGTACCAGGGGATGTGCACGCCTGACCCACACTCACAAGCGGCACTTTCCGCACATTCCGGGTCGTTGCCCACCCGCAGACCAGTCTCCGGCGCGTACCACGCCAACCGCAGACGGATGGTACGTGTCTCACCCGGTTCCAGGCGCAGGGGCACGTAGAGGCTGCCGCCGGAACTGGGTACTCCTTCAGTGACAGGTCCCGCTTCGGGCAGTGCGCCTTCCGCAATTGTCTTCCACACGATGGTGAGCGCATCGAACCAGCCGCCGCGGAACCAGGCGCAGTTGACGGCGGCGGCATCCACCACGGCGCTGAACGCGGCGCGCTCTTCAGGGTAAGCCAGCGTGAATCCGCCCGGCGCGGCAAGGACGGCGCCGCTTTGGGCGTTCGGGGCCATAAAGTTGCGCGCGTGGAACGAGAAGACGGCCTCCACCGGCGCAGCGGTGCGGTTGGCAAAGCGATACTCCAGCGCCGCCACGGGCAGGCTGGAACTGTCGGCGTCGCCCGGCGTGAACGGGCTCCAGCCGGTGAGTGTCACGTCCAGCGGAATTCTGGGATCGCGCAGCGTCACCGTCCCGAAGGGGAAGCGCGCCTCGAAGCTTGCCTCGGTGAAGCGGGGCAGGCCGTAACTTGTCCCGCCCAGGCCATTGCCCGCGCCGGGCATGCCGAAGACCTTCCACATCGGCACAGGGCCTTCGAGCACGCGGGCCAGACGGCGGGATTGTGATCCCGCCGGAGCGTCTATTGAGAAGGCGGCGAATATCAACGGCTCGTTGAAGACGTCCGCGTGCCCGCGCAACGAGACGTGCGAGAGCGTGCCTGTGCCTTCCAGACAGATCATCCCCGCGCCTATTCCACCCATCGGAAAGGCGGCGCGATTGAGGTACTCACCGGTGTAAGGGCTGTTGTAAGGGCGTTTGGTCATTTGTGGCTCCTTTCAAAATGTGGTGGGTGTTTTGCGTTTGCGGGCGTACCCGCAAACGCAAAACACCCTATTTCCCCAAATCACTTGCCCGCTTGATCGCCGCGCGCCCAAAGCGGTCGCGCACAGCGTCGAGCGCATCCTGCAAGCGCTGGCCCTTTTCCGATTGCGTCTCCCACAGCCCCAATTGCTGCATCGGCGCACCCAGGCTGCTCACGCCAACGCCGATGAGGCGCACGGGTTTGCCTTTGGGCCACGCCTGCTCGAAGAGATGCTGCGCGGCGGCGTAGATGACGTTGTCTTGATCGGTCGGCTCCGGCAGCGTGACTTGGCGGGTGATCGTGCTGAAATCCGCCCAGCGCAGTTTGAGCTTGACGGTGCTGCCTTGAAATTCGGCGCGACGGAGGCGATGCCCAACGCTTTCAGTGAGGTGCAATAATGTGCGGCGCAGCGTCGCCTCGTCGGTGATGTCCTGCGCGAAGGTGGTTTCGCGGCTCAACGACTTGGCCTCGTACTCGGTGACCACGGGACGGTCGTCGATGCCGCGGGCGCGCTGCGCGAGATCGGTGCCGGATTTGCCAAAGCGGCGCGCCAAATCGGCCCCGGGCCAGCAGGCGAGATCGCCGATGGTGCGGATACCGAGCGCTTCCAGGCTGGCTGCGGTTTTCAGGCCAATGCCCCACAGTTCGCCGATGGGCAATGGGGCGAGAAAGGCGGCCTCTTCGCCCGGCGGCACGACCTTGATTGCCATAGGCGGGCTAAGACTGCGCTTTTCGGCCTTGCCGACGGTGTTAGCGATCTTGGCGACGAGCTTGTTCGTCGCCACGCCGAGCGAGCAGGGCAGGCCCAACTCGTCCCAAATCGCGGCTTGCAACTCGCGGGCGATGGCCTCGGCGGGCGGGCGCAGGTCGCTCACGTCGAGAAATGCCTCGTCGATGGAGATTTGCTCCACCAGGTTGGTGCGGTTGTAGCAGTGCGCCATCACCTGCTGCGAGAATTCGTCGTAGACGCCGTGACGCCCAGGGACGACGATAAGCTGCGGGCAGAGCAGCAGCGCACGGCTCATCGGCATCGCCGAATGGACACCGAACAGCCGCGCAGGGTAGGAGCACGAGGCGACGACGCCGCGCTCGTCGGGCCGCCCACCCACAGCAAACGGCTTGCCGCGCAGCAACGGATCGTGCAGTTCCTCCACTGCGCAGAAGAAGGCGTCCAAATCTAGGTGGATGATTTTGCGAAGCATAAGATAGGGAGGGTGGTTTTGCTGTGCGGGCTACGCCCGCACAGCAAAACCACCCTTTATGTATATTTAGAACTTTTCCGGCACGAACGTCTGGTATTCCATCGGCGGGCGGGTGTAGGCGATGTCGTGCTGGCGCGGCGGCAGGGCCATTGGTTCGGGCGTCAAATCGCCGTAAGGGATCATGCTGAGCAGGTGGCTGATGCAGTTGAGGTGCGCGCGCCGTTTGTCGTCGGAATTGACCACGTACCAGGGCGATTGTTTGGTGTCGGTGTGGGCGAACATCTCGTCCTTGGCCTTGGAGTATTCGATCCACTTTTTGCGCGATTCCAGGTCCATCGGGCTGAGCTTCCAGCGTTTGGTGGGATCGTCGAGGCGGGCCTGGAAACGGTGCTCCTGTTCTTCGTCGCTCACGGAGAACCAGTATTTGAGCAGGATGATGCCGGAGCGGATCAACATGCGCTCGAATTCGGGACACGAGCGCAGGAATTCGCGGTATTCCTCCTCGGTGCAGAAGCCCATCACGTGTTCCACGCCGGCGCGGTTGTACCAACTGCGGTCAAAGAGCACCATTTCCCCGGCAGCAGGCAGGCGATCGACGTAGCGCTGGAAATACCACTGCGTCTTCTCCCGGTCAGAAGGCGTGCCGAGCGCCTCCACCCGGCAGATGCGGGGATTCAGGCACTCGGTGATGCGCTTGATTACGCCGCCCTTCCCAGCGGCATCGCGCCCTTCGAAGATGACGACGACCTTCAGCCCCTTGTCCTTGATCCAGTATTGCAGTTTGACCAATTCCACGTGGAGCTTGCGCAGTTCTTCTTCGTAGGCTGCGCGCTTGAGCCTCTTGATAGGCTGCTTGCCGTCGTCCTTTTTGGGCGCGGTGGAAGGGGCAGCGGTCTTGGTTTCTGGCGCCGGTGCTTTCTGCACAGGGGACGTCACAGCGGCGGCGTCCGGGGCAATTTCTCTTGAACTTTCAGCGGTTTGATTGTTCTTCTTTCCCTTTGGCATTGTGACCTCCGAAAATTATACTGATGACCGGGCGTTACACCGGACCTTGCAACTAAAGCCACTTTTCTAGAGGGGCTTACCGTTTGCAAGTTATACCCACAAACGAGCATACTTTTATTGTATCACAAAGTTGAGTGTTCCACCATCGCCCTTCAAATCTGAAACGTGCCCCAACACCATGATCGACGGCTGGCTGTTAACGTTCAGACGCGCGGACATGCGACCTGCTTCGCTACCCACGGATATGGCTTCGCAATCCGTTCAGAACAGAGCTTCTCCCAGCCATATTCGTTGTCGGGATGCACGGGGATCGCTTCCTCACTGCGGCAGTCGTGGCTCACTCACATCCAAGATCTTCGAGCAGAATCACGATCCCGCCCGCTTCCACCAAATCCCCGTACACTCCGGCAAAATTGCCGGTTCGTGGCTGATGAGCTTGCCGGACATATCGGCCTTGAAGAAGAACCTCGTCAGTTCAGATGTCTCTTCCACTGAGGCGAACCGGTAATCGGTACGTATCCACGTGGACGCGAATCCTTCCGCTTCCAGATAAGCGAAGTAGGGCTTCATACTTTCCGGCGGAGCAGGCGTTTCGCAGCCGGTGCCCTGCGTCTCCACGATGATGAGCACACCGCCGGGCCGCGCAGCGCGCTGCATCTCGACCAACGCCCTGTCCAATTCCGCATGCCAATCCTGCTCCCAGACTACGGTGTAGCAGATGCTCCACCCGGAAATGACGAGGTCCGCACTACAGCTTTTTACCGGCAGCGCGCGGTGATCGGCGACGGCGACGTGACAATTGCGCGCGCCCTCAGCCGCGAGCCGCGCCCGCGCCACGGCCAGCATCGCTGCAGACGTATCGAAGGCGCGCACCGACCGGGCGGCTGGCGCGAGCAGACGCGCCAGCCGCCCCGTGCCAGCTCCCATGTCGATGACGTCCAGCTCTTGTAACAGCGTGATCCCCTGCAAGGCCGCGAGAAGATTACCCGTGTAATCCTCCCGCGCGATAAGGCGCTCGTATTTCTCCGCGTGATGCGCGTAGATTTCCGCGTAATGATCAGTCATTGTCTTCGTCCTCGCTAATTTGTTTGGGAATCTGTGTGATGCTATAATGCCGACTAACGACTACTCACCTATCCGACTGCGCGACTGTTGGGAGGGAACGATGGAATTCGCCGATTGTGTTCGAAATCTGAAGCCGGAAGGCGCTTATTATATGCTGGCACGTGCGCAGGCGCTGGAAACGCAGGGCCGCGACATCATCCATCTGGAGATCGGCCAGCCGGACGTCCCCACATTCGACAATGTCACGCAGGCAGGCATCCAGGCCATCAAGGACGGCCACACGACCTACAATCCGCCCGCCGGGATTCCCGCGCTGCGCCAGGCCATCGCCAAGGACGCCGGACAGCGGCGCGGCATCGAGATTCACCCTTCCCAGGTGATCGTCGGGCCGGGCACCAAGCCGATCCTGTTCTTCCCCGCACTGGCGCTCGTCCGCCCCGGCGACGAGGTGATGTATCCCGACCCCGGCTTCCCGACCTACACGGCGGTGGTCGACGTGACGGGCAGCGTGCCGGTGCCTGTCCCACTGCGCGAAGAGAACGACTTCGCCTTCGATCTGGACGCTTTCGACCGGCTGGTGAGCGACCGCACCCGCCTGGTGATCCTGAACTCACCGAGCAATCCGACCGGCGGCGTATTGTCGTGGGCGGTGCTGGAACACATCGCTGCGGCGGCGCGCCAGCACGACTTCTGGGTGCTCTCCGACGAAATCTACGCGCGACTGGTATTCGACGACCTGACCGCGCCGAGCATCGCCGCGCTGCCGGGGATGCTCGAGCGCACGATCATCTGCGACGGGTTCTCCAAAACCTACGCGATGACCGGCTGGCGGCTGGGATTCGGCATCATGCCGGAGGCGCTGGTCGAACGCATGAACCTGCTGCTGACCCATTCGGTCGGCTGCACGGCGACGTTTACGCAATACGCAGGTATCGAGGCGCTCAGCGGCCCGCAAGAACCGGTGGAAGCAGTGGTGGCGGAATACCAGCGCCGGCGCGACGTTCTCGTCGCCGCACTGAACGCCATCCCCGGTGTGCAATGTCGCATGCCGCGCGGCGCGTTCTACACGTTCCCCAACATCACAGCGTTTGGCCGTTCCGCGGATTGGCTCGCCGAGTATCTGCTGGATGAGGCTGGCGTCGCCGTGCTGCCGGGCACAGCTTTTGGGCCGGGCGGCGAGGGATATCTGCGTCTGTGCTTCGCCAACTCGATGGAGAACATCCAAGCCGGGGTGGCCCGCATCGCCGCTGCCCTGGGCAGGCTCAGGTAACCTATCCCACAAAAAAGGGTAACGTGTCCGGCGGATAGGGGACCTGGCAGACACCCCTCATCCGCACAAAGTACGTCACACCTCAAAAGGGCGGCTTACGGTTCGGGCGGCGGCGGTGTCTCCGGTTCCGGCATCGGTGTAGGCGTCGGACGCCAGCCCACGGTGCCTGTCCCATCACAGGGATTGTAATCCCACCCCAGCGTCACGCGGAAATCGATCGGACTGCCCTCTGTTGGCTCGGCAACCACATCGCGCTGTTGGCGCTTGTAGAGTGTCATCAGGCGGGCAATCGGCGAGCCTTTGCTCGTCGTGGTGTAATCCGTGATGAGCGTGCGAGCCGTCCCATCGGTTTGATGGATCGCCGGGACCTCGTAGCCTTCCAGCCGCAAACGATAAGCCGCTACCTCACCCCATCCACTGTTGCCGCTGCCATTCCATACTTCCACGCGATAGGCGCGCTGAGCGGCACGGCTCGTCACAGGCGGCTGCGCCGCCTCCTGCATAAACGTGTAGAGTTCTTCGTAGTGTGGGGCCAGCACTGCGCCACGCAGAGGCACCGACATGGAGGTCAATAAATTAGTTCCACGGATAAAACGGCTCTTGATATCACGCATATCCAGCCGCATCGCGACGGGTGCAAGGGAGAGCATTTCGGGCAATCCCATATCTGTCTCCACCGATTCTTGATACACGCCCCACAGCTCGGGGATGCGCGCGAGCATATTCTGGTTGAGCGCGCTTTCTAGAATGGCCCGTACCACCTGTTGCTGGCGGCGATGCCGGTCGAAGTCGGAGGTGTTCCAGCGCGAGCGCACGTACCACAGGGCATATTTGCCATCCAGGTGATGCACGCCCGGCTCCAGATCAATGTCCGTTTGGCCGATGGGCGACTCGTCGTCGGGGTAAGTGTCGTGGAAACCACACTCCACGACGATATCCACCCCGCCCACAGCATCGACGATGCTGCGGTAGCTGTTGAAATCCACCATCGCGTAATAGTGAATCGGCAGGCCGAAGTTGTACTCCACCGTCGCCTTGATCAGCGCCGGCCCGCCGCCGGGATAGCCGGTCGTCCTTGCCCGCAGATAAGCAGTGTTGATCTTATCCAGCCCCCACGTGGGAATCCAGGCGTAATAGTCACGCGGGACCGAGATCATGCTGACGGAGGGGACATCCGGGAAAATCGAGACGATCATCATCACGTCGGTGCGCGCCACGTCCTCGCCGGGCCGGCGGTCGCTGCCGAGCAGCAGGATGTTGATTGTACCCTTCGGCTGTCCGATCAGCGGCATCGGCGTAGGCTGCTCCAAAGGCGACGTGACCACCTTTGTTGTGGTATACATCGGCGTCGCAGCAATCGGCAACACAATAGGCGGCACGGTCGGAGTCGGAGACGGTGTCGAGGTTGGCCGCGGCGTTTTCGTGGGCCGGGCAGTCGGTGTCCATGTCGGCGGAACGGGGGGCGGGGTAGCGGTAGGCGGCACTGGGGTAAGTGTTGCTGTTGCTGTAGAAGTAATGGAAAGATCGGACGGTGTTGGGGTAACTACTACCGTCACTTCGCGGGCAGGAATTTGGTTATGTCCTAGCGCCTGCGCGCCAATGATGACGAAAACAATCAAGCCGATGAAAATCAGCCATTCGAGCAACTGCAACCAGCGTTTCATAACATCATAAGCCTTTTGTAGAGCATCGGGTCAATCACCCCAGGATCATACCACGCTTGACGGGAAAGGCAATCGACTATAGGATGAGGTCATGGCCAAAGGGAAAGTCGGATTGGGACGGCGGGGTGAGGGGCTCGCCGCCGAGGCGTTACAGCAGCGTGGATTCACCATCGTCGCGCAGAATTGGCACTGCCCCGAAGGCGAAGTAGATTTGATCGCGCAACGGGCCGGCGAGTGGTATTTCGTCGAGGTGCGCACGCGGCGAGGGACAGGTCGCGGCAACGCTGGTGTCTACGGCAGCCCCGAGGAATCGCTCACGCCGCGCAAGTTCGCGCGCATGGTAGCCGTCGCCCGGCGCTATCTCAGTGAGCAGGGCACGGACGAGGCCGATGACGCCGCCTGGCATGTCAGCTTCGTCGCGGTAGCGCTGGATGGCGCGGGACGGCTCGAGCGGATCACGGTCTATCTCGATCCTGAGAGCGATCCGTGGGAGGTTCTATAAAAAAAGCTGTTGCGGGCGCAATGCGCCCGCAACAGCTTTATACAATGTTCGCCGCTTACTGGGACGGTGTCTTGGTGAAAGTCGTCCACTGGAGGGTGTAAATGCCATTACCATCCGGGTTGCTGATATTGCAAGGCAGGCAGAACAGGGCAACAATCAAGTACTAGAGGCAAATAAAGATACCAAGTCCCAGATTCCGCAACCGTGATCGTGAAGGTGCCGGTATCCGTCAGCCCACCGGTATCCGTCACTTCGACGACGACCGGGAAGATACCCGTGAAGCTATCGGTCGGATTGATGTCGATGTATTGGTTATCGCGAATCGTCACCCCAACGGTGAGCGGTGGCGAGTTGGTAATGGTGAAGGTGAGGTCGGTGTCAATGTCCTCAGCATCGGAAGCATGCGCCCATAAGTTGATGGCATTGCTTTTGCTCTCACCAGGCGCAAGCGGCTGATCCGGCAAGCTGGCGAGCACAGGTGGCGTATTTGCGATGAAAAGCGACCAGCCAATGTCGCGGAGCAGGCCCATCGTTACCGGGCCGGGGCTATGGTTCGATGCGCCAAAGCTCAACGCGTATACCATAAGGGAGTTCTCCGTATTCTTGAATGTTGCATAATCCAGATGCGAATAACTGGAACCGGGTTCCCAGGAAGAAGGCGCGTACAGCTTAACCCGTCGTCCACCATTGGCCGCGTTGGCGTGAGGGCCATCGAACCAGACGTTGTTATTGGTCAGCGCAGTTCCTAGTGCCGCCGAAGGGTTGGGGTAGAGCGTGGTATTGAGCAGAGCATTGCCGCTGCCATCTTTGGTGAAACGGTCATAAATATCAGGATAAGGCGTTTCCTCACCCCAACTTCCCGATCCACCGGAGACCGACATCGTGCCGGCAAAACCAAGCCCGTGAGCAATTTCGTGCAAGACCACGCTGACGAAGTCATACTGATTGGACGGGGTATTGCCATCGATGCCAAAGTACCATTGTTTAGCGTCATGCATCGCTTTGTTGTACGATAGATGTATATCTGGACGACTCGGCTCTAAATCACTGTCGGTCAGGGCATTGGCAAGCGATGCAGGATACCAGGTATGGGGAAGGGGTGCACCGGTAAAATCGTGCTCATAGTTATCGATTGCGCTATAGCCAAGATAACTCGTGCCCATATCGGTCCAGCAAGCCTGGAGAACAATCGGGACAGAAGAGTGGATCAACGTCTCCCAAATGCTGGCCGCATAAGTAAATGCTGTCTGAGCTGCGGTGGGCCAGGCGAGACAGGGGGCACCAAAAACATCCGCGCCCCCTTTAGGGATATAGTTG
>DAIUDK010000038.1:0-36503 GCA_036845725.1 Chloroflexota bacterium
CTAGCGGGGCTCGAGGAGTTGCTCTCTAGCTAATTTTGCTACTGTAGTTTTTTTCACGCGGCAGACTCTTCCGGCATAAACACCCGCAGCCCGTCCTTTTCATCCACCACGTAGGCTGCGGAAGGATACCCCAACGCCACGCGCACCAACCACATATCACCGATGGCGCTGCCCACGTTGAGCGCCGTGCAAAAGACGACGATCCACGCCAGCCACCCCGGCAGCGGAAGCATCAACAGCGCCATTCCCACCAGGCTCAGCCCCACCAGCGGCGCGAGCGCGATGACGATGTAGGCATTGCGGCGGAAAGCATGACCGGCTGCGGTCGCGTAGAACATTCCTTCTTTCCACAGCACGCCGTATTTCGGACGCGCGCCGTAGCCTCGCAGCGCCAGGCCGTGAACCAGCTCATGCAGCACGATGGTCAAAACAACCGCGATGAGCACTGCCCCCATTTGCAAGATGCGTACTTCCAAGGTTTCGATTCTCGGCTGCCACAAACGCGCCCAGGCGAAAAACAGTGGCAGTGCCAGGCCCATCAGCGCCAGCCCAACCACGTTCAACACCACGAGCAGCGTTTTGTGGTGCGAAAGCTTCCAGTACAACACTTCAGCATAATTTTCGGGAAGTTGAATGGGAGATGCAAGGTCTGTCGTCATAGGAAAGTCACGCGCCGAACGGCGCTTCCTCGACGAAACAGCCCGACTCGGCTTCATAAGCCCGCACCCGCTCGCTGGAAAGATCGTACACCCAGCCGTGCAAGCGCAACGTCCCCGCGCGCCCGGCTTCCGCGATAAAGGGGTAACTGCGCAGGTGTTCCAGTTGCAGCAGCACGTTCGCCTCGATCAGCGCGTCCAAACGGGCGGCGTCGGCAACCTCAGGCGGAACGCGCGTTTGCGCATCTTGCGCGTACTGCAACCAGCGCCGTAACCCCGGTTCCAACGCCTCGACGTGCGCCAGCGCCTGCATCCCGCCGCAACAACTGTGCCCGCACAACACAATATCCGCGACTTTGAGGTGCAGTACCGCATATTCCAGCACAGCGGCGACCGCCGTCTCGCCCTGTTGCATCGCTGTATACGGTGGCACGATGTTGGCGATGTTGCGCGTGGCAAACACGGTCCCAGGATGCGCATCCAGGATGTGCGAAGGCAAAATGCGTGAATCTGAACAGCCAATGTAAAGCAGCGTTGGGTGTTGTCCCTGTGCCAGTTCGGCCATCAGGGCTGCTTCTGTCTGAAAACACGCCTCACGCACGCAACGCGTTTGTACGACCAGGGTATCGACCAAAGTAACCTCCTCACAGAAAAGGCCGCTAAAGCGGCAAGATAAAGGGTGTAATGGTGGGCAGAATACTGCCACCATTACACCCTCTATTATGATCCTATCTTCGAAGAAAACAAACGTACCCGGCGCTCTCCCCCCCTTAGTCCCCCCATGGGAGGGAGCCTAGTCCATCACACTATCTTCCCCCTCCGGGGGAAACTAAAGGAGGGAGGGAAAATTCTCCGCAAGCTCATTTTTCCACAGTCACCACGATGATGTCGTCCTCTGCCAGGCTCAGGTTTCGATAACGCCCCGGCTCACTCCGCCATCGTAGGTTGAAGCCCCAGCCGTGCCAGTCCCAAACAGAAAGCGTGCGTTCTGTCACGTCCGGCCCATCGCCGGGCTGCGCCGATTCCAACACGATCAGTTCCTCCACACCATCGTCGTCCACGTCCGCCAGCGTGATCTCGTGGATGCCGTGTGTTACGGCGGAACCGCCCCAGATCACCTTGACCGCCCCACCGCGATAGCCGATGATGAAAGGATGGCTGGTGAGGACGCCTGTATCGTCAGGCTTCCAGAGCGCCGCCAGGATTTCGTAGCGCCCGTCATCGTTGGGATCGCCGAGAGCCACATCCACCACGCGCCACGCGGGATCGCTACGCCAGATCTCGACGTCATCTTGCAAGACGCGCAGGGTCTCCCCCTCGCGCAAGATCGTCTCCGGAACGCCGTCACCGGTCAGGTCGATAGCGCCCTCAGTAAAGGGCACACTGGCGACGCCCACAGACGGTTCAACGGCCCGGCACGCCTGCCGGTCGCAGGCGAAGCCCACCTGCTGCGTAGGGCGCGGCAGGTGGGCCAGGGGCGCCATCCCCAGCACTGCCAGGGATAGCAGCACAACGAGAAGCAGCCGTCGCACGATACTCACCACGCGGGGCGCGCATTGGCGACGACGATGCGCGTCACGACCCAGTCTGCGCCGGTGCGCTCCAGGGTGTAAGTCACGTCCACAGTGTAGGGACCGCGCGCGCCGATTTCCTGCATATCGCCCTCGTCGCCGGTCTCGGCGGGATGCTCGGCGCGGCTGTAGGCGTAGAGCGTGTCCTGCCAGGTCTCCCGCACCGTCACCACGGCCAGGTTCGCGGATTGCCGATCGAAGGAGCGGTAGGTGGTCCCCACCCATTGCCGCCCCTCGAAGTGTTTCTCCGCACGCAAGGCAGCGATTTCGGCGTTGATGAAGTCCAGCGCCGCGCCGCTCGCCAACCGGTTGTAGTCAGACGCCACGTATTGCGGATCCAGGTAGAAAACGGCATTGACCCATCCGCGCTGGAAGCGGTAGAGCGCGGTTTGCAAGTCGTGGTATTCGCCTTCCGACGTGTAGAAGCTCTCGATCCAGTCGGGCGGCGGCGGCGCTGTGCCGTCGTCTAGCATTGCCTGCCACTTCTCGTCGGTGAGACGGTCTTCGGCGGACCAGGGGAACTCGTAGTACGAGAAGATGCCGCCCCTGGCGACTTGCAGACGCAGGCTGCCGTCCTCTTCGACCAGCGGGACGACGACGTGGATCTCGTTGATGCGCCCGACGCCCACTTCCAACACGGTGGGATTGGGGATGCCATCGTTGTCGGGATCGGGATCGGTGGCCACGTCGGCGATAACGGCGGCCTGCGGATCCTCGTCCATGTAGGGGATAGCGCCAGTCTCTCCCTCCGGCGCATCGGCAGACGCCATCACCAGATGCTCCAACTCGCCGCCGTAGTAGCGGATGCGGTGGTGTTCCTCTTCGGTGAGCGGGATACCGGCCAGTTGTTTTTCCGCCATCGCCTTGAGCGCCAGCGCCAGATTCTCGATGCGCGTCAGGCTGTCGGCGTCTTGTTCGCCGAGCAGGCTGCGGGAGGCCAGTCCTTCACGGGTCATGGTCGCCAGCGCCGCCAGCCGGGCGTAGAACTCGGGAACCGGTTCCACGTAGCCCCGCGCCGGAACCGGATCGGGCGGGGTAGGCATCCAGCCGGCGCCCATTTCGGCGTAAGTCTGCTTGGCGTAGAGGATGGTATCGTGCTTCAGTTCCGCCCAACTGCCCAAAGCGGTGTGCAATTGCTTATCGCGCCACGCGGTGGATTGCATGAAGGTGGGATAGCCTGGGCCGGGCGCTTCGATGAGCGGGTAGAACGTGTAGAGCCAGGCGTTGTAGACCGTCTCCGTCCAATCCTTTTCCGTAAGACTGCCGGTCCAGGCGCGCATCTTGTCCATTTGCAGGGTGTAGCTGATGTAGCCGGTGTCGCCCATCGCATCCAGCAACTCGTAGGCGCGCTCCGATCCCATCGCGGCGAAGAGGTCCAGGCCCTTGGGCAGCCCTCGGCGTTGGCCGTTGGTAATGGCCACATTGCGGTAGATAAGCTGGCGGAAGATATAGGCATCCGGCACGAAACGCTGACCCATAAAGCGCAGGCCCTTGGTCTGCGCCGTCTCGTCGTCTGTAACGGCGATGACCAGGCCGAGGATGCACGGCGCGGGCAGCGCGTCGGTGGCGGCGATGAAGGTGTCGAGTTTGGCGTCATCTGTGAGTGTCGCCACCGCGGGATTTTCGCCGTAGACGGCGTCGATCACCGGGATGTAATCGAGCGCGGTGAGGTCGTCGCTGCGCCCAACGAGGAAGGCGGTGGGATCGTAGAGGTCGGCCCACACGTCCAGCGCGAGGCGCTGCCCCACCTGGGTGCTGCGCAATGCCTGCACCAGCAGCAGCGCGGAACGGGTTTCGGCCCGGCCCACGTCAGGGTCGTCCGTCTTCAGGCGGAAGGTCATCCGTCCGTACCACATCATACTTTTGAAGTAGGCTTTCAGCGCGTCGCTACGGGTGTAGTGCCCACGCGGGATGTATTGGGTGTAGTCCTCACCGAAGTCCAGACCGGGGAAGAGCGGGGAGGGCAAAATACCGGCGGCGGACTCAATATTGGCGATTTCGGCTTCCGTCAACTCGGCGGCGTAGGCGGGGATAGGGAACTCGGCGTCGGCGAGCTTGCCGCTCACGGCGATAAAGGCGACGGTGCGCAGCGCCGCATCCTCCCACGGCGTGCCGCGCAATTGCTGGTACCGCGCGTCGGCGGTGACGATCAACGCGCGGTTGAGCGATTGCAGCAGCGGATAGAAATATTCGACCTCGGCGGTGCGCAGCGTCTTATCGAACATCAGGTGATAGACGTGCAGCAGCGAGTCGCTGGTGATGAAGATGGGGACGTTGGCGTAGCGCGCCTTCTCGTAAACGGTGAAGAATTCCTTCTCCTGCAAGCCGGGGCTGGCGGCGATGCCATCGCGGGCCAGGCGCGCGAGCTGATCCGCCGACAGCGGCATGGGCACGTGGACGTTGCTCAGGTCGGGGGCGATGGCGGGTTGGTCCAGTGCTGGGGTAACATTCACCGGCTGCGGATTGTACGCGGCGAAGACCGATTTGGCGCTCGGCTGCACCGACGGGATGTCAGAGGGCGGTGTGACCGGCGTTTCCGGCGTGAGTTCGGCGGTGGGCGGTTCAACGGCGGCAGTGGGCGGCGTCTCCGTGGGGGGGATGGGGGTCGCCGTTGGCGAAAACAGTTGGCAGCCTATCGTCAGCGCCAACACCAATGCAAGCAGGGCAAAATGCCCTCTGTGATCGGAACGGGTTTTCATAGATTATCCTCCTTACGCAAAAAGCTGTATCAAATCTTCCGGAAAGAAACTTTCGATATATCCATGAACTATGTCGTCGTTGAACAAGAAAGGTAACAGGGGAACCTGGCAACGGACCACCGTCCGCTGCAACGGCTAACGCTAATGTGAGGGGTGAGACGTACGATGTTGTCGGAACGAGCACTTTGAAAGGGTGCGATGCACTTGGCGGATGAGGACATCCGTTTACAAGTGCATCGCACCTCGGGATGCGTTACGCTTTTTCTACTTTTACCGCCGTGACCTTGTACTCAGGAATCTTGGCGGTGGGATCAAGGAACGCGCCGGTGGCCCAGTTGGCGTTCCCCTCCGGGAAGTGGAAAGTGCCGAACACCAGACCTTCTTCCACGCGGTCAGTGATCTGCGCTTTGGCGAGGAATTCACCACGTCGCGAGGCGATCTTAAGCATGTCGCCCTCAACGACGCCCATGCGGCTCGCATCTTCCAGGCTGATCTCCAACAGGGCTTCGGGATAGAGTGCCATCAGGCTCTCGGAACGGCGCGTCTGCTCGCCGCCGTGCCAGTGGTAAAGCACGCGGCCCGTCGTCATGGTGAAGGGATACTCAGCGTCAGGCGCTTCTCGCGGCTCGATGTGATCGATCGCTTTGAAGAGGCCCTTGCCGCGCGTAAATTGCCCGATGTGTAGGATCGGCGTGCCGGGATGATCATCGGCCTTGACGGGCCAATGGAGCTGCTCGCCGCGATCCAACCGCCAGAAATGGACGCCCGTGAACGACGGCGTGACGCGCGCGACTTCGTCCATTACGTCTGCCGGGCCGTTGTACGACATCGGATAGCCCATTCGTGTGGCCACGTCGCAGAGGATTTCCCAGTCGGGGCGGGCGACGCCGGGGCTTTCCACGGCGGTGCGCACGCGCTGGATGCGGCGCTCGGTGTTAGTGAACGTGCCCTCTTTCTCCGCGAAGGTGACGCCGGGCAGGACCACGTCGGCGAACTTCGCCGTTTCGGTCATGAAGATGTCCTGAACGGCCAGGAATTCGATATCTTCCAACGCCGCTTTGACGTGGTTGAGATCCGGGTCGGAGGTCATCGGGTTCTCGGCCATGATGTACAGCGCCTTGATCGATCCCTCGTGCGCCGCATTCATCATCTCCACCACCGTCAGACCAGGTTTGTCCGAAAGGCCGGTGACGCCCCACGCCTGCTCGAATTTCTCTTTGTTCGCCGCGACGGGCTGGTAGCCGGAGTAGACGTTGGGCAAGCCGCCCATATCGCACGCGCCCTGGACGTTGTTTTGACCACGCAGCGGGTTGACGCCGCCGCCGCGCACACCCATATTCCCCAGGAGCATTTGCAGGTTCGCCAGCGACATCACGTTGAGCACGCCGGTGGTGTGCTGCGTGATGCCCATAGCCCAGAAGACCGCGCCGGGCCTGTACGTGCCCAGGATGCGGGCGGCCTCTGCGATTTTCTCCGCCGGGACGCCGGTGATCTTTGCCGTCTCTTCGAGCGTGTACTTCATAACCAAGTCTTTCATCTCGGCGAAGCCTTCGGTGCGCTCGTCGATATACGGCTGATCCTGCCAGCCGTTGACAATGATCTCGCGCATCAAACCGTTGACCAGGGCCACGTCGGTGCCGGGACGCTGGCGCAGGTGCAGGCAGCCAGGCAGCCTCGTCAGGCTGATACGGCGCGGGTCGGCGACGATGATCTTTGCGCCGCGCTCGCGCACGGCCTTGCGTATCTTCGTGCCAATGATTGGATGCTGTTCGGTGGTGTTGGTGCCGATGACGAAAATGACCTGTGATTCTGCGGTCGAGTCCGCAATCGTGTTGCTCATCGCGCCGCTGCCGAAGCTGGTCGCCAGCCCGGCGACGGTGGAGGCGTGACAGAGACGCGCGCAGTGATCGACGTTGTTCGTTTTGCCGACCGCGCGAGCGATCTTTTGCATCAGGTAGTTTTCTTCGTTGGTGCACTTCGCTGACGTGAGGTAGCCCACGCTGTTCGGGCCGGTCGTATCGCGGTATTCCACCAGCTTGCCGGCGAGCAGGTCGAGCGCCTCGTCCCACGTCGCCTCGCGGAAGTCGGCGCGGGGGTCCTCCCCCGTCACCATCTTCTTGCCGGTGAACATCCACTTGCCATCGGCTTTCTGCCAGCCCTCGCGGATCAATGGCGTGGTCAGGCGGTCGTCGCGCTGGATAAAGTCCCACCCGTAACGGCCCTTGACGCACAGCGACAGGCCATTGACTGGCGCGTCCTTGACCGAGGTCACGCGCGTGATCTTGCCGTTCTTGACATTGAAGTCGAACTGGCAGCCGACGCCGCAGTAGTTGCAGGTGGTGCGGACTTTCGTCTGGTACGCCTCGCGGCCCCAGCCGATGGCCGGTTTGTCGAACAGCGCGCCGACGGGGCAGTAGGCCACACAGTTGCCGCACGATTCGCAACCGGCGTCGAGCATCGTCTGGTGCGCGCCAGCCACGACGAGCGTGTCGAAACCGCGCTCGGAGAAGTTCCACACGTCGCAGCCCTGGATTTCCGTGCAGGTTCGCACACAGCGTCCGCAGAGGATGCACTTGTTCATGTCCACGAACACGACCGGGTTAGGATCGGAGTCGATGGGGCGGCTGTGACGCGCGCCGCTGTGCTCCGGCCATGCCACGTCGTACTCGTAGACCCACCGTTGCAGCTCGCAATCGCCGTTCACTTCGCATCGCATACAGTCGTTGGGATGATCGCTGAGCAGCATCGAGAGCACAAATTTGCGCAGGGTGACGATCTGATCGGTGTTGGTGTGGACGACCATCCCATCGGCGACGGGCAGTGTACAGGCCGTCGCCGGGCCGCGCATCTTCTCGACTTCCACGACGCACAGGCGACAGGCGCCGGTGGGCGTCAAATCCTGGTGGTGACACAACGTCGGGATCGCTATCCCTGCGTTTTGGGCGGCTGCTAACACGGTTTGGCCGGACTGTGCAGTGACCGCCCGCCCATTAATGGTCAAATGTATTTCGCACATAATAACTCCTTAAGGTTAAACGGGTTGAAAAGGAATTGCTCCAATTGAAACTCAATTTGACAAGATTTTTTCACAGGCTCAGGATACGCTGCACCGCTTGATAAGCAAGACCCGTCTGCCGGTTACAAGACTAGCATTGCCGGTTGCTTCAAGTTGCGCAGCGACATCCTCTCCATCAAAACCTGGTCAGCGCATTTCCTTTCCAAACACGGGAGGCGCAACCGTTTCCCGTTGCACCCTATCGGTCTCATCCCCATGAACGGTTAGTTTTTAGGTGATGAGACTCGGAAACGCTTAAGGTTATTTAGAATGTCCCGACTATTTTAACACAAGTAAGGAACTCTACAACGCTACCTTCACAAATAGTTGTGGTGGATCGAGGGCGTCGCTGTGACATCGCTACTCATTGCACAGACACCGGTAGGACAGTAGCCTTCAAGGTGGGCGGCAATCTCGTCGTGGAAGAAGCGCAGCGCCGTCAAAACTGGGGTCGGGGCTGCCTGACCCAGACCGCAGAACGAGGTCTTGAACATATTTTGCGCGACGCTTTCCATCACCGCCAGGTCCTTGGGCTTGCCCTGGCCCACGCGCAACCGGTCGAACGTCTCCAACAGGCGCGTCGTTCCCATCCGGCAGGGCGTGCACTTGCCGCACGATTCCGTCTTGAAGAAGCGCAGCAAAACGGACGCCAGATCGACGATGCACGTATCTTGCCCGCAGATCAGCAGAGCGCCGCTACCCAGCCCGCCGCCCTTTTCGGCCATCGACGCGAAATCCATCGGCGTGTCCAAAAAGTCCGGCGGGATAATGCTGCCGGATGAACCGCCGGTCTGCGCACATTTGAAGGTCTTGCCCTCTTTCATACCGCCGCCGTAAATCTCGATCACTTCGCGCAGCGTGACGCCCATCGGCATTTCGATCAGGCCGGTGTTCTGCACATCGCCCATAATCGTGTAGACCTTGGTGCCGGGGCTGCGCTTGGTGCCCATCGCGTGGTACCATTCTGCTCCGTTGAGCACAATCGGCGGGACGTTCGCCAGCGTCTCCACATTGTTGACGACGGTGGGCATCCCGTGATAGCCGTAGACGGTGGGATACGGTGGGCGGATGCGCGGGATGCCGCGCTTGCCCTCCATACTTTCCAATAAAGCCGTTTCCTCGCCACAGACATAGGCCCCCGCGCCCGCATGGACGTGGATGTGGAACGAGAAGCCGCTGCCCATAATATCGTCGCCGAGCACGCCGAGTTCTTCAGCCTGGTGAATCGCCTGTTCCAGGCGCTCCTTCGAGAGGGCGTACTCGCCGCGAATGTAAATCCAGCCTTCGCGCGCGCCCACCGCGTACCCCGCCAGCGCCATCCCTTCGAGGACGGCGTGCGGGTCGCCTTCGAGGATCATGCGATCCTTGAACGTGCCCGGCTCGGATTCGTCGGCGTTGCAGACCACGTAGCGGACTTCTTCCGGACGGCTGGCGACGAACGACCATTTGAGACCTGTCGGAAAGCCCGCGCCGCCGCGCCCTTGCAGACCGGATTCGCGGACGACGTCCATCACCTGCGTGGGTGTCATGGTGGTGAGCGCCTGTCCCAGGGCAAAGTAGCCATCGTAGGCCACGTAGTCCTCAATGCTGTAAGGATCAATCACGCCGACGCGCCGCAAGACGACGCGCTTTTCGGCGTGGCGTTTACCCTCTTTGCCGGCCGGCAGGGGCGCCATATGCCCGCTTACCAACGCATCGGGCGGGATGAGCAGGTGTTCGACGATGCGCCCTTTGTAGAGGTGTTCCTCCACGATCAGCGCGCCGTCCGCCGGTTCGACCGGGCCATAGATCACGCCTTCCGGGTAGAGGCTGACGGTAGGCAGCATCTCGGTGCGCGCCGTTCCGCCGCCGAAGCCCACCTCAATTTCATTTTCCAGGCCATAGAACGAGAGTTCTGCTTCGATAGCGAGTTTCACCTCTTCCGCACCGCGTCCGAGGCTTTGAGGGTCTCCTGAAACCAAAATCGTCGCGCGGATCATACGTCACCCCCTACTTGCGCCAAAACCTCGCGCACCCGGTCGGGCGTCAGGTTGCCGTAGATCTCGTCGTCCACCATCATCACTGGACCGACCGAGCAGGCGCCGATGCAACTGGTAGCTAACAGTGTCCATTGCTTGTCGGACGTCGTCGCGCCAAAGGGAATGCCTAGCGTTTGCTCCAACGTCTCCCAGATCTCCTGCCCGCCCACGACGTGACACGGCGCGTCCTGGCAGAAGCGGATCACGTGTTTCCCCATCGGCTTGAGGCTAATGAGGCTATAAAAGCCGGCGACACTGTGCACCTGACTTTGAGGAAGGTTCAATCGCTGTGCGATTGTCGCCAGAGCCTCCGGAGTGACATACCCGGCAGCCTGGCTGACGTCCCGCAAAATCTCCACCAACGCCTCGCGGTCATTCCCGTATTTCTCAAGAATCTGCTCTAGGGTTGAACTTTCAGGCATATTTTTCCTCCCCGTGCAAGCAACGAGAAATGGGTGATGGGTAATGAGTCATGAGTGGTGGGCAATCGATAATGACGACTTCTTACTCTTAACTCCTCACTCCCCCCTAATAAATATCAATCGCCGCTACCGGACACACTTGCTTGCAGATGCCGCAGCGGATGCAGATCGTTGGATCGATGACGTGTTTTTCCTTCGGCTTGCCGGCAATCGCATTAACCGGGCAGTTGCGGGCGCAGCGCGTGCAGCCGATACACAGGTCGGGATCGACTTTGTACTCGATGAGCGCGCGGCAGACCTTCGCCGGGCACTTTTTCTCGTAGATGTGCGCTTCGTACTCGTGGCGGAAATACTTGATGGTGCTCATCACCGGGTTCGGCGCACCAGCGCCCAGACCGCAGAGCGACCCGCGCATAATGGATTTGCCCATCTGTTCCAACAGTTCGATATCGCCGGGCTGACCGCGACCGGCGCAAATGTCGTTGAGGACCTCCAGCATCCGGCGCGTGCCGACACGGCAGGGCGTGCATTTACCGCAGGACTCATCCTGAACGAAATCCATGAAGAAGCGGGCGATGTCAACCATACAGGTATTTTCGTCCATCACCACAAAGCCGCCCGACCCCATAATGGAGCCGACCGACGCCAGCGATTGGTAGTCCACCGGCATATCGAGGTATTGTTCAGGGATGCAGCCGCCCATCGGACCGCCGGTCTGCACGGCCTTGAATTTCTTGTCATTCAAGATGCCGCCGCCGATCTCGTACACAATCTCGCGAATGGTGACGCCCAGCGGCACTTCGATCAGGCCGGTGCGCTTGACCTTGCCGGCGATGGCGAAGGTCTTGGTGCCCTTGCTCTTCTCGGTGCCCATCGAAGCGAACCACTCGCCGCCTTTGAGCAGGATCTTCGGGACGTTGGCGTAGGTTTCGACGTTATTGATGTTCGTCGGTTGGTGCCAGAGGCCGGAAGCCGCCGGGTACGGCGGTCGGGTGGTCGGCATGCCCCGCTGGCCTTCGATGGAGCGCATCAATGCCGTCTCCTCGCCACAGACGAACGCGCCCGCGCCCATACGGATTTCGAGGTCGAAGTCAAAGCCGGTGCCGAAAATATTCTTCCCGATAAAGCCGTACTCGCGCGCCTGTTCCAGCGCCGCGCGCAGCGTGCGAATGGCAATGGGATATTCGGCGCGGACGTAGAAATAACCCTGCTCGGCCCCGATGACGTACGCGCCAATCGCCATGCCCTCGATGACGGAGTGTGGGTCGCCTTCCAGCACACTGCGGTTCATGAACGCGCCGGGATCGCCTTCGTCGCCGTTGCAGATAAGATACTTGGGCTTATTAGGACTGCTGTGGGCGCGTTCCCACTTGAGGTAGGTGGGGAAGCCGGCGCCGCCACGACCGCCCAGGCCGGCAGTCTTCAGCACGCTGAGTACTTGCTCCGGTGTCATCTCGGTAAGCACCTTCGCCAGGGCTGCGTAGCCGTCCTCAGCGATGTAGTCCTCGATATCAAAGGGGTTGATCTTGCCGACGTTGCGCAGCACCACGCGCACCTCTTTAGGAGCGGGCGGGGGCAGTGGCGTGACCTTTGGCGCGGCCTGCGTGAGGTCCAGCACCGGACGGCCTTTCAGCAGGTGTTCCTCGGTGATGCGGGCGACGTCGTCCGGTGTCAGGTTGACGTAGCGCACGCTATCCGGGTAGACGATGGCCTCCACTCCTTGGCCGCCCAGACCGGAGGTCATCAACACCTGCACTTCGTCGTTCAACGCCAAGTCCTGGAGTTCCTCCAGGAACGCGCCGTAGACGGCCTCGGCGCCGGAAGCGTCGCTATTGATTAAAACATTGGCACGGTAAGCCATAGCTCCTCCTTACTGGACCTGCCATTCGGCCACAATTTCGCCGCCCAGAACGTGTTTCTCAATAAGAGTGGCGGCGCGGTTGGCATCAACATTGCCATAGGTGATGAGTTCACCTTCGGCTACCTGTACCTGAACGACCGGCTCGTAGGTGCTCATGCCGGCGCTGCCGGTCTGCGTGACGACCACGTCGCTGATGCCGCGCTTTTCCAATTCCTTCAAGATCGCCGCCATTGTGTCGCGGGCGCCGGCGGCAATGCCGGTGGTGCCCATCGCCACGACGATGCGCGCGCGCGCGCCCACGCCGGCCAATTTGCGGCGCTGCAACGCGCGTTCTTTGATTTTCTGTAGTTCTTCTAAACTTTTCACAATGACCTCCTAATAATAGTCTGACAATCTTTAGTCTATGGTCGTAGTTTTACGCTGTGCCGAAATGGGCGGCCAAAGCCGCTTTTTTTCTTAAGGGTGTTATTGCGCCTGCGGGTGCAGCCCGCAGGCGCAATAACACCCTTTCACCCGCGTCTTCAGGCACAAAATACCACACCCGGTGAATTCTTGGATAAATTCTTAACTTATTTCCCCTTGTAACGATGTCATCCCTTCGTGCAAGCTCTCGTTGAGGAAGGCGAGCACGTCCGGGTCGGAGAAGGGGACGTCGTCGCCCAGGATGGCGCGGATTTCGCGGGTGTCCAGAGTGAATTCTCGCCCCATGTCCGCAAGAGCATCCACCCGATGATGGTAGATCACATCCACGCCGACGAAGCCGACGATCATACATAGCAGCGTCCCCGCCAGGTCGCCCAGGGGCGGGCGGTCGATATGGCTGTGCCGGAAGGTAGCCTCGGTGATCGTGCCGACCCCCGGCTCGGATGTGATGTCGAATGTCCCGCCGCACATCTCCGCCGCCTGCTTGAGAAACGGGATACCCAGGCCAACGTTGCGAGTGGTGCGGGTAGTAAACCACGGGTCTTCGACCTTCGCCAGGGCTTCAGCATTCATCCCGCTGCCGTTGTCCTGCACGACAATGCACAGGGTATCGGCGGCGGTGTCTTCTTCGATGGTAAGGTGCAATAACGTCGCGCCGGCTTTAACGCCGTTCTCAGCGATATCGAGAATATGCTGAGAGAGATCGCGGAAGATGGTCATTCGTACTTGCGTATGACTTTGGCGACATCCTGCGGGTTGACCTGCCCCATGATGTCATCGTCGATCACCGCCACCGGCGCTTGCGAGCACGCCCCCACACAGCGGCAGATTTCCAGCGTGAAGCGGTTGTCGGGCGTGGTCTCGTTGAGTTTGACGCCCAACACCTGCTGGAACTTCTCCACCACCGTCATCCCGCCGCGCACATAGCACGCCGTTCCCAGGCAAATGCTGATCTTGTGACGTCCAATCGGCTGCATCCGGAAGGACGAGTAGAAGGTCAGCACACCGTACAGATGGCTGAGAGGGATGCCCAATTGTTTGGAGAGATACTGCTGCATTTCCAAAGAGACAAAACCGAGTTGCTCCTGCACCAACGTCAGGACCAACATCGCCGCGCCGGGTTTCTCTTTGTTGTCGGCGAGGATTTTGTCTAAAACGACTTTATGTTCGGGGGCTAAATCCACAAACTGCGAAGGTTGATTAAAAGCTACGCTCATACGTTTTCACCTCGATACTATGATGCTCATCGCTCCATTTACACGCCTGAGTATACCTCAAAGTGACTACAGGCCAAGTGCAAGTCAACTACAAAAATCTTACGCCCGTCATTTTACCGTTAAAATCGGGTTTGGCAACAGGGAGAGAAGAGGCTATCGTATTTGACCAGTATTGCCAGAGGAATTTTTAGGAAGAGTCACATTTGCTTAAGCGGTAGCTACTCACCAAAGCGGATGTTTTCGACGGTTCTATGTTCTAAAGAAAAATCTTCGAAATACCTTTCGCCACCGTTGCCTGTGGGAGCCTGAGCGACAAAACCAACCCTGATTGTCTTTTCAACGGGCAGATTGAAAAACCTGGTCATATAGAATCTCTTGCCGTCAACCGAATAATGGAATGAAAAGGAGTTGTTGACCCGAACTGCCTTCAGCCAGACGGTATTTCCGTCAATGTTGCATCCGTTCGCATCATCCGAAGTATAGTTCGTAACCACGCTCACGACCGCATGGGTGTCGAAGTCTGTCTTCTCAAAACATAACTTTGCCCAAACATCAAAGTCCTTCATCACCATGACCGTCGCTGAATCATAGGTGTCGCGAAAATCATGGGAAACCTTAACTGTGAGTACAAAGTCTCCGGTGACTTCTGTGTAACAGAATGGCGCGTTGCAGAGCGTTTCCGGCGTGATGCCTGACTGGGAAATAGCACCATTGTTACAGAAGAAGTCAGTTTTCGCGGGGGCATCAATGATGAGACGATCACCACTGAACCTGGCACTGCTCTCGTTTAGCCATTCGAACTCTCGGAAAACATCTTTTGTCATGGTACTTATCCTCCAATTGAAGCACTCAGGTTCCTATGGTAGACTCACCCGGTGCGGATGTTGTTGGTGGGCGATGCCCCAGACTGGATCAGAGTCGCGGGCGGTTTTTATGGCACATAATCATTATAGGAGATATTAGGAAAGGTTGCAACCAACCGTAAATTCTTAACGACGATACACTTGTGGTCGTGTCAAGTCAATAGGTAATCTTACCGAACGGGCACCGGTGAAGGATAGCGCGAGTCAGGCTGGCCGAAGCGCTGAGGATATTGGCTTGTCGCAGGGGTTCTCTCATTTTTGGCCTATAGCGTTCTGAACGACGGTACTGTGCGGTTCCCCAAGCTAGCCACTCAGGCACTACTCGCCATCACCTGGGCGACGAGCTGCGCCGGCGCATCGCTCGGTTTGCTCGGCGCCTTTCGGCACTTCGCGTGTCGCCGCCAGGCCATAGTGGACAGTCTCAACACCAACTCGTTCAGCATCTATCTCGTCCACTACCCGGTCGTGCACTGGATTCAGTTCGCGCTTCTTTTCGTCTCCTGGCCCACCTGGATCAAATTTGGCGTTGCCTTCATCGGGGGTATAGCGCTCAGTTGGGGGATAAGCACCGTGCTCCGGCGGATTCCGGCAGTACGGCGTGTGCTGTAGAACACACAAAGAGAGAGGCTATGGGACGTAAAATCCCTGCCCCGCCCCCAGCCGCAACGCCGCCCGCAGGCTCTCTACCGAAGGCGTTTCATCTAGCCAGAACACCGTGCGCGTGTTGCCGATCCAATCCAGAAAATGCGCGTCGGAGCTGGTGATGATGGGAATGTCCTTCAACGAGAGATACTGCGCATAAGCCTGGCTGGGACGCAGGTTATGCGAGACTTCGGCGGCGTCGGCCTCCAGGTCGGGGGGCCAGAAGCCAAGAACGTACAGCAGGCCGTAGACGTCGCGCTCCACGTGGGCGGGAATCACCAGGCCGCCGAGGGTGTGAACCACGCGTGCGGCCTTTTCGATCCCCACCTTAGCCGGAGCCTTGCGCATCCGGGTATCTTCCGCCACAAAATCACCGATGGCATCGACCAGGAACTGCGAGCCGAAGTGTTCGGCGTCGTTATCCAACGGCAGCAGCCAGCCATCGACCTGCGCCTGCCACGCCCGCGTCTGCTCCAGCGTGTCGAAGATGCACAGCACGTCCACCTCTTCCTGCGTCAGCAGCTCCATCCCCGGCAGGACGACCAGCCCCGTCTCCGTGGCGGCCTCCATCACCGCCGCGACGTTGCCTGTAGCGTTGTGATCGGTGATGGCAATAACGTGCAGACCTTTCTGAAGCGCCTCCTCGACAATCAGCGGAGGAATCATCTCCACTTCCGCGCAGGCCGAAAGCACAGTGTGAATGTGCAGATCAACGTGATACTCGCGCCGCGAAGATTCGCGCATCCGCGTACCTGGGGCCATGCCCCGCGCGCTAGAGACCGAGCGCGACCAGTTGTTTGACCGTTTCGTAGACGGGCTGCGGGCTGGAAAGCATCACCACGCCCTGCTGCGCGGCCTTTTCCAGCGTCGCATCGGGAACAGTTGCACCCTCAGCCACGATAATCCCTGCGACTTCCTTGAGCGCCGCCACGGCGACGATATTGACGTGGGTTTGCAGCGTGATCCACAGATCGTGGGGCTTCGCGCCGGCAATCACACAACTTAACAAGTCCGCCACGTAGCCACCGGTCACATCGGCTTTCAGATTATCTTCCCCGACCAACACCATCAATCCCAACTTTTCTACAATCTCGTTAATCTGCATGCTTTGGCTCCACAGTCGAAATTAATCGTTCCCATTGCGCTTGGCTTCTTCGGGAGAAACCCGGAAGATCATCTGCAAACGCGTGCCGATTCCCAACGCCGACCAGATGCTCATGTCATCGGTACAGCGGTCGATATTCACCAGCCCCATCCCGGCACCAAACCCCATCTCGCGCACTTCCGAAGTCGCGGTGGAAAAGCCCGGTTGGCGCGCCAATTCCACATCCTCGATGCCGGGGCCGCGGTCTTCAGCCAGGACACTAATCTCATAGGGTTTGATGTCAGCTGTGATAGTTCCGCCATTGTCGGTGTGGATGATAAGGTTGATCTCGGCCTCGTAGGTAGCGATGGCCACCCGCCGCGCCAGGACAGGCAAAGCGCCGATCCGCAAGAGGGCCTGTTTGATCTTGGCGGAAGCGTCACCGCCGCGCGCAAAATCAAGGTGTTTCACGTTGTAACGTAAAACAAGGCTGGTGGAATCGGATTCTAACGCCTCGAAGAAATAATCGGGATGGTCCTGGATACGCTCGGCCTCGCCATAGACCTCCTGAAGGGCGGTCAGCAGTGCCTCAATGATGTCACCACGGGTAAGAATGCCGACTAGTTTGCCCTGCGTATCCAATACCGGCATCCGTCCGATTTTCGTGGCCTCGAAACGGCGCACGGCCTCCATTATCGGCTCGGTAGCGCGGGCGACAATCAAATTGCTGCTGGTCATAAAATCACACACCGGGCTGTCCAGCTTGGCCGCCTCCAGCGCGTGAATTAGGTCCTCGATGCTGACAATGCCGGCCAGCGCACCGTTTTCGACCACAGGCACGCCCGAAATGTGATGCCCGCGCATCAGTTCCTTCAACTCACTCATCAGAGCATCCGGGGCAACCGTAAACAGCGAGGTCGTCATCACGCGCCCGACCCGTATCTCCCGGATCAGTTCCTGGACTTTCCCGAGGCCGCCACCCCCGCCCAGGAGACTAAGAAGCGCAAAGCGGTTTTTCATCGTTGGCGGACGATCGGCAGCTTACCCAGCCCGCGCAAACCGGCCTCATACAGCAGGCCGGCCGTCTCGAACATCGTATAGGCCGATAAAACCACCGCGATGCCTAATTCCTCGGCAAGTGCCAGCGTTTCCGCCGAGGGATGCTTGCCACGCGCAAACACGAGGATCGGTGCTTCGGCCATATCTGCCGTGCGCACGGATTGAGGATTGGTTAGCCCGGTGATCAACAGCATGTTGGGTTTGACGAACATCAACACGTCGCTCATCAAATCCGAACAACACGCATTGCAAATATCGATGTCGACAGGGGCGTCAACCAACAATTCCCCTTCGATGATGTCAATGACTTCTTTGAGATTCATAACGCTCCAGTCCTTTTCCCTCATCACTGCGAGGTTATTATTCCATAGGATTACCCAAGCGCATTATACTTCGTAAAATACAAAACGTAAAACGTGAATGCATGATTTCACTTCACGCATCAGAACTTGTCATCTTCTTCATCTGACCTATAATCAGCCTTGGTAATCCTTTCATCATGTGAGGTCCATAATGGCAAAATTTACCCGCCTAACCGGCACGCAAGACATTCTCCCGGAGGATCAACCCTATTGGGAACACGTCCTGGTGTGCGTGACGAACGTCGCCCGCGACTACGGCTTTGCGCGCATCGACGTCCCGATCTTCGAAACGACCGAAGTGTTTGCACGCGGCGTCGGCGCAGGCACCGACATTGTCGACAAGGAGATGTATTCGTTCAAGGACAAGGGCGGCAACGATATCACCCTGCGCCCCGAATTCACCGCGGGCGTGATGCGCGCCTACATCGAAAACGGAATGCAGGTGCTGCCCAAACCGGTCAAACTGTACAGCACCGGGCCAACTTTCCGCTACGAACGGCCCCAGGCCGGACGGTATCGCCAGTTGCACCAGTTCAACGCCGAAATCCTCGGCGAGCAAAGCTCTCTGGCCGATCTCGAAATCATGCTCATCGCCTGGGACATCTACGCCAGACTGGGATTCACCAACCTCGCTTTCCAGTTGAACACGACAGGCTGTCCCGCGTGCCGCCCCGGCTACATCGAACACCTGCGCGCGCACTATCAAACCCACCACCACAAAATCTGCGGCGACTGTAAACTGCGCATCGACAAAAACCCACTGCGCGTGCTGGATTGCAAACGCGAGCAGTGCCAGCCGGTGATCGCAAACGCCCCGAAGATGATCAACCACGTTTGCGATGACTGCGCCACACACTTCGCCGAGCTGCGCGCGTACCTGGATGACCTGGGAAAGCCGTATAGCCTCAACCACCGGCTCGTGCGCGGTTTGGACTACTACACCAAGACCGTCTTCGAGGTATGGGCCGAAGGCATCGGCGCACAGAGCGCCATCTGCGGCGGCGGGCGCTATGACGGCTTGATCGAACTACTCGGCGGAGCACCCACGCCGGGCGTCGGCTTCGCGGCGGGCATCGATCGCGCTGTGCTGCTAATGAAGGCGCAGAACGTCCCCGTGCCTGTGCTGCCGTCGCCGTCGGTCTTCATCGCCTACCTGGGCGACGCAGCAAGGCTGCACGCCGTCCGGTTGCTGGCGCGGCTGCACGAAGCCGGCATCGGCGCGCAGATCGCGATGAGCGGCAGCCTTAAATCGCAGTTGCGCCAGGCCGACAAGCGCGGCGCGCGTTTTGCCATCATCATCGGCGAGGATGAAATGGCGCAGGGGATGGTCACACTGCGCAACCTCGCGCTCGGGACACAAGATGCCGTACCTTTGGTTCTGCTCGACGACACAATCCGGCGGCAGATAGCTTAATCCGCCATGCGAAACAACCACACCGCCATGTCACATGAACCCTCTATTCAAGCCATCACGGTGATCTACAACCCGCGCGTCCCGGCGACTTTGCCGGTCGCCGAGGCCATCGTCGCGTGGCTCGAAAAGCAAGGCTGTCGCGCGTGGCTCTGCTCCCGCGACCAAGACGCCACAGCCTGCCTGCCTTCGGACCTGTTTATCACCCTGGGCGGGGACGGTTCCATCCTCCGTGCAGCGCAGCAAACGGCATCCACCGGCACGCCCATCCTGGGCGTCAATATGGGCCGGGTGGGCTTCCTCACCGAAACATCGCCGGAAGAATGGCAGCCTACCCTCGAACGGGCGCTGGCGGGCGAGGGCTGGATCGAAACGCGCATGATGTTGAGTGTTACCCTCCTGCATCATGGACAGCGCATCGCGCAAGAACACGCGCTCAACGACGCTGTGGTCAGCCGCGGGGCGCAGGCGCGGACCGTACGGCTGAAGACCTTCATCGATGGTGCAAAACTAACTCGCTACGTGGCCGATGGCCTGATCCTCGCCACGCCGACCGGCTCGACGGCGTATGCGTATGCCATCGGCGGCCCCATCCTGCCGCCCTGGCTCGACAACATCCTGCTTATTCCGGCGGCCCCGCACCTGAGCCTGGAACGCCCGCTCGTCCTCGGCGCAGATGCCGTCATCGAAGTGGAGGTCAATACCGAAATCCCCGGCATGCTCACCGTCGATGGGCGTATGGAGGGTGAGTTGCACAACGGCGACGTGGTGCGCATCGAACGCAGCCCGCTGCAGGCGCGCTTTCTACGCTTGCGCAATCGCTGCGACTTCTACTGCACCCTGGTCTCGCGTCTCACCCCACGTAATGGGGAATGATTAATGGTGAATACTGAATTAGAAATGGGGAATGGGGAAGGTATGGTTGAAGAATCAGTTGATGAAATTCTATATTGTCGATGGCATCCCAAAGTGGAGACGGCGCTGCGCTGTTACCAGTGCGGCGCGCCAATCTGCAGCAAATGCGCGCGGCGCACGCCCATCGGCTACATCTGCCCCGACTGCCGTAAAAATCACACCCAGCGTTTCGATAACGCCCGTGTTTATGACTACATCATCGCCGCTGTCGTGGCCCTCGTTCTCGGAGCCATCGCCAGCCTTATCCCATCCCTTCCTTTGACAGGCCTGTATATCTTCTTCCTGTCGCCGCTGGCAGGGATGATTATTGCCGAAGCCGTCTCACGCCTCACCCGGCGCCGCCTGAGCCGCCACATGTGGAAGGTGGTGGTTGCCGCCGTTATCGTCGGCAGCCTGCCGATGCTGCTGAGCTACGCTTTTGGCGGCATTGCCGTGTTTATGAGTGGCAACGCCTGGGGTATCTGGGACGTCTTCTTTTCGCTAATTCATCTTCCCCTCCTCCTCGGCGCAATCATCCTCAGGATGCGCCTGCGTTAGCCGCGACGGTGGGATGCCTATGGCCGATATCCTGCTGCTTACCCCCCAGGTTCCCTACCCGCCCCGCCAGGGGACGGCGCTCCGCAACTGGGGCATCTTGCGCGGATTGGCGGCCCACCACCGCGTCTCCTTGCTCACCTTCGCCGCGCCCGACCAGCCTACCGAAGCCCCACCGCCGCTGACGGACATCGTCGAGCGCGTTGCCATCATCCCGCAACCCGCCCGCACCACCCGCGACCGCCTGCGCGACTTGCTCACCACCCGCCGCCCCGACCTTACCCTGCGCCTGGCAAACCCCGCCTTCCGCCAGCAAATGCAAGACTGGCTGGATACTCACGCTTTCGATTGGCTCCAAGTCGAAGGCTTGGAAATGGCTCCCTACCTTGATCTTCTCCCAACACATGATCCCGCCCCCCGTCTACCGTCTGCCATCTACCGTCTACCCTCCCTCGCCTTCGACGCCCACAACTGCGAATACATCCTGCAAAAACGCGCCGGCTCCGCCGATCTGCACCGCCCGCGCCGCTGGCCCGCTGCACTCTATTCCGCCATCCAGTGGCGACGATTGCGCCGCTACGAGGCAGCCGTTTGCCGCCGCGCCAATCTGGTCATCGCAGTGTCTGAGGCAGATGCACAGGCGCTACGGGGCATCGTCCCCACGCTCGACCCGCTCGTGATCCCCAACGGCATTACAGTAGCCGAATACGCTGCCTTCACCGGAACAGCCAACCTACGCCAGCCGGCCTTCGTTTTCACCGGCACGATGGACTTTCGTCCCAACGTCGATGGCGCGCTCTGGTTCGCCGCCGAGGTGTGGCCCCGTATCCGCGCCACCCTGCCGGAGGCGCACTGCTACCTCGTGGGCCGCCATCCCCACCGCAGGCTCGACACACTGCGCGAGCACCCCGGCCTTGTCATCACCGGGTCCGTGCCCGATACGCGCCCCTACATCAACGCGGCGACCGTCTACATCGTCCCGCTGTTGGTCGGTGGTGGTACGCGGCTCAAGCTGCTCGAGGCCACGTCGATGGGCAAGGCCATCGTTTCCACCACACTCGGCGCGGAAGGGTTCGTCCGCCCGGAAGCGGCAATGCAGTTGGCCGACGATCCGGCAGCGTTCGCCGAGGCGTGCGTCCGCCTGGCACGCGATGCCGCCACGCGCGCGCAGTTGGAGGCCCGCGCTCGCACCTACGCCCACGCCTACGATTGGGACGTGCTCCTGCCCCCGCTGTTGGCCCGGCTGGAGAATTAGTTTCATTGAACTTTTCCCCAATCGGCATAGAATAAAATCATGGTTATCGAAGATCACAGAGGTGGGCAGTTCGACCTCGAACATTATCGTCGCCGTTACGCAGCTCTGAAGCCGGGATGGGAACACGCAACGGCGCGCTTCCAACGCTGGATCGCCGCGCGGCTCACGCCCAACAGCCGCGTGCTGGACCTGGGATGCGGGCGCGGTGGTGTTGTCGAACGGCTGGGCATGACCGGGCAATGGTGCGGCTGCGATCCCGACTGGTGCTCGCTTGAGGAGCATCGCGCGGTGGGATTGACGCGCAGTCAAACCCTGTCCGAACGTCTGCCCTTCGCCGACGCTGTATTCGATGTGGTGATCGCGTCGTGGGTGTTGGAGCATTTGCCCGAACCACTGGCGACTTGGCGGCAGGTTGCGCGGGTGCTGCGTCCGGGCGGGCGCTTTTTCTTTTTGACGCCCAATCGCCGCCATCCCATCCCGCGCGTGAGCGCGTGGTTGGCACGACTCAGGACGCTGCAAACACCGGTCGTGACCGCCATCTACCGACGCGCAGCGGCAGACACCTTCCCGGTGTATTACCGGGCGAATACGTTCGAGGCGCTTGGACGCCTCGGCGCGCAAACCGGACTACGGCTTGTGCAGATGGAGTGGGTGGATGATCCTTCCTATTTCGCGCTGACGGACGCCGTCTTTGCCCTGGCCATCCGCTTAGAAGCATGGCTTCCGGCAACCTGGCGCGTCCATCTCGTTGGAGAGTACGAAAAGCTTTGACCGTTTGACTGGTAATTTTAAACACTCGCTCGTTTTAAGGAGGTATAAAATGCTGGACTTTGTAGATCTCCTTCCATTCGCGCTTTTTTTTCTGGTGATCGGCATCATTGCAATCACGTTTTGGGTCGCTTCGATGATTTTCAAAGCGCGTTATAGCAAGATGGCGGAAGAGTCTGGGGGTGGTAAAGCAACAGCCCTCAGTGCCGCTCCGCGCCAGACACATCTGTTGGCAGTCTCCCATGCACCCAATGGCGCCTGGAGGATTACTGTCAATGGGGAGCATTATCCCAACCTGGAGGCTGTGCCCAATGATGCCGTGCGGCAGGATGTGGTCGCCGGGCTAAAAGAAGTGGTGACCTTCGCCCGCAGCTACGTCGCGCAACAGGAACAAGCGGGTAAGAAGCCTGCCACGCCCCCGCAAGCGCCGCACGCGGTCGCCACGGAGGTGTCTGCCATCCCCAAGGCTTTGGAGCCGGCGCCGGCTATGCCGGAAATCCTCATTGCGCCACCAGCTCAACCGACGCCACCAGCGCCACCCGCAGCGACGCTCACGGCGCCTCCGGCTGCGTCGCCACTTACGGACAGGTTACGCACCTTGCGCAAGGACGAACCGGAACTCAAGCGGCCCGGCGCTGCCCCGGTGCTTATGCCAATCCTCAATCTGGCGCAGGAAATTGGCGAAATTGTGGCCGAGATGCAGACGCGCATCCCCTCCCTAGCCCAACGCTCCATCAAGTTGCAAGACGCGCCGGGTGGTGGCGTGCAATTCGCCATTGATGGTAAGGTCTACTCCGACGTGAGCGAAATCCCCGATACTGAGGTCCAGGGGTTGATCCGTGCGGCGACAAAGGAGTGGGAACGCCGCTAACATGCAATATCATATCTGGACGATCGGCTGTCAGATGAACATCGCCGATTCGCAGCGGGTCGCCGCCGGGCTGGAACGGCTTGGCTACACGCCTGCCGAGCGCGCGGAAGACGCCGACGTGATTGTTCTCAACACGTGCGTGGTACGTCAGCAGCCGGAAGACAAGGCCGTGGGCCGTCTGAACCAACTCCGGCGCGTTAAGACGCGCCATCCGGAGCGAATTCTGGTGCTGATGGGCTGCATGGTCGGCGTGAAAGCAACGACAGCGCTGCAAGCGCGCTTCCCCTGGGTGGACGCCTTCCTCCCGCCCTCCGACCCTACCGAGTTGTGGGCGCTGCTCGCCGAACGCGGACATCTGGACGAAGCGCGGACACTTATCGCCGACGCTGAGGCACGCCGGTTGGCGCTGGGCCGCGCCGACACGATCCTCCCGACCTCGGAACAGGCGCATATCGTCAGCGCGCACCTGCCCATCGTACTTGGCTGTTCGCACGCTTGTACGTACTGCGTCATCCCTTACCGGCGCGGAGCGGAGCGCAGCCGCCCGCCTGAAGCGATTCTGGCCGAGGCGCGGCAGATGGTGGCTCAGGGCGTCAAAGAAATCACGCTGCTGGGGCAGATCGTGGACCGCTACGGCTACGACCTGCCCGAATTCGACGGCGCGGCGGAAACCCCACTCGTCACGCTGCTGCGGCAGGCTGACGAGATCGAGGGGTTGGAACGACTACGCTTCCTCACCAGCCATCCCAACTGGATGAAGAACGATCTGCTGCAGGCCGTGGCCGAATTACCCAAAGTCTGCGAGCATATCGAAGTGCCCATCCAATCCGGCGACGACGAGGTGCTGCGCCAGATGCGGCGCGGCTATACGGTGGATGATTACCGCCGACTCGTGACACGCCTGCGGGAGACCATCCCAGGCGTCTCCATCGCTACCGACATCATTGTGGGGTTTCCTGGCGAGACCGAGTCACAGTTCCAGCACACCTACGATCTGCTGGCGGAATTAAAACTGGACAAGGCCCACATCGCGCGCTATTCGGCGCGCCCGCTTACCGTCGCCACGCGCACGATGAACGACGATCTACCCCGCGCAGAGAAGGAGCACCGCCGTAAGGCGCTAGATGACCTGCAAGCCACCGTGTTGGAAGAACTCAATGCCCGCTATCTCGGCCAGATCGTCGAAGTACTCGTCGAAGGACGCAATGCAAAGACAGACCGCTGGGTGGGACGCACCTGCACCGACCAGTTGGTCTTCTTCCCGGCGGAAGGTGACTGGCGCGGGCGACTGGCACAGGTGAAGATAAACTGGACTGGGCCGTGGTCGCTCATCGGGGAAATCTCAACGGAGTGAACGCTTCGAGTTTGCCGCCTCTAAACAAAAACGAATGGGACAAACACCCTTTCGTTTTTGTTCAAGCTGTTTCGTCGGGAATTCTGTCGCTGGCTCTCTTTGTACCAGAAGCCAGAACCGACAATCCGACGATGCCCTAACCCACTCGGTTCTTACGCACCCAAGATGACCGCCAGTTCGTTCAGGGCAACCTGCTCCTGTTCATCGATGACGGCTTTGGCACCGATGCTCAGGAAGCCGCCGGTCTTGGTCGCCGCGACCTGACAGGCCATATCCAAAACTCACCGTGCGTAGCCATCTTTTCCCGGCAAAGTCGTAGCGACTGCAGCCCCATCGGCCACAATTTGCTTCACCTCAGCTCGGATGCCTGCCGGGTCCTTGGACTGGTATTGAATCGCGTTCGCCCGGTGCGTTGAAAAGCACCTTCCACTGTTCTGCACTGATCCGGTCTTTGATGCTCATCATTACCCTCCGTATATCGTAGTTTTTCCACCCCCACATTCCACCCTCTGGCGGATGACACTCCACCCCCTTACGTGTTATGCTGGCAATTGAGAGGAACAGGCAATGCCAGAGCAAACGATGCACTATACCATTCGCGTGCGCGAACACCTGATCCCGGAACAATGGGAGACGTGGTTCAGCGGCTTGACGCTCGAAATTCTGCCGGGCGGCGAGATGCAGCTCTACGGCCCCGTCTCCGATCAAGCGGCGCTGCACGGCATCCTCACCCGCATCCGCGATCTGGGATTGACATTGCTTTATCTCGAAGGCGTTTCTTTGTCAACGGATTGAACGGATTTTAATGGATTCTTTTGGAGAGATCAAGATGTCAACACAAACACCAACAACAAACGGCCATTTGGTGGACTTGCGCCAGGTGACGAAGGTGTATAGCGGCGCGGCGGGCGAGTTCGTCGCGCTCAAGGGCGTGGACCTCACCGTGCAACCGGGCGAGTTCGTCGCCATCGTCGGCAAATCGGGCAGCGGCAAATCGACGCTCATCAACGTGCTCACTGGCATCGACCGGCCCACCTCCGGCGAGGTGTGGGTGGATGGCGCCGCCGTCCACACGCTCAACGAGGAGCAACTCGCCCTCTGGCGGGGACGCAGCGTGGGCGTCATCTTCCAGTTCTTCCAACTGCTGCCTACTCTCACCGCCGTCGAGAACGTGCTGCTGCCGATGGACTACGCCGCTACCCTACCGCGCGCCCAACGCCCCGAACGCGCCATGCACCTCCTGGAACGCGTCGGCATGGCGAACGTGGCCCACGCACTCCCTACGACGCTCTCCGGCGGACAGCAGCAGAGCGTCGCCATTGCCCGCGCGCTCGCTAACGATCCACCCATCATCACCGCCGACGAACCGACCGGCAACCTCGACTCCAAGACCGCCGAGATGATCTTGCAGCTCTTCGAGGAGCTGGTTGAAGGCGGCAAAACCGTCCTGATGGTCACGCACGACGATGATCTGGCCGCCCGCGCGCAGCGCATCATCGTTCTGGCGGATGGGCTTATCGTGAATGAGAAATTTACCGCCAATCTTCACGAATCTACACCAATCCAACGCCCAAATTCGTGACAATTCGTGTATATTCTGGTTTTCTCGGAGGCGACAATGCAAACGCAAGCTTTTATCACACTCAAAAATGTCACTAAAGAATACCGCGGATTGAGCGGGACGGTTGTCGCGCTCAAGGGCATCAGCCTGGACGTGCAACGGGGCGAGTTTCTCGTCATAACGGGCAAGTCGGGCGCGGGCAAGACGACGCTCGTCAACGTCCTCGCCGGGTTGGATCGCACGACCGGCGGCGAAATCTGGGTGGACGGTGCGGCCGTCCATCGCTTCGGCCTGGAGAAAGCGGCACAATGGCGCGGGCAGACCGTTGGCGTCGTCTTCCAGACGTTCGAGCTGCTGCCCACGCTCAGCCTTGTGCAGAATGTGATGCTGCCCATGGATTTCGCGCACCGCTACACCCGCCGCCAACGCCGCGAGCGCGCGATGCATCTGCTGGAACAGGTCGAGATCGCCGCGCACGCCCGCAAACCGCCAACGGCCATTTCGGGCGGGCAGCAGCAGCGCGTCGCCATCGCCCGCGCACTGGCGAACGATCCGTCCATCATCATCGCCGACGAACCAACCGGCAGCCTCGATTCCGCGACCACTGGCACGGTGCTCGACGTGTTCAGCGCGCTCGCCGCCGCCGGGAAAACTGTCATCCTCGTCACCCACGATAAGGACGTGGCGGCGCGCGGTTCACGGGTTATCACGCTGGCGGATGGGGAAATGATTCAAAGTTGAAGTTCGACAACTTTCAACTCACAAAGGAGAACGCGATGTTTGCAACAAGATGGCACAAAGTCCTCAACGACCTCACCGGCAACAAGACCCGGACGCTGCTCATCGTGCTGTCGATCGCGGTGGGGTTGTTCGCCGTGGGGACGATTGTGAGCGCGCGGACGCTGCTCTCGACGGAGATGGCGCGCAGTTACGCGGCGATCAACCCCTCCGATGGCATCGTGCGCACCGTGGAACTGTTCGACGAAGACTTCGTGCGCGCGGTGCGGGCCATGCCGGAAGTCGCCGACGTCGACACCCGCCGTGTGCTCGAAGTGCGCGCGCAGGTGGTGTCAACGGATTCAACGGATCAAACGGATATTCCTCCGTTGAATTCTGCTCAATCCGCCGAGATGACGTTGCGCATCTTCGCCGTGCGCGACTACAACGCGATGCGCGTGGACTTAATCTTCCCCTCTCCTGGGAGAGAGGGGCCAGGGGTGAGAGCCTGGCCGCCGCCGGAGCGCGAAATCCTCATCGAGCGTTCCGCGTTGGATGTGCTCGGCGCGCAGGTGGGCGACACGTTGCGCATCGAGCTGCCCGGCGGCCGCGTGCGGCATCTGCGCATCGCTGGGCTGGCCCACGATATGGTGCAGGTTCCGGCGCAATTCGACGGCACGCCCTACGGCTACATCGCCTTCGAAACGCTGACGTGGTTCGGTGAGCCGTATGGGTTCAATGAACTGCACGTGCGGGTTAGCCCCTCCTCAATCCCCCCCGAAGGGGGGGAGATGGCTTCCCCCCCTTCGGGGGGGACTAAGGGGGGGACCCGCGCCGCCATCAACGCCGTCAAGGACAAGGCCGAACAGAACGGCTTCACCATCCCGCTTTCGATGACGGCGGAGCCGGGCGCGCTACCTCTCGACGACATCCTGGACGCCGTCCTGCTGCTGATGGGGGCGCTGGGCGTGCTCGCGCTGTTCCTCAGCGTCTTCCTCATCCTCAACACCGTCTCCGCGCTGCTGGCCCAGCAGAAGCGGCAGATCGGGGTGATGAAGGCCATCGGCGCGCGCACCGGGCAGATTATGGGCATGTACCTGACGCTGGCGCTGCTGTACGGGCTGTGCGCCCTGCTCATCGCCGTCCCGTTGAGCGGCGTGGGGGCGCGGGCGCTCAGCGCCTTCATCGCCGGGCTGTTCAACTTCGACTTGCTGGAAGTGCGCCTCCCACCGACCGCCGTGATCATCCAGATCGCCGTGGGGGTGGTCGTCCCGCTACTGGCGTCGCTGCCGCCCTTCCTGGCGAACCTGCGCGTAACGGCGGCGGCGGCGTTACGGGTGGGCTACCAACCCAGCAAGGGACGCTTGGGCGCGGGTTGGATCGACCGGCTGCTTTCGGGCGCGAACTTATGGTTTGCACGCCACACCCTGCGCCGTCCGCTGTTGCTCTCCCTGCGCAACACTTTCCGCAGCAAGGGCCGGCTCGCGCTCACGCTCATCACACTGACGCTCGGCGGCGCGATCTTCATGGGCGTCTTCAGCGTGCAGGCTTCGCTCGACCAGACGCTCGACGATCTGCTGCGCTGGTGGGGCTTCGACGTGATGGTCATCCCCGCCCGCCCCTATCGTGCGGACAGGATGATTCAGGCTGCACTGGACGTGCCGGGCGTGGTCGCCGCCGACGTGTGGTTTCAACTGCCCGCCCGCCGCGTGCGTCCGGATGGCGTCGAAAGCGACAATCTTTACTTTTTTGTGCCGAATCCCGATTCGCCGCTGGTGCCCGCGCCCAAGATCATCGCCGGACGCTGGCTGCTGCCGGAGGACGAAAACGCCGTCGTGCTCAACGCCCTCGCTATGAAAGAGGAACCGGATATCGCGGTGGGCAGCGAGATCGTGTTGAAGGTGATGGGGCGCGAACGTACCTATCGCGTCGTCGGCGTCTGCATGGGGATTCTGATGCCGATGGGTTACGCGCCTTATCCCTACATCGCCCGGACGACGGGACAAGTAGGGCTAGGCGGCGCCGCGCTGATTCAGCTCGAACAGGACGACCCGGAGAGCATCACCGCAACCGCCGCCGCCGTGAAAGCGCACTTCGAGCGCATCGGACTGCGGGTGAGCGATACGCAGACCGTCAGCGGCGAGCGCGAGGAGGCCGGTGCCAGCTTCGGCATCATCATCACCCTGCTGATGGTGATGGCGGTACTGCTGGCGCTGGTGGGCGGGTTGGGATTGATGGGATCAATGAGTATCAACGTGCTGGAACGCGCGCGCGAAATCGGCGTGCTGCGGGCCATCGGCGCGCCCAACCGGGGCGTGGCGCAGGTCTTCATCGTCGAAGGCGTCGCTATCGGCGTGCTCAGTTGGGCGTTCGGCACGGCGCTGGCGCTCCCACTCGGACGGCTGCTCAGCGACGCCGTCGGCGTTCCGCTGATGGGTGCGCCGCTCAGCTTCAGCTTCTCGACGCTTGGCGTGTGGATCTGGCTCGGCGTGGTCGTCATCCTCAGCGCCCTCGCCAGCGCCCTGCCCGCCCGCAACGCTTCGCGGCTGACGGTGCGGGAGGTTTTGGCGTATGAATGAGCGAATGGAAGAATCAGCGAATCAGCAAATGAAGAATGGGCGAATTACGCATTTCGCAGAATGGAGGTATACGATGAAAATTTGGCGCATTTTATTGGTCGGAATGTTGTTGTTGGCGGGATGTAACGCGGCGTTGAGCGCGACGACGGAGCCGGTGCTGCAGCCGGTGAAGGCGGATACGGATGTGATTGCGGTGGAAGGCGTCGTCGAACCGGCGCGCTGGGTGACGCTGCGTGCGGCGGATAGCAGCGCCGTCGCCGAGGTGTTCGTGGCCGACGGCGACGTGGTCCACGCAGGTGACGTGCTGCTGCGATTGGACGACACGGATGCGCGGCTCGCCATCCGCCAGGCCGAGGCCGCGTTGAGCACCGCGCGGGCGCATCTGACGTTGGCGCAGGCCGGCGCGCGCCCGGAGCAGATCGCCGCCCTCGAAGCGCAGGTGTCCGTCGCCGATACCGTGATCTCGCAGACTACCACCCTGCTCACGGCAAGCCAGGTCAACGGGATCGAGGCCGACGTCGCCGAAGCACACACCGCGATTGCGACCGCGCAGTTCAACTATCGCCAGGCCGACCAAACGCACGACGACACGATGCAGTGCGTCGACGTGACCATGCCCGACGGCAGCACGCAAGCCATCTGCCCGGCGCTCGGAACTTACGAGGAAATGGCGCGCGCGCAGGTAGCGGCGGCGCAGGCGGCGCTGGCTGCCGCGCAGGCGCAACTCGCCTCCCTCCGCAGCCCAACCGGCGCGCAGATCGCCGCCGCGCAAGCCAACGTCCAGACCGCGCTGGCGCAGCGTGATGCGTTGCAAGCGCAGCTCGATCTGGCGCGGGCCGGCGCGACCGCCGCCACAATCGCCGTCGCCGAAGCCGCTGTCCAAGAGGCCGAGGCGGCGCTGGCTGCTGCCCGCGTCCTGCTCGCCGACCGCACATTGACGGCTCCTTTCGACGCCATTGTGAGCGACATCGCCGTCCGCCCCGGAGACATCACCGCGCCCGGCAGCGCCCTCGTCACCCTGGCAACGCTCGACGCGCTGCACATCCGCGTCAAAGACCTGACCGAACTCGACATCGCGCGCGTGACCGAGGATCAGCCTGTAAACATCACCTTCGACGCCCGGCCCGACGCCGCTTTTACCGGGCGCGTCACCCGCATAGACCGCCAGGGCCAGGATTACCTGGGCGACGTCATCTACCCGGTCTTTATCGAACTGGACGCTATGCCAGCCTGGGCGATGTGGGGGATGACGGCGAAATTGCGAATCCAGAATCAAGAATCGGCGAATCAAGAAGATGCATCCGCTGATTCTTCATTCGCTCATTCTCTATTCGCTGAAGCCGTGATCGAGCCGGAACGTTGGGCCGAAGCGCGGTTCACTATCCCCGGCAAAGTCGTCGGGGTGCTGGCGCAGCCGGGGATGCGTGTGGAGGCCGGGGACGTGCTGGCGCGCCTCGATGCGACGCACCTGGAAGCGGCTGTACGCCAGGCAGAGGCGGCGCTGGCGACGGCGCAGGCAGGTTTGGCGCTGGCGCAGGCCGGGCCGCGCCCGGAGGCCATCGCCGCCGCCGAAGCGCAGGTTGCCGCCGCCGAGGGTGACATGGCACGGGCTGTCGCGCTGCGCACTCAGTGGACCGCAGCCGGACGCGACGCGCAGGTCGCCGCCGTGCGCGCCCAACTCGAAGCGGCGCGAGCCGAAAAGCGCCAACTCGAAACGCAGTGGCAGTGGGCCAAAGACGGCGGGGACGACAAGCGCGCCCAGACGCTCCGCGAGCAGACCGCCGTCGTCGAACAGAAGATCGCTGCTGCCGAAACGCGCCTCGCCGCCATCCCGCGCGTGTTCGCCGCTCAAGCGCAAGCCGCCGACGCGGGCGTGCGGGTGGCCGAAGCGCAGCTCACCGCAACGCAAGCCCAGCTCGCGCTGGCGCAGGCCGGGCCGCGCGCCGAGGACGTCGCGGTGGCGCAGGCTGCCGTCCGGCAGGCGGAAGTTGCGCTCGCCGCCGCTCAGGCCGCCCTGGCGCGCACCGAACTGCGCGCGCCGTTCGCCGGTACGGTCACGCAAATCTACGTAGAAACCGGTGACATCGTCACGCCGGAACGTCCCGTTGTGGTGTTGGCGACGCTCGACCGGTTGCGGGTACGCACCCGCGATGTGCTCGAGAACGACGCGAGCTACGTCAGCGTGGGGCAACCGGTCACGGTCAAAGTGGACGCGCTGCCGGAGACTGCGTTCGCCGGGCGCGTGGCGCAGATCGAACCACAGGGCGTCCTCTATCGCGGCGACATGGCCTACCCGGTCGTCGTCGAACTGGACGCGCCATTGCCTGCGCTGTTGTGGGGGATGAAGGCCGTGGTGGAGATCGATCCCGCGCACCATTGATGCGAAACCCTTGCGAAGGTTTCAAACAAAACCCGCACATAATCCACGCGCGCGCGCAACCTTCGCAAGGGTAGATGAACAGGCACAAAGTATTAATAATTCATTAGATTTTAGCACTCTACCCTCTCGAGTGCTTGACAAACGCTCTCAAACATGCTATTATTAGGAATAGATTAGCACTCTATAGCATCGAGTGCTAAAAGTAAACACGAAAAACCTAAATTCATCAAGTGGAGGTAAGTCATGAGCGTAAAGATTCGACCCTTGAACGACCGTGTAGTTGTGGAACCCGTCGAAGAGAATGAAATGACCTTCGCCGGTGGGCAGTTGGTGCTCCCCGACACGGCCAAAGAAAAGCCCCAACAGGGCAAAGTCCTGGCCGTTGGCCCCGAGGTCACGGTGGAAAACGAAGACGGCAAAATCGTCGGCCCACAGGTGGGCGATCTGGTGATCTACGCGAAGTACGCCGGTACAACGTTCAAGACCCGCGACGGCAAGGAAATGCTGATCTTGCGCGTGGACGACATCCTGGGTGTCGTTGAGGATTAATTCCTCGCAATCTTCTCAGTAAATAAAAATCCTCTTTAGAATAAGGAGTAAATCATGGCTAAGCAATTACAATTCGGTAGTGAAGCGCGCTCGGGACTGAAGCGCGGTATGGACGTTTTGGCGAACGCAGTTGTGACCACCCTGGGTCCCAAGGGCCGCAACGTGGCGTTGGACAAGAAGTGGGGTTCCCCCACCATCACCCACGACGGTGTGACCGTCGCCAAAGAAATTGAGCTGCAAGACGCTTTCGAGAACATGGGCGCGCAACTATTGAAAGAAGCCGCCACCAAAACCAACGACATCGCCGGCGACGGCACCACCACCGCCACCCTCCTGGCGCACGTCCTTATCGAAGAAGGGATGAAGAACGTGGCCGCCGGCGCGAACCCGATGCTGCTCAAGAAGGGCATCCTCACCGCCGCCGAGAAGGTCGCCGAGGCGATCAAAGGCGCTGCTGTGGAAGTCAACACCAAGGAAAACATCGCCAACGTGGCCGCCATATCCGCGCAGGAACGCGCGATTGGCGATCTGATTGCCGATGTGATGGACAAAGTCGGCAAAGACGGCGTCATCACCGTGGAAGAATCCAAGGGCCTCGAATTCGAGACCGAGTACGTCGAGGGTATGCAGTTCGATCGCGGCTACATCAGCCCCTACTTCATCACCAACCCCGACAGCATGGAAGCCATCATCGAGGACGCCTACATCCTCATTCACGACAAGAAAGTCTCCGCCGCCCAAGACCTGGTTCCCATCCTGGAGAAACTGGTGCAGAAAGGCGCGCGCAACCTCGTCATTATTGCGGAAGACGTCGATGGCGAAGCGCTGGCGACCCTGGTGGTCAACAAACTGCGTGGCTTGCTGACCGCGTTGGCGATCAAGGCCCCTGGCTTTGGTGACCGCCGCAAGGCTATGCTGCAAGACCTCGCCACCCTCACCGGCGGGCACGTCATCACCGAGGAAGAAGGCCGCAAGCTGGATAGCGCCACCCTCGCCGACCTGGGCCGCGCCGACAAAGTCATCTCCACCAAGGACGACACGACCATCGTTGGTGGGCACGGCGAAGACGCGCTGATTCAGGGCCGCATCGAACAGATCAAGAACGAGATGGATCACTCCACCTCCGATTACGACCGCGAGAAGCTGCAAGAGCGGCTGGCGAAGTTGGCCGGCGGCGTCGCCATCATCCGCGTGGGTGCGGCGACCGAGACTGAGCTGAAGGAAAAGAAGCACCGCGTCGAGGACGCGTTGAGCGCGACCCGCGCCGCCGTCGAGGAGGGCATCGTCCCCGGTGGTGGTGTGGCGCTGCTGAATGCGATGAGCGTCCTGAGCGACGTCAAGATGGACTATTCCGACGAACAGACCGGCGTGACCATTCTGCGCAAGGCGCTGGAAATGCCCGTCCGCAAGATTTCGGAGAACGCCGGTGAAGACGGCGCCGTGATCTTGGCCGAGGTACGCCGCAAGCAGGCCGCGAAGAAGAACAATCACATCGGTTACGACGTGATGACCGGCGAGTATCTCGATATGCTCGACGCGGGCATCATCGATCCCGCCAAGGTGACCAAGGGCGCGCTGCTCAACGCCGCCTCCGTCGCCGCGATGGTGCTCAGCACCGAGGCGCTCATCACCGACATCCCCGAGCCGAAAGCTGCCCCGGCGGGTGGTCCCGGCGGCGGGATGGGTGATATGGGCGGTATGTACTAAACCGCCAAAGAAGCTCACAAAATCAAGAGGGCGCGAAATTCGCGCCCTCTTTTCGTTATACCTCAGCACTCTACGGACATGCGCTAACCCCTTTAGCCGTCAACGTCCAAAAACGCAATCCGCTGCCAGGACGTGCGCCGCACGCCTGCACCAGCGAACAACTGCTGCACCCGTTGGCGCACGTTTCCGGCACGGCGAGGTAGCCATTGTCGACCAACTGCACCAACATCTGCTCGACCAGTGGCGCGGGGACGGCCAGCGCCTCCGCCAGTTCTTGCGGGGTGCAGTAGATGTCCTCACGGATCAACGTCAGCAGCGCCTTGAGCATATCAGCCCCCCAGCAGCAGCGTGCCGACCTGGTAGACGAGGATGCCCGCCCCGAGCGAGATGACGAGCATCAGCCCAAGGCTAAGCAACGTCCACGCCCAGGAGCGCGTCTCCTGTTTCACCGCCGCCACCGTCGCCACACAGGGGACGAAGAGCATCTGCACGACGAGGAAGCCCAGTGCGGCCGGCGGGGTGATCAGCGTGGGCAACGTCGTCTCGAAGTTGCCGTAAAGCACGCCGAGCGTGGCAATGGTGTTCTCCTTCGCCACGAAACTGGTGAGCAGCGCAATCATCAGCATCCACGGCAAGCCCATTAGCGCGCCGATTGGGGCGAGGCCGCGCCCGATCCACGCCAGGTAGCTCTGCGTCACGTCGCCGTCGGCGGGGAAGTACGAGAGCACCCACACCACCACCGACGCCGCCAGGATCACCGTCCCGGCCTTCTGCAAGAACGCGACCACGTTCTGCCAGACGTACAGGCCGATCGTGCGCGCGTTGGGCAGGTGATAGAGCGGCAGCTCCATGATGAACATCGCCTGTTCCCCCTTGAGCACAAAGCGGTGGAAGACAATGCCGAGAATCGCCAGCACGCCCAGGTTGACGGCGACCAGTCCCCAGGCCACCCACACCGCCGCCCTGCCGAAGAAAACCGGCGCGAGCACGGCGACCACGGCCATGCGCGCGGTGCAGGGGATCAGCGGGGCCAACAGAATAGTGAGCCAGCGCGCGCGCTTCGTCTCGATGATGCGTGTGCCCAAAATCGCCGGGACGTTGCAGCCAAAGCCGAGTAGCAGCGGCAGGAAGCTCTTGCCGTGCAGCCCCATCGCGTGCATGAAGCGGTCGGTGATGTAGGCCGCGCGGGCCATGTAGCCGGTGTCTTCAAGAAAGCCCAGCACGGCGAAGAAGATGACCAGGATCGGCAGGAACGTCACCACCATCCCCGCGCCACCGATCAAACCATCGGCGAGCAAATCGACCATCCAGCGCGGAAGTGCGCCTTGCAGGCCATTGCGGCTCGCCTCCGCCCCTTGCTGGATCAACGTATCAAGCCAACCTTGTAACGGCGAACCGATAGCGTACGTCAGCCAGAAGACGACCGCCAGCACGCCCAACAAGGCCAGCGTCCCCCACAAGGGATGCGTGAGCACGCGATCCAACCGCGCCGTCAGCCCCATCTGGCCAAGCTTCGGACGCACGACTGCCGCACGGATCATACGCGCAATCCACGCATAGCGCGCTCCGGCAATGTCGAGGATGGCATCTTCGTGTTGGAGCAGAGTGTCGTGGACGCGCGTCCACACGTCAGCGGGCAATGCAGACTGCATCAACGCCACCACCTCGTCGTCGCCTTCCAACAGTTTCAACGCGACCCAATCCGCCGGATAGGGTTTGGGGACGTAAGCGGCGACCCACGTGATCAGTTCCTCCAGCACCGTCTGGTGCGCGGGCAGAATGACCGGGCGGTGCGGATTGTAGGGATACGCCTCATCCCACACCGCGACCACAGCATCCAGCAACGCCTCGAAACCCCGACCTTTCGTCGCCGCCATCGGCACGACGGGAATGCCGAGCGCGGCTTCCAGCACACGCGGCTCCACCTGGATGCCCTCCTGCGCGGCCACGTCCATCATATTCAACACCAA
>DAIUDK010000039.1:0-36202 GCA_036845725.1 Chloroflexota bacterium
CACGGCCCGTTCGGCGCGGCGGGCGTCGGCGAGCTGCCGCTCACCTCGCCGCACGTCGCCATCGTCAACGCCATCGCCAACGCCACCGGCGTCCGCATCCGCGCCCTCCCCGCCCTGCCGGAGAAAGTCCTAGCCGGGCTGAAGGCGAAATAACAGGCAAAGCTTGAAACGTAAAACGTGATGCGTAGTCAAGTCACGCATCACGTTTTACACATTTGGTGTAGAATCAGCCACATAACCTGCAATCCGCCAGCTTTTTACAATTTTTACGCTGGTGGACGGATTGCCACCACCGATCTGTTGTTAACGTACCAGATGAGGGAAACCTATGCAATCACAGTCCTGGTTAAAAGTAGCAAAAGTCGCAGTCCCAATAATCTTGCTTTTAGCGTTGTCCTTCCTAATGCTGAGTTTACTATGGCTTGGAGAGAGTTCTCCATATCACGCCGGACGCCTAGCATTGCTAGTTGAGACGTCCGAAGGAAAATCACTCTATATTGCTAATCTGGCTACAAATCAGCTCGATGCTTTCTTTTTCTCCGAGGGTTTGGGCTATGAATTATTCTGGTCACCCGACCATAAAGGATTGTTAGTTGAAGGTGACACCTATATCACTAAGCAACCTACATGGGTCGTCAATGTGGTGGAAAGGAAAGCCGCCAAAATAGAAGGTTGGGTATATCTTTGGAGTGGTTTCTATAAGTGGACTTCAGATGGGCGCTATGCCATTTACACCAGTAGTGATCAGTATGGCAACAGTGATGCAACCGTGTTTGATGCGTGGCAATGGAAGACCGTTATTAGCACAACATCAAAAACCTGCCCCTTTCCTCAAGATATGACAGGGAGTTGCAATCGTCGCGTAGCGGAAATTTCTCCCTTCACATCTACACTTCTCTTGAAGGACGGAAGCTTTCTGAGTTTGTCCGATTTCTCTGAGACTCGCGTGTTTTCACCGGGCTTGGTTCGCGTTGCTGAATGGTCAGATAATGCAAAATATCTGGCTATAGTGCATAGTCTGAGGCACTCGGATGAATGTCACTTATATCTAGTTAACGCAAATGGCACAGAGCCTCTGTCGCTAGCAACCTTATCCTGCTATGACTATCATTATTATAAGTATCGAGCATTACAATGGGAACCCAATAGCAAGCACGCAATCCTTTTTACCAAAACCGCGCGCTATGTTCTTGATCCGGTGCGACAGCAGGTGGAAATTCTTCCGGCAGACGTTAGCCCGACACAAACGGCGTCACAAGAGAACAATGCCGGTCCGTGTGGAAATTGCGATACTTTCTTAAATGGGGAATCTTCGCTGGGTGAAGTCACCGCGGCTTGTTGGTCGCCGGATGAAGCTTTATTGGCAATTGGGAATGTTGGAAACCTCAGTGTCTACGACGCCAATCTTAATTTGCTTCAGACCCTTGCGGTATCCGGTACGGTGAAAAGGTTAGCCTGGTCTCTGTCCGACAGTGATTAGAATCCGCCGATTCGAAAACTCAGATTGTATTGCAGTATGGGCATCTTCGTGAGGTGTTATGGATCAAGAACAACTGCGCAAGTTGGAAGCCCAATGCGTCCAGGAGCACGCGCCGCCCTGCACTGCTGCCTGTCCGCTCCACGTGGACGTGCGCGGCGTGTTAGCGGCGCTGGCCCGTAGCGATTTCGACGCCGCCTTGCAACTTCTTGCCAAACGCCTCCCCTTCCCCGCCATCATCGGGCGTGTGTGCGAGCAACCCTGCCGCCCCGTCTGTCATCGCGGCGATTTGGGCGGCGCTCTGACCATCGCCGCGCTGGAACGCGCCTGCGCCGATTTCGGTACGCGGAAGATCCCGCCTCGCATCCCGCAGCGCGGGAAACGGGTGGCCGTGATCGGCGGCGGCTTGAGCGGCATCACCGCCGCCTTCGACCTGACGCGCAAGGGCTACGGCGTGACGCTCTTCGAGGCGACAAATCGCGTCGGCGGCAGCCTGTGGGAGACAGATGAGGCCACCTTGCCCCGCGATCTGCTCACGGCGGAACTCGACGCCGCGCTGCAAGGCAGGGATGTGCGCCTGAACGATCCCGTAGACGCCGACCGCCTCACCGCCCTGCGCGCCGACTTCGACGCCGTCTACCTCGGCGTCGGAACCGGCCCAAATGCCGCATTTGCGTTGGAACTGGCGCAATCCGCAGACCCCACCACCTTCGCCACTGCCCAAGACGGCATCTTCGCCGGCGGCCGCGCCCTCCACCGCAGAAATGCAAAGGACGCAGAGTCTCTCCACAATCCCCCTACTCCCTACTCCCTACTCCCTACTCCCTTCATCACCTCCATCTCCACCGGCCGCCGCGCCGCCCTCTCCATTGACCGCTTCCTGCAAAAAGCCTCGCTCACCGCCTCCCGCGAGAACGAAGGCGCGTATACCACCCGGCTGTACGTCAACCTGGAAGGCGTCGCGCCCGTGCTCCACATCCCGATGACGTCGCCCGAACAGGGCTACACCCGCGAAGAGGCTGCTGCCGAAGCCGCGCGCTGTCTCCAATGCGAGTGCATGGAGTGTGTGAAGGTCTGTGCCTACCTGGAACACTACGGTAGCTATCCCAAGCAATACGTGCGGCAGATTTACAATAACCTGTCCATCGTGATGGGCGAGCGGCGCTTCAACACCCTCATCAACTCGTGCAGCCTGTGCGGACTGTGCGGCGCGGTCTGCCCGGAAGGGCTGGACATGGCGCCGGTGTGCCGCGAGGCACGCCAGACGATGGTGCAGCAAAATCGGATGCCGCCTTCGGCGCACGACTTCGCACTGCGCGACATGGCCTTCAGCAACGGGCCGCTGGCCGCGTTGGCGCGTCACGCGCCCGGCAGCGATCACTCCGACTACGTTTTCTTCCCCGGCTGCCAGCTCAGCGCGTCTGCGCCGGAACACGTCGAGAAGGTGTACGCTCATCTGCGCGACAGGCTGCCCAACGTCGGCCTGATGCTCCGCTGCTGCGGCGCTCCCGCCGACTGGGCGGGGCGCACCGACCTCTTCGCGGCGGCGCTGGCCGACTTCCGCGCCGACTACGAGCGCCTGGGGCGTCCCAAAGTGATTCTCGCGTGTTCGACGTGTTATCAAATGTTCAAACAGCACTTGCCGGACGTGGGAATCGTCTCATTGTGGAATCTGTTGGACGACATTGGCCTGCCGGAAATGGCGCGACAAGCTCCCACTGCGCCGCTAGCGCTCCACGATCCCTGCACCACCCGTTACGAATCCGCTATGCAAGATAGCGCCCGCAATGTGCTCGCCACGCTCGGCTGTCCCATTGAAGAACTCCCGCTCTCCCGCGAAAAAACCGAATGTTGCAGCTACGGCGGTCTGATGTGGCTGGCAAACCGCGACCTGGCGCAAACCGTCGTGCAGCGGCGCATCGCGGAGCAGCCCCTCGATTATGTGACGTACTGCGCCATGTGCCGCGACTTCTTCGCCGACCAGGGCAAGCCCACGCTGCACCTGCTCGACCTGCTCTACGAGCGCGACCTTGCCACGCGCGCTGCCCGGCCCGGCCCGCGCTTCTCGCAGCGCCACGACCACCGCGCGCTGCTCAAACGTCGCCTACTCGCCACCTTATGGGAGGAAACCGTGAGCGAACCCGAAGCCATATCTTTGCATCTATCCGACGAAGTCGCCGCCCGCGTCGATGAACGCCTGATCCTCGAAGACGACATCCGCCAGGTCATCGCCTACGCCGAGCGCACCGGCGACCGCTTCCGCAACCCGACCACCGGCCACTTCCTCGCCTACCATAAACCCGCCAACGTCACCTATTGGGTCGAATATACCGCCGCCGATGAAGGCTTTCACATTCACAATGCCTACAGCCACCGGATGGAAATCATGATGCAGCCAAGCGAATAACGTGCCAACGTCACCCTGAGCGAAGCGAAGGGTCTCTGCCTTGAAGGGGAGAGATTCCTCGCTTCGCTCGGAATGACGGGGGGACAGTTTCGTGGTTGATTTTTCAGGAGACTTTGATGAACGATACCCCGCTCTCCGACACAGCAGTTCCGTGGGTTTGCGCCCGGTGCGGCGCGACACTCACGCAGGGCAAAATCGAGATCGCCTACCTGGGCAGCGCGTTCCCGGTGGACTTGTGGCACTGTCCCGCCTGCGGCCTCGTGCTGATTCCCGAAGACCTGGCCCTGGGGCGGATGCTGGAAGTCGAAAAGATGTTGGAGGACAAGTAGCCGCCAGTGGTCGAGGTTTGCCGCGTCTACGAACAGCCCGCGCTGCGGCACGTGGCGGGCGATACGCTCCGGCCCGGCGGCCTGGCCCTCACACGCCACGCGCTGGCAGTCGCCGCACTGCCGCCCGGCGCGCGCGTGCTGGATTTGGGCTGCGGCGTTGGGACCACGGCAGCAGCCTGCCACGCCGAGTTCGACCTGGACGCCGTGGGACTCGATGTTTCCGCCGGGATGCTGACGGAAGCACACGCGCATCATCCCACATTACCATTGGCACAGGCGGCGGGCGCGCGGCTGCCCTTTGGCGACGGCGCCGTGGATGCGGTGCTGGCGGAATGTGTCCTCTCGCTGCTGCCCGATCTGGATGCGGCCCTGGCCGACATCCGCCGCGTGCTGCGCGAGGACGGCCTGCTCATCGTCAGCGACCTCTACGCCCGCGCGCCGGACGGCGTCACAAATTTACGTAGTCTGGCATTGGCCAGTTGCCTGCGTGGCGCACTTTCTCACGCCGACTTTGAGGCAAAGTTGACAGCGCACGGCTTCACGCTTATCCTATGGGAAGATCACACCGAGGCGCTCAAACATTTCACGGCCCGCCTCATTTTCGAGCACGGCTCCCTGGCGAGCTTCTGGGGCTGCGCGGCCGGCAATCCCGCTGTCGTCGAGCCGATCCAGCAAGCGACAATGCGCGCCCGGCCGGGGTATTTTTTGGCGGTGGCAAGAAGAGGGAGTAGGGAGTAAGGAGTATGCAGTAGGCGGGTTCCCCTTACTCCCTACTTCCTACTCCCTACTCCATCCATTCTGGAGGTACCTATGGACGAACTCACCATACGCATTGCCCGCTTCAAACAGCAGGGCTTTTATTGCAGCCAGATTTTGGTGTTGATGGGGCTGGAATTGCAGGGGCAAGAGGTCCCGGAACTGGTGCGTGCGATGCATGGGCTGGCCGTCGGTCTCGGTGCGGGAGAGGTATGCGGCGCGTTGACCGGCGGGGCGGCGCTGCTGGGGCTGTACGCGGGCAAAGGACAGGCGGAAGAATTGGAAGATCTGCGCCTCAACGCCATGCTCCAGACGCTCGTGGGTTGGTTCCACGAGACTTACGGTGCGCCGTTTGGCGGCATCCGCTGCGCCGAAATCCTGGCCGGCAACCCGCAGAACAAAGTCCGCTGCGGCCAAATGATACGCGGCGTCTACGAAAAGGTGCAAACACTGCTGCTTGAGAATGGGTTTGATCCTTATCAGGTGGTAGAATAGGAGAAAGATTTCCTGTCCGACAAATCCGTGTTGGGTGTGCAAATCGAAAAGGAAACTCATCATGCCAATGATGCAAATTCAGCGCGCTAACAAGCCAACTGAGTCGAAGCCATTCTGCAATTCTTTTTATATCATTCTCCGTCTAGACGGTACACTTGTCTGGGAAAGTGACGAGAAGCAGGGACGCGATAAGCAAGGCGGTGTATTCCATGTCTGGATTCAGAGTGGTTCTTTCAATCCGATTCTATCCTTTGTTCGTCCTGATTGGCAGCTTATACTGGATGGCAACCTAATGCCGCAAGGTTTCTATGAGAAGGTACCTCTATCTGGAAGAGTTATGGAACTGCTATACCAGGATTATAGTTTTGTATGTGTTTTCGAGGGATGCTCTCAAAGCAAAATAGCAGACATAAAACCGGCTCTATCACTTGACGAACTCAATTCCCATTGGATTGAGGGAGCATTTGCATCGTGAAAGACAAAGTTAATCCCTCAGTGAGCCATCCTCAATGATTCCTGGTCCTGAATCCACCCTCGCCGCCACCGAAAGCGTCTGTCCCGAATGTCTGGCTCGCATCCCGGCCTTTCGCGTTCGGCGCGGCGATGACGTTTACCTCACCAAAGTCTGCGACACGCACGGCATCTTCGAGACGATCCTCTGGCGCGGTGAACCGGCGTACGAGACGTGGGTGCGCCCCAAAATTCCCACGACACCCGAAACGCCGTTCACGCAGGTGGATCGCGGCTGCCCCTTCGACTGCGGCCTCTGCCCCGACCATCGCCAGCAGACCTGCACCGCGCTCCTCGAAGTGACACAGCGCTGCAATTTACGCTGCACCTTCTGCTTCGCGTCTTCCGGTAATGACATCGCCGACCCCGACCTGACGACCATCGAAGGCTGGTATCGCAGCCTGCTCCGCAGCGGCGGGCCATGCAACGTGCAGCTTTCTGGCGGCGAGCCGACGCTGCGCGACGACTTGCCCGCCATCGTGGCGCTGGGCCGCGCCCTGGGTTTCGACTTCATCCAGGTAAACACCAACGGCCTGCGCTTCGCCCGCGATCCGGCCTACGTCGCCGCTCTCAAGGACGCAGGGCTAACGTCGGTTTTCTTGCAGTTCGACGGGACGGACGACGCCATCCACACAAAGCTGCGCGGGCGACCACTGCTGGCGGAAAAAGAAGCCGCCATCGCCGTCTGCGCCGAACATGGCCTGGGCGTCATCCTCGTGCCGACGCTCGTGCCGGGCGTCAACACGCACGCCATCGGCAATATTGTACGCTTTGCGCTCGCGCGTGGGCCGGTCGTGCGCGGCGTCCACTTCCAGCCGGTGAGTTATTTTGGGCGTATCCCCTCTATACCGGATGACGCCGACCGCATCACCATTCCCGAAGTCATCCACGCGTTGGAGACACAAACTGACGGATTGGTCAAAGCCGCGCAGTTCATCCCACCGGGCTGCGAAAATTCGCTGTGCTCGTTCCACGGCAATTTCATCATCCTGGCGGATGGCAGTCTCTTCGGCTGGACGCGCCATCAGCCCAAGACGTGCGGTTGCCAGCCGAAACCGGCGGAGGAAGGCGCAGCAGAGGCGCGCAGCTTCGTCGCGCGTCAATGGGCTGCACCCGAACCAGCGCCGTGCTGCAGCAAGCAAAAGCGGACGGCTCCCAGCCGTCCGAGTCTGGGTGGTTGGGATGCGGTGTTGGAACGCGCTCCAACGCACACATTCACCATCTCCGGCATGGCCTTCCAGGACGCCTGGACGCTCGACCTGGAGCGGCTGCGTGACTGCTGCATCCACGTCGTCGCCCCCGACGGGCGAATCGTGCCGTTTTGCGCGTACAATTTGACGGCGCGGGATGGACGGGCGCTTTACAGAGGAAGTATGGAGTAGGGAGTATGAAGTGCGAATGGGCCCCCTACTCCTTACTTCTTACTCCCTACTCCCAAAGGAAATGGACTTGACGCCGCTTGAACCCTGGATTGCGCGCAAGATTGGCGTGAGCCGCCTCACCCGCGAGGCGCTGGATGCTTACCAATTAGCGCGCTTGCAAGAGACGCTAACCTACGCCAGGGAGCGCAGCCGCTTCTACCGCGACCGTTTGGCAGACGCGCCGCCGTGCTTGGAAAGCCTGGCGGATATGGCCGTCCTCCCGTTCACCACTGCCGCCGATCTCCGGGAAGACCCTCTGCGCTTGGTCTGTGTCCCACAGGGCGAGATTGCGCGCGTGGTCACGCTCGACACGTCTGGCACGACGGGCGCGCCCAAGCGTCTGTACTTCACCGCCGCCGACCAGGAACTCACGGTGGATTTTTTCCAGGTGGGAATGTCCACCTTCACCGCGCCCGGCGACCGCGTGGCGATTTTGCTGCCCTGCGCGCGGCCCGGCAGCGTGGGCGATCTGCTGGCGCAGGCATTGGCGCGGATGGGCGCGGAAGGTATCCGGCACGGCCCGGCGACGGATATGCCCGCCATGCTGGATGTGCTGACGCAGCAGTGCGTCACGGGATTGGTGGGGACGCCAACGCAGGTGTTAGCGCTGGCCCGTTACCCGGTGCAGAAGCCGCTGACAGTGCGTTTTGCGTTGCTCACCACCGACCACGTCCCGCAGGCTATCGTTGCCGCCGTCGAAGCCGCGTGGGGCTGCACGGTGTATAATCACTACGGGATGACTGAGATGGGGCTGGGCGGCGGGGTCGATTGCGCGGCCCGCCGCGGCTATCACCTGCGCGAGGCCGACCTGTACGTTGAAATTGTAGACCCGCATACCGGACGCGTCCTGCCCGATGGTGACGAGGGCGAGATCGTCTTCACGACGCTGACACGGCAGGGGATGCCGCTCATCCGCTATCGCACCGGCGACGTAGGGCGCTTCATCCCCGGCGCGTGCCCGTGCGGGACAAAGCTCAAAACGCTGGCGCACGTGACGCGGCGGCGGGACAACGTAGTGCAGTTACCAACGGGGGATGCGCTCGCGCTGGCGGAACTGGACGAGCGCCTGTTCGCCCTGGAAGGCGTGGTGGATTTTACGGCTGCGTATGAACCCGGCGTTTTGACGCTGACGCTTGCGGCCCATCGAAATGAGGCTATAGTCCCGGAAACGCGCGACGCGCTGTTATCACTGCCAGTTATTGCACGGGCGGTAGAAGACGGCGTACTGCACCTTGAGGTGAACGTCGCACCGGCCCGCGTCCCGTCGCCGGCAAAAAGAACATTTCTAACCGCGAATCACGCGAATCTTCGCTAATTTCCTCTACAAAGATTCGTGTAGATTGGCGAGATCAGCGGTTTATTCAGGAGGATCGAATGATGAAGTCATTGTGGAAAGCGCTACTGCCTCTGGTAGCACTGAACCTGTTGGCAAGCTGCACGCCGACGCCGCTCCCGGCTGCGCCGGAGACGGCGACAACCGAGGTAACATTGCAAATCACCGGGGCGATTGCCGGAGAGCACTCGTTTACAGCCGAGACGCTGCGCGCGTTGGGAACCCGCGAGACGGCATACACCAACAAAGACGGTGAGACAACGACCTACACAGGCGTCCCCTTCACTACGTTGCTAACCGAGGTAGGGGCAACGGCGGACGCCACGACGCTGATCTTCACCGCCAGCGACGGCTACGAAGCGCAAGCGATGCTGACCGACGTCACCGCCTGTGAGGGATGCATTGTCGCCTTCCAGGATAAGGGCGGCTTCCGTGTGGTGCTGCCGGATTTCGCCAGCAACATCCAGGTGCGCGATCTCATTGCGATCCAGGTGTTGAGCGACGCCGACGCGATCCCACAAGCGCCTGAAACGACCACCGAAGACGTCCCCAACGACGGCCCGGTGACGGTGACGGACGCCGCCGGGCGCAAGGTCAGCCTGGAACGGTTGCCGCGCCGTATCGTCGTCGTCGGGCGTGGGCCGTATATGGCGTTGCACCTGCTCTACACATTCCCCGAAGGCCGGTCGCGCCTCATCGGCGTGGAGAGCAAGAGCGCGTCCCAAAGCGACTTCATTATCCACGTGGACCCCAATTTCGTCGATGGCGTAGTCAGCCTGGCGGCGAATCCCAATCCGGAGCAAATCGCCGCGCTTGAACCCGATCTGGTGTTGATGAAAAGCGTTGTCATGGAAGAAATGGGGGACGCGCTGGCGCAGGTAGACATCCCCGTGGTGTACGTAGGGTTGGAGACGCCGGAGCAATTCTTCCAGGATGTGACCAACCTTGGCCTGCTGTTGGGGAATCCCACGCGCGCTGACGAAGTGATCGCGTTCTACCAGAGCCGCCTCGACCGGGTGGCGGCGCGAGTGGTGGATGTGCCGGAAAACGAGCGGCCTCGCGTGCTGCTGGTCGATTACTCCGACCGGGGCAACGCCATTGCCGTGCAAGTCCCGGCGCTGGCCTGGATGCAGACGTTCCAGGTCGAGACGGCGGGCGGCATTCCCGTGTGGGTCAGCGAGGCGCAGATCACCGACGGCTGGACGGTGGTGAACGTGGAGCAAATCGCGGCCTGGGATCCCAACAAGATTTTCGTCGTGATGACGTATGACCACGACGCCCAGGCCGTCATCGACAGCCTCAAAGCGGACGTGTACTGGAGCAAACTCACCGCCACGCAAAACGGGGAGTTGCACGCTTACCCGATGGATCACTTCCAATGGAACACGCCCGAACCCCGCTGGATTCTCGGTTTCACATGGCTGGCGACGCGCATCTATCCCGATCTTTTCGCCGACGTCAACCTTGAGGAAGAGGTTTACACGTTCTTCGATGAACTCTATGGACTGGATCGCGCCACGGTGGATAAGGTCATTATGCCAAAGGTCTTCCTCGATGTCCGCTGAAACCCAGGCGGCGACCGCTCGCGCCGCCCAATTCCGCCGCCGCTTGTGGGCGTTGGCGGGCGTGCTGCTCCTGGGCATGGCGCTCTCGCTGTTCCTGGGACGCTACCCCGGCCCCTACTTCACCCCGCCGGCGGTGCTGCGTGATAACGCACTGGCCCGCACCGTGGTGCTGAATCTGCGGCTACCGCGCATCCTGGCTGCCGTGCTCCTCGGCGCGACGCTGGCGGCAGCCGGAACCACGTTCCAACTGATCTTCCGCAATCCCCTGGTGGACGCCGGATTTTTGGGTGTCTCGCAAGGCGCGGCGTTTGGCGCTTCGCTGGGCATCGTCCTCCTGGGCGGATCGGCGGCCGTGGTGCAAGGCGGCGCGGCGGTCTTCGCTTTTCTGGGACTGGCGGCCAGTTACCTGATGGCGCAGCGCTTGCGGTTGGGCGATTGGGTGTTGCGGCTGGTAATGGCTGGGATCGGCGTCTCTGCCTTCTACTCCGCCGGGACCGGCATCATCAAGTATCTGGCGGACCCGCTCAAGCAACTGCCCGACATCACCTTCTGGCTGCTCGGCGGGCTGTGGGCGATCACCTGGCAGGACGTGCTGCATATCCTGCCGGTCGTCCTGCCCGCGCTCGCCGTCATCTTCCTGATGCGCTGGCGGCTGAACCTGCTCTCACTGCGCGACGCGACGGCGTTTTCGTTGGGCGCGCTGCCGGGCCGCGAGCGGCTGGTGATGCTGATCGTGTCGGTGGCGGCGACGGCGGCGGTCGTCTCCAAAGCGGGTCAAATCGGCTGGGTGGGGCTGATCGTGCCGCACATCGCCCGGCGCACGCTCGGCGCGGATGCGCAGGCGGCAGTGCCCGGCGGGATGCTGCTCGGCGGCCTCTTCGTGCTACTCTGCGACGATCTGGCCCGCACGGTGCTCTCCGGCGAAATCCCGCTGGGGATCCTGACCTCGCTCATCGGCGCGGTCGTCTTCTTCAGCCTGTTGTTGAGCAACAAACTGGAGCTGAAAAGATGATGCGTGAGGATTCACGGCGTGAGGATTCACGGCGTGAGGATGCACGGCGCGATACATCGCGGGCCGCGATTTCCCTACACGACCTGTCCTTCCGCTACGCGCCGGACGCGCCGGACGTGGTGCAGGACATCACACTCGATTTGCCCTCCGGCGCGGTGACGGCGATCCTCGGCCCGAACGGTTCCGGCAAGACCACGCTGCTGCACATGATCCTGGGATTGCTCACGCCGCGGCGTGGGCGCATCTCGCTCAACGGCGAATCTCACAGCCACCGTCGAACAAGCCACATCCTGGGTTTGGTGCCACAGGAAGAGCCGCCGGCCTTCAACCTGAACGTGCTGGAGACAGTGCTGCTGGGCCGCGCGCCGTACCTGAGCCTGTTGCAGCGTCCCAGCGAACGCGACTACGCCACCGCTTTCCGCGCGTTGGAGACGGTGGGCATAACCGCGCTGTGGGACCGGCCCGTCCCGGCGTTGAGCGGCGGCGAGCGCCAGTTGGTCATCCTGGCGCGCGCGTTGACGCAGGAGCCAGACATCCTGCTGCTCGATGAACCAACGTCGCACCTGGACGTCGGCAATGCGCGGCATATCCTGAGCCTGATGCGAGACCTGCGCGCGCAAGGCCAAACGGTGATTTTCACCACCCATGATCCCAACGCCGCCGCCACGACCGCGGATCACGTCGTCCTCATGAGGCAGGGCCGCGTGCTCCAGGCTGGATTTGTGATTGAAACCTTAACCGCCGCTCACCTTTCGGCTACCTACGATGTGCCAATCGATGTGTTGCAAGACCGGCAGGGGCGGCTGCTCATCGCGGTTTATTGAGTTCAGCAGCCAGGCCGTCACCCTGAGCGAAGTGGAAGGAACGAAGTGAGTGGAACGGAGTCGAAGGGTCTTCCCAACGCAGAGAGCAGATTCCTCACAAAAAGCGTTCGGAATGACGTTCTGGGACGAGAATTACTCTTTGAGGAGGTTAGACTGTGCAATCTGTAACCGATTGGTTATCTCTATGGCGAGAACTGGTGGAGGCGCAGACGCGGGGGCGCGTGGGGGCCAACATCGGCCCAAATCCCTACGCCTGGCGCGCCAAAGCCCAGGAATTTCAGGAGGCGGTCAAGGAACGCTGGCAGAAGCCGGATTCGAGCCGCGACTTCGTCGCCGCCGACCTGGACCGGCATCCCGGCAATACCGTGCTGGACATCGGCGCGGGAATCGGCGCATGGACGGCCTTCATGGCCCCGCACGCGCAGCACATCACGGCACTCGATCCGTCGCTGGCGATGTTGGATTTCCTGCGAGAAAACGTCAGCGCCGCCGGTTTGACCAACGTGACGGTCATCGAAGGCTACTGGCCCGAGACGGACGTCGCCCCGCACGACGTGGTGCTGTGCTCGCACGCGCTCTACGGCATCGCCGACTTCGCCACGTTCGTGCGTAAAATGGAGTCTGTTGCTCGACGGCGCTGTTATATGCTGCTGCGCGTCGTCACACCCGACGGGGTGATGGCAGAGGCCGCTCAACACATCTGGGGACAACCCTACGATAGCCCGAATTTCCAGGTCGCGTACAACGCGCTACTGCAAATGGGCATTTTCGCCAACGTGTTGATCGAAGACACCGGCCTGTGGAAGCCGTGGACGCACGCCAGCCTGGACGAAGCGCTGGCCGATCTGAAACTCCGCTTCGACCTGGTCAACGACCCGACGCACGACGCTTTTTTGCGCGATCTGCTTGCCCGGCATTTGACTGAGACCGACGGGCAATGGGTCTGGCCGCGCGGCACGCGTTCGGCGTTGGTGTATTGGGACGTTGACGAGGCCCGCGATGCATGAGTTGACCTACGAAGAGGCGGTATCGCTGTTCAAGCAGTGGGGGTTTGAGGTAGAACCCGGCCCGCGCACGGACGAAGTCACACTGCTGTTGAAGACCGAGGACGGCTGCACATACAGCGTGCAGGAACGCGCTATGCTGACGCAAATGGCCGCGGTGACGCTCGCCGTGCGCTGGCGCAGCAACCGGATCATGCAAGAGAATTGCCTTCGGCCTTATCTATGCTAAAATGATGTAGTATTTTCAATACGCGGATGCGTTTCCGAGTCTTATCGTCTAAAAGTCGACCGGCTCATGGGGATAAGACCGATAGGGTGCAATTGGAAACGGTTGCGCCTCCCGTGCTTGGAAAGGAAATGCGCTGCACTTGCCAACCGTCGATGACGCCGGGTATCTCAGAATACCTGGCACTCAGGTCTGCGGCTGTGTATTGCGGCGTCCCTTTCCGGGGACGCCGTTTTTGTTTTCAAGACTATCTTGCGCAGCGTAATTGGTGCGCAAAAATCATCATTCCCGAACAGGAGGCTATGACGTGCAAGACAGAAAGGCTGTACAGACTATGTTGAAACAGATAGGTGACTTCAAAAGCGAGCCGCTTACCGATTTCTCGCTGCCGGAGAATCAGGTCGCTTTTACGACAGCGCTGACGAAGGTGCGGGAACAGTTCGGTCAATCCCACCCTCTGGTGATTGGCGGACAGGAAATCTACACCGATGCACAGTTCACTTCGACCAACCCGGCGCATCCCGAGCAGGTGATCGGCGTGTTCTCCAAAGCCGGGAGCGATCTGGCAGTTCAGGCCATCGAAGCGGCGGACGCAGCTTTCGCCAGTTGGAGCCGCACACCGGCGACGGAACGCGCTGCGGTGGTTCTCAAAGCGGCGGCGTTGATGCGCGAACGCAAGCACGAGATGAGCGCGTGGATGGTCTTCGAGGTGGGCAAGAACTGGGTGGAGGCCGACGCGGATACAGCGGAGGCCATCGATTTTTTGGAGTACTATGCCCGGCAGATCCTCAAACTCGAACTGGTCGATGTGTACCAACTACCCGGCGAGCGCGACACACTGCACTATATCCCCTTGGGCGTCGGGGCGATTATCCCACCGTGGAATTTCCCCTTAGCGATTCCCGTAGGGATGAGCAGCGCGGCCATCGTGAGTGGTAACAGCATCGTGTTCAAACCGGCCAGCGATTCGGCCAAGATCGCCTGGGAATACTTCCAGATTATGCGGGAAGCCGGATTGCCGGCAGGTGTGTTCAACTTTCTTACCGGGCCGGGCGCGGTGGCGGGCGAAACTCTAGTCGATCATCCGCGCACGCGCTTTGTGGCGTTTACCGGCTCCAAGGAAGTGGGGTTGCGCATCCACGAACGCGCCGCCAAAACCCAAACCAGCCAGATTTGGATCAAACGCACGATTCTCGAAATGGGTGGCAAAGACGCCATCGTCGTCGACGAGACCGCCGATCTGGAAGCGGCAGCAAAGGGTATCGTCATCTCGGCGTTTGGGTTCCAGGGGCAAAAGTGCTCGGCGTGCTCACGGGCGATCCTGGTGGCGGAGATTTACGACGCGCTGGTTGAAAAGATCGTCGAGCAGGCACGCGCCATCGTCAACATCGGCGACCCGGAACAGTATGAGCACTACACCGGGCCGGTCGTTTCCAAAAACCAATATCGCAGCGTGTTGGAGCACATCGAGGTTGGCAAACAGGAAGGTCGCCTGGTTTATGGCGGCAGCGCGGTGGAACGCGACGGCTATTTCATCGAACCAACCATCTTTGCCGACGTAGCGCCGGGCGCGCGCATCGCGCAGGAAGAGATTTTCGGACCGGTGCTGGCGGTTATCAAGGCGCAGGATTGGAAACACGCCATAGCCATCGCCAATGACACAGAATTCGGCCTGACCGGCGCTTACTACAGTACGAACGAGGCGCGCATCGACTATGCCCGGCGCGAATTCCACGTGGGCAATCTCTACATCAACCGTAAATGCACCGGCGCGCTGGTCGGTATCCACCCCTTCGGAGGCTTCAATATGAGCGGTACGGATTCCAAAGCCGGCGGGCCGGATTATCTGTTGTTGTTCACCCAGGCAAAATCCATCGCCAAAAAACTACTTTGAAGCTCGGAGGTGAAGAGGCAACCAATGATGAATTCCGAAAATGGTGAACGAGTGATCATCCACATCTACGCTGATGGACGGGGTTTTGTCATCTGCCCGGTGCATCAGGATGACAACGGACAATGGCGCGAGTATCAGCCGGTACAACGTATCAGCCTGACATTGGGGTACCCTACAACGTACTATCTTTCGCGTGCAATCGAGAAAGCGTGCGCGCAAAGCACGGAAGGTTCAGGCGAAAAATGGGACGGCGACGCGGGACGTTGGTGGGCGCATCATTTACTCGCTCTGGCTATCGTTGAGTCGGCTGATGAACTAGCGCTTTCCAATTTAGGGGAAGATACAGCGGCAACGGAACGCGCCGCGCTTGCCCATTGGCCGGCAGATGCGCCAGTCTCCGAAGTAGCAGAATGCATCGTGGAACAATTGCGAAAAGCACTTTCGGCATAGAACCTATCTTGCGACTATTTTCATGAGGAGCCATTTATGAACGAGATCCATTTAACGATTAACAAACAACCCGTAATTGCCCGCCCCGGCCAGACGATTCTGGAAGCGGCGCAAGCGGCGGGCATCGACATCCCAACCTTGTGCCACCACCCGGCGTTATCGAATTGGGGTGCTTGCCGGCTATGTTTGGTCGAAGTCAAAGCCATGCGCGGCCTGCAAACCGCATGCACCTGTCCGGTTGCCGAAGGCATGGAAGTGGAGACGGAGACCGCCGAGACGACGACACTGCGCAAGTTCGTGCTGGAACTGCTCTTCTCCGAGCGCAACCACTACTGCATGTTCTGCCAGATGAGCGGCAATTGCGAGCTGCAATCGATGGCCTATCGCTACGGGCTGGACCACTTTCCGTACCAACGCCCCTACGAAAAGCTGCCGGTCGATGCCTCACGCAAATACTTCATCATGGATCAAAACCGCTGCATTCTCTGCAGCCGTTGTATCCGGGCTTGTGCAGAACTCGTCGGCAATCACACGCTCAATCTTCGCGAGCGCGGCGCCAATTCGATGGTTATGGCCGATCTGGATGTGCCGTTCGACGAATCTACGTGCGTCGAGTGCGGGACGTGCCTCCAAATCTGCCCCACCGGCGCGCTGATCGACGCCAAGAGCGCCTACGGCGGGCGCGAGAAAGACGTGGCGCACACCCAGACGACGTGTATGCAGTGCAGCGTTGGCTGCCAGATCGACGTGGTCACGCGCTACCAACGTCTGCTGAGGGTGGATGGCGTCTTCGACGCTGCGCCCAGCCACGGGCTGCTGTGCGCCGACGGACGCTTCAAGCCACTGTACGAGGAACGGCAGCGCATCACGGCCCCGCTGGTGCGCAAAGACGGCCAACTGGTCGAGACAAGTTGGGATGAAGCGCTAACACTCGCAGCGGAGAAACTCAGGGCCGGCGACGCCGAGGGACTGGCGCTCTGCGCCACCACCGACGCCGCCTTGTCCGCCTTCGCCCGGCTGTTCGAAACGGTTGGCGGCCGCGCCGGAACGTTGGAACCGGCCGCGCCGTCGCTCGGTTACGGACAGCCGGCGCACCTGGCCGACATCCTCGACGCCGACTGCATCGTCGTGGCCCACGCGCAACCGTTGGACTACCAGCGCGTGGTCGGCTACTTCATCCAACGCGCAGTCGACAAAGGCGCGGCCCTGGCGGTGATTGCGAACGCAGCGAACGACCTGAATGCCCGAGCGCAGCTTGTGGTGACGCCAGACGAGGTACAGAAAGTTGTGGCGGCAGCCGGTGAAGCGCGCAAGATCGTCTTGATCTACAGCGTTGGCGCGACGGCAACCACGCTGGCAGCGTTTGACGGTCTCGCGGACAAGGTCTACGCCCTCCCGCTTGCACCGGCGCGCAATGGCGCGGGCGCGGCAGCGGCCGGCTTGCGGCCCATCAACCCCAACGGGGCGACGGCGCAGTTCTTCCTGCTCGGTGAACAGGAAGAGGATGCCGCGTTGACCGGCGCGCGCAACGGCGCGTTCACCATCGTGCAGGCCAGCTACCATTCCGCACTGGCGGCGCAGGCCGACGTCGTGTTGCCGGCTCCCATCTGGGCCGAGCGCAGCGGAACCGTCACCGACATGACCGGCGCGCAACGCCCGCTCACGCCCGCGCTCCCTATGCCCGCGCAAGTGCGCGACGAGGCCGAAGTACTGGCGCAGTTGGCGGAAATGGTATCTCGGTAGACGGTAGACAGTAGACAGTAGACGAGGGGGCGTAATGCGATGGCCAATCGCAGATTCATCATTCGCCCATTCGCTGATTCTCTATTTGCAAGGAGACCTATGGACAAGATTAAAGTTGCTACACAATGGTTGGAAGCCTGCGCCGGCTGTCACATGTCCTTTCTGGACATCGACGAGCGCGTCGTTGAATTTTTCAAATATATCGAACTGACCTCATCACCGATTACCGACCTCAAGCATCCCCCGGAATCGGGGGTAGACGTGGGGATTCTGACCGGCGGCATCGGCAATGAAGAAGAAATCCACGAAGCCCAATTGATGCGCTCGCGCTGCAAAATCCTCATTGCGCTGGGCGACTGCGCCGTCACGGGCGGCATCTGCACGATGCGCAACTTCTTCGACAAGGAAGAGGTGCTGCGCCGGGGCTACATCGAGACAGAGAGCACCGTAGACGGCGAGATCCCGCAGCACGAAGATTTGCCACCCCTTACCGAAAACGTCAGCGGCGTGGATCAAGTCGTGCCGGTGGACATCTATTTGCCCGGTTGCCCGCCCACGGCGGACGCCATCTGGTTTGTGCTGACCGAGCTGCTGGCCGGGCGCACGCCCAAGTTAGAGGGCGACGTTTTGAAATACGGAATGGATGGAGGTTAGGAACCCATGGCGCAGAAAATCACCATTTCACCCGTGACCCGCATCGAGGGTCACGCCAAAATCACCATTCACCTGGACGACCAGGGACAGGTCAAGGAATCGTTCTTCCACGTGGAGCAATTCCGAGGCTTCGAGAAGTTTTGCGAGGGCCGCCCGTTCTACGAAATGCCGCAGATCACCCCGCGCACGTGCGGCATCTGTCCGGTCAGCCATCACCTGGCCTCCAGCAAAGCCTGCGACGTCATCGCCGGGACACAACCGACGCCCACCGCGCACAAACTCCGCGAGCTGATGCACATGGGACAGATGATCCAGTCGCACGGGATGCACTTCTTCGAGCTGGCTGGCCCGGATTTTATCCTGGGCTTCGACGCCGACCCGGCCATCCGGCACGTGGGCGGCATCGTAGCGGCCAACGCCGATTTGGCCATCAAGGCGGTCAAGCTGCGCGCGTTTGGGCAGGAAATCATCCGCAAACTGGGCGAACGGCGCGTTCACCCGATCTTCGGCGTGCCGGGCGGCGTCACACAGCCCCTCAAGCCGGAAGACCGCGAGTGGATGCTGGCCGAACTGGATGGACACATCGCCACCGCGCAAGTCGGCATCGCTTTCTTCAAAGGTTGGATGGAGGAGCAGTCGCAGGTGATGGCGGAATTTGCCGCGTTCCCCTCCGCCTACATGGGGTTGGTGCAGGCCGATGGCGCTTTGGAGCTTTACGATGGCATCCTGCGTATGGTGGACACGGACGGGGCGCTCCTGGAGGAGTTCGATCCGGCGCGCTATCTGGACTACATCGCCGAACACGTCAACGCCTACACGTATCTCAAGGCCCCCTACTACAAGAAACGCGGCTACGAGCATGGCATCTACCGCGTTGGTCCGCTGGGCCGTCTGAATGCCGCCAGCCACATCAGCACACCGCTGGCGCAAGAAGAGATGAAACTCTGGAAGGCGCTCAACGGCGGCAAGCCGGTGGAGGGGACGCTGTACTTCCACTATGCGCGACTGATCGAGCTGCTCCACGCGCTGGAACGCGCGCAAGAATTGCTGGATGATCCCGGCATCCTCAGCCAGGACGTCGCCAACCCCACCGGCTCGATCACCGGCGAAGGTATAGGCGTGCTCGAAGCGCCGCGCGGCACGCTGTTCCATCACTATTGGACGGACGCGCACGGCGTCATCAGCAGAGTCAACATGATCGTCGCCACGGCCGGCAACGCCTGGGCGATGAACCATTCGGTCAACATGGTCGCCAAACGCTACGTGGACGGCACGAAACTGACTGAGGGGATGCTCAACCGCGTCGAGGCGGCCATCCGCGCCCACGACCCGTGCCTGTCGTGTTCGACGCACGCCCAGGGCCAGATGCCGATCATCATCGAACTGCGGGACTCCAACGACGTCGTGCTGGATAGCGTGCAACGCGATTGATGAGGAAAACGCTGATTGTCGGATTCGGCAATCTCTACCGGCGCGACGACGGGGTGGCCCGGCACATCATCAACGCCTTACTAAAACAGTGGGGGCGTCCGCCGCTGGACGCCCTCGATGATGGCTGGGACGCTTTGGGTCATCCAGTGGACGTGGTCTGCTTACATCAACTGGTCCCCGAACTCGTGGAGACGTTGAAGAACTACCAACAAGTGATATTTGTGGATGCGCACGTCCCGACAGAGGGCGCGCCGCCGATCTACGAGGGGACGCTGGCCGTGGAACATCGCACGCCGTTCGTCTACCACCAGACGCACCCTTCCACGCTACTGGCGCTGACGCAGTCGCTCTATGGCGATGCCCCGGCAGCCACCCTCGTCTCAGTACAGGGGCACGACTTCGACTTTGGCGACGAATTATCGCCGTCGACCGCCGCGCTCGTCCCGGCGGCGGTCGACCGCATCCTGAAACTGGTCGCGGCCACAATTGAGCCGGACGCTTGGGAACGCCTCTGACTAATCCACCTCAAAGCGGATGCCCTGCGCCAGCGGCAGGTCTTTGCCCCAGTTGATCGTATTCGTCTGCCGCCGCATGTAGAGCTTCCAGGCGTCCGAACCGGATTCGCGCCCGCCACCGGTCTCCTTTTCGCCGCCAAACGCGCCGCCGATTTCCGCGCCGCTCGTGCCGATGTTGACGTTGGCAATGCCGCAGTCGGACCCGGCGTGAGAGAGGAATTGCTCGCTGTAGTGCAGGGAGCCGGTGAAGATGGCCGAGGACAACCCCTGCCGCACGTCGTTGTGCAGCGCGATGGCCTCGTCGAAGTCGCTGTATTCGACAACGTAGAGGATGGGCGCGAAAGTCTCTTCCTGCATAATGGGCAAGTCGGGCGGCGCTTCCACAATCGCCGGTTGGGCGTAATAGCCGCCGTCGCAGCCTGCCGGGTAGACACGCTCACCGCCGTAGAGCACGCGCCCGCCGTCCCGCTTCGCCGCCGCCAGCGCGGCTTCCATATCCGCCCCCGCCTGCGCATCCACCAGCGGCCCCATCAGCACGCCTCCGTCCAGCGGATTGCCGATAGGCAATTGCTTGTAGATGCGGATGAGGCGCTCCAGGAACGCGGCCTTGACCGACTTGTGGATGATAAGTCGCCGCGTGGTGGTGCAGCGCTGCCCCGCAGTCCCCACCGCGCCGAACACGACCGCGCGCAGCGTCAGTTCCAGGTCGGCGTCTTCGGCAACGATGATGGCGTTGTTGCCGCCCAGTTCCAGCAGCGAGCGGCCCAGCCGCTTCCCCACCACCTCGCTGACGCGCCGCCCCATCCGCGTGCTGCCCGTCATGCTCACCAGCGGGATGCGCTCGTCGTGCAGAATCTTCTCGCCGATGTCGCTCCCCGCGCCGATGACGAGGTTGAAAACACCCGCCAGGTCGTACTTTGCCACGACCGGCGCGATGATGTTCTGCACCGCGATGGCGGTCAGCGGCGTCTTGGACGAGGGCTTCCACAGGATTACGTCGCCGCATGTCGCTCCCAACAGCGCGTTCCACGACCAGACGGCCACGGGGAAGTTGAAGGCCGTGATCACGCTGACGATGCCCAGCGGATGCCACTGCTCATACATCCGGTGCTGCGCGCGCTCGCTCTGCATCGTCAGCCCGTAGAGCTGGCGCGAGAGGCCAACGGAGAAATCGGCCATGTCGATCATCTCCTGCACCTCGCCGCAGCCTTCGGCGACGATCTTGCCCATTTCCAGCGTCACCAGCTTGCCCAGCGGCTCTTTGTACGCGCGCAGCGCCTCGCCGATCTCGCGGACGACCAGGCCACGCCTGGGCGCGGGCAGCATCCGCCACCGCTTGAACGCCGCCTGCGCCTGGGCGATGACGGCTTCGTAGTCGTCGCCGTTGGCCTGGATGACCGTGGCGATGGGTTTGCCGTCAATGGGTGAATAGGACACCAGCGGCTCGCCCCCCGTCTTGAGCCAGCCGTCCGGCCCGCCAGTCGTCGCGCCGGCATTGACGTCGTTAATTCCTAGCGTTTTGAGGAAATCATACATCAGCAGTACCCTCCCTTTCAGGCGTTATGGATAGTTCAAGGGTTATCATAGCATTTAACTTTTCTGGGGGAAAGTGAATAAAGACACCTTTACTTTAGTCTCCTGTGAAATCACAAAGCCCCACTGCGCGCAGTGGGGCTTTGGTTTATCTACTATGGATTCTGGTCTGATTACTTCACCTGAATCTCGATGAGGCCCTTGACGCTGGCATTCTTGGCGAAGCCGGGCATCCGCGAGGTCAAGCCGCCTTGCGAGCGGAACTGCGCGATACAATCGGCGCAGGCCTGCACATCGGCCAACGGCAGTTCGACGGTGTAACCATCATCGGCCACGAGCACCAGCGTGGAAGCATCGCTCTTTGGTTGCGCCAACGCCAACAACGCGACAAGGGGAACGCCAGTGTAGGTTTCCTTTGCGCCGTCGCTGTTCTCCATTTCCACGTCGAGCGTCTCCATGGCCTTGAGTTCCTCTTCGGACCAGCCCATCTCCTGGGCCACCTTGCCGGTGATCCGTAACGCGGCATCGCCGGCTGCGGCGGCCTGGGCATCGCGCCAGGGCTGCGAATCGGGGACGAAGAGCGGCGCGCCGAATTTGTCCACGCCGAACGTCCCGATCTTCTCCTGCACCGGCATGGAGATGATCCAGTCAATGAACTGGTTCGCCAGCTCGCCCTTGATGTTCGGATTCTTATCGGGGTTGACCGCCAGGACGCCGTAGGGATTGAACAACAACTTGTCGCCTTCCACCAGGATTTCCAGCTTCAGGCCCTCGAGCGTCATCGCCAGGTAGGTCGCCCGGTCGCTGAGAGTGTACGCCTGCTGTTCGTCCGCCATCGTCAGCACAGCGCCCATGCCCTGCCCGGCGGAGACGTACCAATCGCCGGATGGCTCAATGCCAGCCTCTTTCCACAGCGTCTTTTCCTTGCTGTGCGTGCCGGACTCGTCGCCGCGCGAGATGAACGTGGCCTGCGCCGTCGCCAGGGTTTCCATCGCGCGGGGTACCTTCCGCATTCCTCTGATGTCCGCCGGGTCATCGGCCGGGCCGACGATGATGAAATCATTGTACATCACGTCTTCGCGGCGCGTGCCATGCCCCTCATCCATGAAAGCGTCCTCTCGCGCCCGGGCGTGAACCAACAGCACGTCGGCGTTACCATCCATACCGAGCTGGATCGCCTGCCCCGTTCCCAGCGAGACGACCTCGACTTTGGCATTGTATGCCGCCTCGAAGTCAGGTAGAATGTAACCCAGCAGCCCGGAATCATACGTGCTGGTGGTGGTCCCCAGAATCAGCTTCTGAGGCTCGGTAGCCGGCGCAGCGGTCGGCGGCGCGGCAGTTGGCTCTACCACGGGCGCCGCAGTCGGCGTCGTACACGCCCCCAACACCATAGCCAGAACGACCAATCCCAATACAACTTTCAATGCGAACGATTTTGTAGTCATGTCTCCTCCTGTGATATAGGCCGCTAAAGCGGCAAGATTAAAGGGAGTGTTTGCGTGGGCGGTGTATCGCCCACGCAAACACTCAAACTTTTCAATACACCATCTCCCCATTGACGAACGCGGCAGTGCGCGGGTCGCGGGGGGATTCAAAAAACGTTTGCGTGTCGGCGATCTCTACGACGTGACCGCCAAGCAACAGCGCGACGCGCCCGGCCAGGCGATGCGCCTGAAAGACGTTGTGCGTCACCAGCACCACCGTGCAGCCACGCTCGCGGTTCAGTTCGGCGACGACGGTTTCGATCAGGCCGACGTTGTACGGGTCGAGATTCGCCGTTGGCTCATCGAGCAGCAGGACGGTGGGGTCCAGCACCATCGCGCGCGCCAACGCCACTCGCTGCGCCTCCCCGCCCGAAAGCGTGCGGGCCTGCGCGCGCGCCAAAGTTGTCAGTCCGAGTCGCTCCATAACGCCATCCATGGCGGCCTTGTCATCGCGCTCGCCGCGCAGGCGCAGGCCGTATTCCACATTACGCCGGACCGTGGCGGAGAGCAGCGCCGGACGTTGGAACACCGTCGTCACCTCGCGGCGCAGGGACAAAGGGAGGGTATTCGGTTGCACTGCGTTTCCGCGATACGTCAGCCCGCCGGCATCCGGGAATTCCAGGAAATTGAGCAGCCGCAACAGCGTGGATTTTCCCGCGCCACTCGGCCCGACGATCGCCAGAATCTCGCCCGCGTGGATATCGAGGACGTCCACGTCGAGCACCGTGCGCCCGGCGTAGGATTTGGCGACGTGACGAAGCGTGTACAGCGGCGCGGCGGTCATTGGCCCTTCCTCTGGAACTGCGCGACGACGAAATTGACGAAAAACGAGATCGCCAGCAACACCATCCCCAGGCCGATAGCGAAATCGAAGTTGCCCCGGCGCGTCTCCAACATAATCGCCGTCGTCAACACCCGCGTCGAACGCTCGATGTTGCCGCCGACCATCATCACCGCGCCGATTTCTGAGATGATGCTGCCCAGGCCGCCCACCAGCGCCACAATGACGCCCTGCCGCGCCTCTTGCAGCACCGTCCAGGTAATCTGGCGCGGCGTCGCGCCGAGCGCGCGCAATTGCAGCCGCAGGTTCACGTCCACCTCGGAGACGGCGGCCATCGTGTACCCGATGACCAGCGGCGTCGCAATGATGACCTGCGCGACAATCATCGCCGGCACGGTAAAGAGCTGCGGCACCCACGACCAGTTCAACGGTCCCAAAATGCCGTTGCGCGAAAGCATCAGATAGACCGCCAGCCCAATCACCACCGGCGGGAAGCCCATCCCGGTGTAGACTAACGCCTGCACCACCCGCCGTCCCGGGAAATGCGTCAGCCCGATGAGCGCGCCCAGGGGAATGCCCAATAGCGCGCTGAACAGCAAGGCCACCCCGCTCACCCGCATCGAGAGCAGAATGATGTCCCAGAGATAGGCATCTCCGGCAAGCAACAGGCGGAGGCTCTCCACTAAGCCTTCCCATACAATACCCATATCACACTCTCGGCTCTACCAACAACAAAAACGGCGTCCTCAGAAAGGACGCCGTTGCACACTCAATCTGCCCCCCAACAGGGGTGTTGAGCGACAGCGCATTCCCTTTCCAAACACGGGAGACGCAGCCGTTTCCAACTGCACCCTGGCGGTCTGAAGACCTTGAACTTCTGGCTTTTAGGTCTGGAGACTCGGAAACGCAATGTTAAATTGAACTCAAGCAGCTATGGTAACACCAAGCCGCATTTTTGACAAGCTGTTTAGCGGTTAGCGATCAGCGATCAGCCATCAGCAAAGGCGCAATCGAGATACTTTCATAGACGCTCTGGCTGAAAGCTGAGTGCTGACGGCTGAAAACTATTCCAGCAACACTCCGGCATCAAATGGAATGACCTGGACGCGCGCGCCGGCCGGGGCGGAATCCCAGTCTTCCGGGATGATCGCCAGGGCGTTGGACTGCACCATCGAGTTGAGAATGCCCGATCCCTGATCGCCGGTCAGCGTCGCGTGGAATCGGAAGTCCCCTTCCGCGCCGTCCGCGCGGCGTTCGAGGCGCACGCGCACGTAGTGCCGCCGCCCGTCCTTGCGCGGGATCGCCTGGTCGAGGATCGCCTCGCAGGTGGGCTTGCGCACGTCCTGCACGCCGAGCATCGTCAAAATCGCCGGACATGCGAACAGCTCGAATGAGACCATCGTGGAAACCGGATTGCCCGGCATCCCCAACAGCGGCACCGTGCGCGGCGCGCCGTTCACCTCCGCTGTGATGTAGCCGAAGGCCAGCGGTTTGCCCGGCTTCATCCGCACGCGCCAGAAGGAGATTTCACCCTCGGCGGCCAATACCGTCTTTACCACGTCGAAATCGCCCACCGAGACCCCGCCCGACGTCATCAGCAGGTCCGCGCCCTGCGCCAGCCCCGCGCGGATTTTGGCGGTGAGGTCTTCCACGGTATCCCGCGCGATGCCCAACATCAACGGAACGCCACCATACTGCAACACTTGCGCCGCGTTCGAGTAGCTGTTGGCGTTGCGGATTTTGCCGGGGAGCAGCGGCGCGTCGACGTCCACCAACTCGTCGCCGGTGGCGAGAATGGCGACGCGCGGACGGCGGATCACGGAGACTTCGCCGTAGCCCAGCGCCGCCAACATCCCGATCTCCTGCGGGCGGATGCGCGTCCCGCGCACGAGCGTGCGTTCGCCCGCCCGCACGTCTTCCCCGGCCGGGCGGACGTTCTCGCCGATGCGCATCTCGGCGAAGCAGTCTACCCACTCGTCGTGCTGGTGCGTCTCCTCGAAGGGGATCACGGCGTCCGCGCCCTCCGGCATCGGCGCGCCGGTCATAATGCGGATCGCCGTCCCCGGCGTGACACGCTGCGCGGCAACGTACCCGGCGGCCAAGTTCTCGATCACACGCAGGCGCTTGGCTGACTCCGGCCCCGCGCCCGCGAGGTCGGCGGACTGCACGGCGTAACCGTCCATCGCAGTATTCGCGTGCGGCGGGATGTCGCCTGGGGCGACGACGTCCTCGGCTAACACGCGGCCCAACGTCTCCAACACCGGCGCGCGCTCCACCTCCAACGGGTGGAACATCGCCAGCACCTTCTCCAGCGCCTCTTCGACGCTCAACATCGGGTACAATTCGTGCCTATATTTCATCGTTCGCTTCTCCAAGAATTATTTGGACAGGATTTTTTCATCCTGTAAATCCTGTCGGAAAAAACTAGTGCTCACTGCGCCATTCTGCGCCATCGGCCCAGAATTCTTTTTTCCAGATCGGCGCGATGTCTTTGATGCGGTCAATGGCGTACCGCAGCGCGTCGAAGGTCTGCGCGCGATGTGACGCCGAGAGCGCGATGACGACCGCCGTCTCGCCGATCTCCAGCCGCCCGACCCGGTGTACAATTGCCACCTCGCGGATATCCGTCCAGCGCGCGCGGATTTCGCCGGCGATTTGCTGCAAGACCTTCTCGGCCATCTCCGGGTAAGCCTCGTATTCGAGATAGAGCGTCTCGCGTCCCTCGGTGACGCCGCGCACGACGCCGATAAACGTCACCACCGCCCCATTCGCCGGGTCCGCCAGCCGCGCCGCCACTTCATCCACTGAAATAACCTGTTCTGTGATCTCAATCAGATTTTGGATTTTAGATTTTGGATTTTGGACGCCTGGTTCGTCGTTCATCGTTTCCACCTTCTTTAACCGCCACCGACGGGCGGGATGCAGGCCACTTCGTCACCGTCGTGAAGTGTCGTGCTCAGAGGGGCGTAGGTCAAGTTGACCGCGAAACGCACGCGCTGCGCTTCCAGGGCGGGATAAGCCGTGAAGAGTTGATCCTGTAAATCCTGCAAGGTCGCGCCTTCCGGCAGCGTGTATGGTTGGCGCTCCGCGCCAGCCATCTCACGGGAGACTGCGAAAAATCGTACATTAATATGCATTCATATCCTCCCCATATCACAAGTTAACCAGGTTCATCATGGGGCCACATAAAGCCATAGCCCATAGATTCCTCCTAATAGGATCATAGTACCTAACGCAGATTGTAGTAATCCGTTCAAAACATTGAGATTTCTGTACGTAACCGGTTGTTCCAGAGTACCCGGTTTGCTTAGTGCGGTGCGGGTTTGACTCACACCATTTATTACAAAGAAACAACCTATCCCAAACTGGAACAGCAAAGCAAGCATAGAGATTCCACCACAATCTTTATCATGCCCCTGACTCAAGATCAGTCCGTACGTTCCACAATCCTGACAATCAGATTCAAGTACAGCAGCATAGGTACCCTTGCAAAAGTGGATCAATCTGTCTTGCTGTTTCCAGCCTTGCATAGGAAGCTCTTCATTGTAGTAGTTGATGAGTTCTATGTAACTCAACTCCGATGAAAACTCGCCTTCCAGGGAAATACGATAACTGCCGAGTTTATGATATGTATGGTGACCTTGCTCAACCGTTCCACTTGGCAGTCTTATTCTTTCAAACTCAGCCTGAAGCTCACTCTCAGCTTGTCTACTTTTCATCTCATCTGCATACAGAGCTAAAGCAAAGATCAAGCAAATTACAAAGGATATTGTCAAAATCAGTGCTAATCTATGTTCTTGCCACGAAGTCTTAATGCGCATAGTATTCATTTCCAGCCGCCACAACTCGCTTAAGCTTCCAGGACGATGTCGCCACTTTTGCCGCCAGTTTTGCTGACCAGGCGGATATCCGTGATGCGCATGGTCTTTTCGACGGCTTTCGCCATATCGTAGATCGTCAGCGCGGCGACGCTGACGGCGGTGAGGGCTTCCATTTCAACGCCGGTCTTGCCGCGCGTGCGCACCGTCGCGGTGATGACGATGCGCGATGCCGCCGCATCGCTAGATGCGGCCTCATCTATCGCGAATTCCACGTCGATTTTGGTCAGCAGCAGCGGGTGGCACAAGGGAATCAGGTTGGCGGTCTGTTTCGCCGCCATCACGCCCGCGATCTGCGCCGTGGTCAACACATCGCCCTTCGGCAGGCCGTTTTCGACGATGAGGCGCAGCGTTTCCGGCCGCATGTGGACTTCGCCGCGTGCGACGGCAACGCGCTCCGTGTCCGGCTTTGCGCCCACGTCCACCATGCGAATATGGCCCTCGGCGTCGATGTGACTTAGCTCCATCCCCTACCCTCCAATCTGCGCCATGGCGCGATCCCGGACTTGCGCGCACTCCGCCAGATGATGCCCGCGCGGTTTTACGCGAATCGCTTCCTGCAACAACGCCTGGATATCCGCCTGACTCGCGCCCTGGCGCAACGGCGTGCGCAAATCGAGTTCGTCCGCCGCCAACAGGCACGGACGCAGCTTGCCGTCGGCGGTGAGGCGCAGACGGTTGCAGCTCGCGCAGAAGTGCTCGCTCACCGCGCCGATAAAGCCGAGCGTGCCCACCGCATCCGGCAGCTTGAAGATGCGCGCCGGGCCTGCGCCGTTGACTTTCGCCGGGACCAGCGGCCCCAATTCGGCCTCGATCCGCGCGCGGATTTCCGCCGCCGGGACGACGCGCGCCCGCCAGTCCCGCGCCGCCGCGCCGACCGGCATCCATTCGATGAAACGCACGTGCCAGCGCGCATCCAGCGTTTTGCGCGCCAGATCGACCACCTCGTCGTCGTTCTGCCCGCGCATCACGACGGTGTTGGTTTTCACCGGTTCCAGCCCGGCGGCAAAGGCAGCGTCGATGCCGTCGAGCACCGTGTCCAAATCGCCCCAACGGGTGATCGCACGGAAGCGTTCCGGGCGCAGCGTGTCCAGGCTGACGTTGACCCGGCGCAATCCAGCCTCGGCTAACGCCGCAGCGTAACGGCGCAACAGCATCCCGTTGGTCGTCAGGGCGATGTCGTCGATGCCGGGGATGTGCGCCAGCGCACGTACCAGATCGACGACGCCCAGGCGCACCAGCGGCTCGCCGCCGGTGATGCGCAATTTGCTGACGCCCAACGCCGCCGCCGCGCGGACCACACGCTCGATTTCCTCGTAGCGCAGGATGTCATCGTGCGAACAGGCCGGCACGCCCTCTTCCGGCATACAGTAGACGCAGCGCAAGTTGCACCGGTCGGTGATCGAGATGCGCAGGTAATCAATAGTTCGTTCAAATGTGTCGTTAAGCATGTTGGCTATCAGCCTTCAGCGGTCAGCTTTCAGAATGACTGGCCTCACTTCTTTTCTGCCAGGTAGGCGAAAAAGCCCGCTCTGCGCAGGGCACGGAGGGTGAGCGCGCCCAATGCGCCGCCAAGCGCGCCCCACAACAGATAATTGAGCAAGGACCACACCAGCCCCAACGCGACGAATCCCAACGGCGCGCCGGTCAACATCCCTAACACCCATTTTACTATGAATTTGCCGGTATGGCCCAGCGCGCCCGCCAGCGCCCCAATGAACACGTTTTCGGGATTCTGTAACAGCCACAGCGACAGTTCCACGCCGACGCCGACCATCGTGTAGGAGAGCCAGGTGCTCAGCCCGCCGAAATCGCCCATTCCCAGGAAGGTCGCCAAAATCCCGGACGAAAGCCCGATCAGACTGGCAGCGCCACGCTTGGGGACGATCCCCGCTCCCACAATCACAATCGCGATCCAAAACAGACCGGAATGTCCGGGCACTTGAATGGGAAACCGCAGCGCGATCTTCGCCACGACGATCAACGCGGCGAAAAGCGTGATCAGAATCAACTCAAAGGTAGAAAAGTAATGTTTTTTCATTATAGCTCTCAGCTTTCAGCCCTCAGCAATCAGCAATCAGCTTTCTGGCTGACCGCTGAAAGCTGACTGCTTATCACTTGATATCGATCCGATCCACATCCTGAATCCAGGCGTCGCGGATGTCGAAGCCCGGGATTCTGGAGACGAGCTTGAGCGTCCCGCGCCCGGAAAGGTCGAACATCACCATATTTTCCACTGTATCCACCTCGGTCCAGGAAAGGGTGACGCTCTTGCCGCGACTGCTGCTGCTCACGGTGATGTCGGTGTTGCGCAGCGCGTCAGGCGTCAGGTAGAGCAGCAGAACGTCGCGCAGCATCCACCCCTGCTGCGTCTTGCCCTCTTCCGCATCGACAAAACTCACTTCGGTGAGTTGTTCCAGGTCCGTGGGAAGAAAGGCCCCGACGAATCTCCCCTTGACATAAATTTGGATACTGCCCGGTTCCAAATCTTCCGGTGCGACCTGACGGCGCAGCAGTTCGACGCCCAGCACGACGCCGACCAGCGCCACGATAATAAGTCCTGCAATCAAAATCCGTGTACGTTGTGACATAGACACTCCTCAAAGTTTAGCCATGCATCAAATGAGTAGCAATCCGCCTGTGACGAGCAGCGCCGCCAGAACCAGCGCCCAATCCGTCCGGCGCATCGCCAGCGTGTGATAGGCGCTGCGGTGCGGCGCATCGAAGCCGCGCGCGTAGGCCGCCTCGGTCATTCCCCAGGCGCGGCGCGTCGTCAGCACGATAGCGGGCACGGTGAGTGCGACGAAATCGCGCAGTTGGGGCAACGCGCGCCGCCGGTCGCCGACAAAACGTATCCCACGAGCGACCTGTGCCTCGTAAATTGCGCGCCATTCCTGTTGCAGCAAGCCCACGCTCTGGAACGCCAGACTGAGGCTGAAAGCGTACCGGTAAGGGACGCGCAGCCGTTCCAGGGCCAGCCGCAGTTCGATGGGCGCGGTCGTGCTGACGAAGAACGCGAACACGCTCACCAATAGGACAATCCGCATCACGATGATGACGGCCAGGTCGGCGCTGATAAAGAGCCAATCCACGACGAAGATGACGACCAGCAGCACGCGCAACCGCCAGATTTGCCGGAGGACAGACGGCAGCAGCCTCGCCCAGAGCAGGAGCAGCGCGTACAGCGCCATGAAAATCCCCAACCGTTCCAGCGGCAGCATCACGGCGAGTGAGGCCAGGAAGCTGAGGAACAGCTTAGCGCGCGGATCGGCGTGGCGCAACGGCGAGTTTGCGACGAGCGCGGGGATAACGAGGCCGGCGGAGCGATGTTGGCGGCGGCTCATGAAGACCTCGTAGACGGTAGACGGTAGACGGTAGACGGGGGGGAGAGGGGGGCGGGAGGGGCGTCGGCGATGAAAGTGCCGTTGTCCATGAGGAGGATGCGGTCGGCTTGGGCGGCCAGAGTGTGGTCGTGGGTCGTCATGATGACAAGGCGACCGGTGTCCGCCAGGGCGCGCGCCAGGGTCATCAAACGTGCCTTGTGGGCGGCGTCCTGACCGAGCGAAGGTTCGTCAAGCAGCAGGCCGTGACGCGGCGCGCGCATCAACGCGGTGGCGAGCGCCACGCGCTTTTTCTCGCCTTCGCTGAGCAGGAGCGGTGGGGTGGTTTCGTAAATGTTCAACCTCAAGACACGCAGCAGCCACGCATAGTACGTCATATTGGGCGCCGGGAGTTTGTACAGGATTTCGTCGCGCACGGTGGCGTTGAAAAGCTGGACGTCGGGATTCTGGAACGTCAGCGCCAGGTCGGGGCGTTCTCCGGCGACATCAACCGTACCGGTGTGGCGCTGCAAGCCGACCAACGCGCGCAACAGCGTCGTTTTCCCCACGCCGTTGCGTCCTACGATCGCGAGAATCTGCCCGCCGGGAACGGTGAAGCTCACGTCGCGCAAAACCTCTCGCCCGTCCAACGTGACACCGAGATGTTCCACGTTTAGCGTGAACGGCGGCGCGGGCGCAAACGGCGCGGCATCGCCCTGCGCGGCACCGCGCGACGCGGCGAAGTCGGGGATAGACGCATCGGCGGTTCCGTCCAACAAAAAGGTACGCAGGCCGGGCAGGGATTGCAGTTGCTCGCAGCGATGCTCGCAGATCACCAGCGCCGCGCCTTCACCCGCACACGCCGCCAGCGATGCGACCAAGTCGCGGCTGGCGTTACTGTCCAGCATCGAGAGCGGTTCGTCGAGGACGAGCAACGCGGGCTGCCGGGCCATCGTCGCCGCCAGCGCGACCTTCTGCTGCTCGCCGCCCGACAGGGTGAGCGGGGAACGCTCGCGCAGGCCCGCCAGGTCGAACTGCGCCAGCGCGAGCTCCAGGCGGACGGCGATGTCGGAACGCGACAAGCCCAGGTTTTCCAGTCCAAAAACGATCTCGTCTTCGACGGTGGAGGCCAACATTTGCGCCGCCGGATTTTGAAAGACCAGGCCCGCGCGCTCAGTCAGCTCCCACAGGTGCGCCGTGGCGGTGTTCAAGCCGTCCAGCCAGACCGCGCCGGTCAGCTCGCCGCGATACAGGTGCGGGATCAACCCGGTGAGGCAGCGCGCCAGCGTGCTCTTGCCGCAGCCGGAGGGGCCGGTGACCAGCCAGGCGTCGCCGGGCGCGATGTCGAGCGATACCGGCGGCAATCCGCGCTGGTTCTGCGGATAGCGGTAGGCGACGTTGTCGGCGTGGAGCAGCATCAGTCCAGTTTGAGCGGGAACCAGTGCTCGCCGGTCCATTCGACGACGGCGACAGGCTGCCCGCCGCGCCGCGCAGGGCGCAGGCGGTCGGTGTCGATCAGTCCTTCCAGCACCGCCTGCCCGTCTCGGGTGCGCACCGCCGCAATCCCGGCCTCCAAGACCGCCGCCACCGTCTGCAAGCCGCTGAGTTCGCGCGAGCGCCCCACCTGGACGTAACGCCCGTCCTCGCCGCACGCCGCCAAGCCCACCGCCGCCAGCGCGCCGATGATACCGCTTTCGTCACCGCCCAGGCCAAGCAGCGGAATGCCGCAAGCCGCCGCCAGCTCGCGCGCGTCGTCGCGGGTGACGATTTCCTGTTGTGCCCGGCGTCCAAAAGCGGTGACGGCGGACAGACTGTCCGCTGGCGCGACGTCCGCCGCAACGCACAGGCCGGGATCGCTGCCCTGGATAAAGTCCGCCAGCATCAACGCTTCGACGCGCTCAAGCACGCGCTGCGCATCGGCTGCCGGGGCATCCAACAAAACGCCGGCGCAGCTATTGTTTTTCGTGCAGGGGATGTCCGGGTGGACCAACAACTGGTGGCGGGTCACGCCCAAAAGGGGATAAGTTTTGGCCAGTTCATCGGCAATGGCACGCGCCAGTTGGCCTGTGCCGCGCGTGCCAAGCATATCCGTATCATCCAAACCAATAATGAGCAAGTCCGAGCTCCTTTCCAAAACGGGAGGCGTCGCCGTTTCCCGCGACACCCTATCGCCCAACTTCCGTAGGAAATGGCAAATAGCAAATGGAGGCGATGTCTGCTATCTGCCTGCGCATGTCCTTTAGGCAAGGTGGGTCGGAGTGAAGTTATAAAAGTACGCTGGATGTTTATTAACGCGCCACTTCCCACGCGAGATGTTGCAATTCCGGCGCGATGAGCTTTTCCCAGGCTAGCTTGACCGCCGCCGGAGAACCAGGCGTGGAAATGATGACTTTCCCCCGGTACGCGCCCGCCGTAGCCCGCGAGAACATTGCGGCGGAACCGATCTGCTCGTAGCTTAACATACGGAACAGCTCGCCAAATCCGACCAGGTGTTTCTCCAGTTTGGCGGACAGCACGTCAATGGTCGTATCGCGCCGGGAGATGCCGGTACCGCCGTTGAAAAGGATGATACGCGCCTCGCCGCCGGCCAGTTCGTCCAGAACTGCTGTGACCTGATCCGGCTCGTCTTGGATCAGCCGGTAAGCGACCAGGTGATGTCCCGCCGCCGCCAGCGCGGCTTCGAGGTACTGCTTGTTGGCGTCGGTGGCCTCGGTGCGGCTGTCGCTCACCGTGACCAGCGCCACGGGAATCGCGCCATGCGCTGCGGCGAGCGTTTTGTGATGGTGCATACTGTGAGAAGTTTGCAACGCGTTCACGCTACCATCCTTTTGCTGCTAAACGGTTCTTAAATCAATCTCAGTCGTCGCCACGGAAGCTGGCCAGGTAGTTGGGCAAACCACATCTTGACCGGCGGATTGTGCACGGCAATCGCCTGCTCAACTTGCATCACAAAATTACTGCGTCAAATATGCCGGCGAACCCTGCCCACGAACCAGTATAGCACGGAATCGAGACCAGCAAAACAAAAGAGGCGCAGATGCGAAGGGTACAGGTCGCAATGGTCAAACGCAAAACGTGAGGCTTCCACAAGACAAGCCTCACGTTTTATGTTAACGCGTTTTGCGATATGACGGCTAGTGGTTGCGCAGCACCAACGGCAGGAATATGCGAATGGGCCATGCCGCACCAGAGACGCGCCCGGAGACCGGGCCATGGCGCGTCGTCACGCCGGACGTGTCCACGTCTACCAACCAGTACCAGTACACGACACTGGGATCGACCGCGGTATCGAGATAGTCGTAGGTCGCGCCGCAGAGATTGCCGCGACAGGCGCTCGGGATGAAGACAATCTCGCTGGCCCGCGTGAAATCCGGTTCGGTCGCCCGGTGCAGGGTGAAGCCAAAGTTATCGATCTCCACCGCCGTCGCCCATTCCAGGCGGATGCCTTCGTTCAGCGCCACAGCGCGGAAGTACAGCAAATCGACTGCCGTGGGGATATCGATAATGATCTCTTCATCTTCCTCATCCGGCGTTGGGTTGTTATAGATGTCGATAGCGTCGCTGACCACCGCCGTGTTCGTCACAGGCGTATCGATTTCCCGGACAACCGTGAAGACGGTGGTAAGGGTAAAGCTCTCACCGGGCAACAGATTCCGGCCAAAGCCATGCGGCGCGGGCGTGGTCAGGTCGAACCAGACCACTTGCCCGTTGACGTTATCCACCGTATTCGGCGCGGGTAGGAAGGCGTAGGCGAAATGCAGATACGCGGCATCGTAGAGATCGTAGAGCGGCAAGACGTCGATCTCGCTGAGACCCACGTTGGTGATGGCGATGGTAAACGTGACGAAATTAGGCGCCCAGACATCGGTGTCGAAGTCAACCAGATGTTTGGAGAGTGCGATAGCCGGGTCCTCGATGACGATGGGAACATCATCCGTATCGGTGAGAACGCCGCCGGGGTGATCGCCCGTCGCCAGCGCCACGTTTACGTAGGTGCCCAAGGTAAGACCCGGTGTCACCGTCACGACAAAGGTCACGCTGATGCTCGCGCCGGGATCCAACGGCCCGAGATCGGGCCAGACCAACAACGGCGGAGCGATCAGCGACGGTTCGCTCGGCGTGGCGCTGCCCGCGACGTAGTGGAAGTCGAGGCCAGGCAGCGTGTCGGTCAGGATGAGTGGGTCGAGTGTGACGTAGCCGGTGTTGGTGATGGCGATGACGTAGGTAAACGGCATGTTCGGCACCGCCGCGCCCGGCAACACCGTCTTGACCAATTCCATGCCGGGAATTAGCGGCAACGTCGATTCCTCGTCCGTGTTGTTGTCGGGATTGTCGTCGGACGTGTCGCTGGTGATGACGACGGTGTTGGTGAACGGCGCGGTCACGTCGCTGTTGACCGTCGTCGTGATGACGATCTGTCCACTGTCGCCTGCCGCCACCGTCCCCAGATTCCACGTCAAGGGATTCGGACCGCTCGTTTGCGGCGGGTCGGCGGCGACGAAGGTGACTTCCGCCGGCAGCGTATCGGCGACGACGACGTTCGCGGCGTCCGACGGGCCATAGTTCGTGTAGACCAGTGTGTAGATCAGCGTTTCACCCGGCACCACCGGGTCGGGGCTATCAGACTTGGTGATGGCAAGATCGGCGCTGGCGACAACGTCCACCGGGTGATCATCCTCGTTGTTGCCCGGATCATCGCCCGGCGTGGTCGTGGTGACGACGACGGTGTTGGTGAAGCCCGCCGTCACGTTGGAATTCACCGTCACGGTGACGAGAATGTCCCGGCTTTCGTCCGCCGGCAACGTGCCCAGGTTCCACACCAGTGGGTTCGGGCCGCTGGTGGGCACGGGGCTGGCGCTGTCGAAGGTCACTTCCGCCGGGAGCGTGTCCGTCACGACGACGTTCTCTGCGTCTGACGGCCCGTTGTTGGTGATCGTGAGGCTGTAGGTCATCGGCTCGCCCGGTATCACCGGCGAGGCGCTGCCGGTCTTCGTCACCCAGATTTCCACGTCGGGTGTCACATCCACGGGATGGTCATCTTCGTTGTTGCCCGGATCGTCGCCCGGCGTGGTCGTGATGATGATGACGGTGTTGGTGAAGCCCGCCGTCACGTTGGCATTGACCGTCACGGTGATGAGGATACTGCGGCTTTCACCCGCC
>DAIUDK010000040.1:0-35815 GCA_036845725.1 Chloroflexota bacterium
GCGCACTCTTCGACGCTCACCTCGGATGAATTGTAGTTGCTCGTCGGATAGGTGCTCAGCCCGCTGGAGTTAGTGAAGCCCTGATAGCGCAACACTCGTTGATCGCGTTTTGCCAATTCAAGGAACGATTTCCGAGAATGGACGCGGGGCTTTTTTTACTCAGAAAGAGGGCCAAGCCGTGTAGTCTCCGGTTTGACGATTTTTTCGAAAATCGCTTACCTGAGTCCTCACGGCTAGGTAAAATGACGCTGCCACTCCTGTGGCGCACCGTGTGGTCAAAAATGGGCGAGCAGAGACTCGAACTCTGGACCTCACGGATGTGAACCGTGCGCTCTAACCAACTGAGCTACTCACCCTCACGCGCAGATTATAGCACGAGTGAAAGAAAAGACAAGCTACTGTCCAAACGGCACAACACCCTTGGGCGTGAAGTGCAATTGCCCTTCCTTGATCTCCTCTGAGGTCGTGTCCAGTGGCACCATCTGAAGCCACGTGTTCCCGGTCTTCAAAGGGATCGGATGCCCTTCTGAGACCCAGAACGTGAGCATGTGGTTGCGCTCGATGCGTTCCCAATAGCCATTCTGCATCACGCCATCGCGGAAGACGAGCGCCGGGCCGGTGCCCCATACCTGCACTTGAATGGATTGATGACCACCACCCCACGTGTCTTCCAGAATATCCGTTTCGATGTGATTGGCATACACGATGATGACATTCGCCGCGTTTAAGGTCTCGCCCGTGAGATAATCCTTCTGCGTTACGCCTGCGGTAGAGCGCTGCCAGCGTCCAGAAACCGCATCGTAGGTCCACCCGGCCTTGCAGGAGCTTTGATAGTCGATCTCGAAATAGTTGATCGGTACTCCGCCCTCAAGTGGTGTTTCGCTGAACGTCATCAGCCGTGGGAACTCAGGCCGTTTGTTGATCTCACGCTCGTCGGCGAGTTGACGTAGCACAGTGGGATTGGTGAACAGGGTGTGTTCAAAGGCTTTCCCTTCTTGTGGAACGCGATAGAAATATGGTTGCCCCACGCCAAAATCCGGCGCGGCAATATAGGTGGGGAACAAATCCGAGTTGCGGATGCGCTCTTTGACGCCCGCGCTGGACCCCGAATAGCCGAACAACGCGCCATACATCGCCGGGATTTCCAGATCGATCAGCCGCCCGCTGCGCACCGAGCCGACTTGCTCTGGCTCTTTGCCGTAGAAGACGGTGGTGAAGCGGGTGATGCTGCCCTCTGCAAAGTGCTCGAACACCAGATCTGCCAAGTTAAGGCCCGATTGGGGGCGCACTTCAGGCGAGTTGGACACCTTGATGGCAATCGGGATGCGGTTCAGTACTTCGGCGCTTCCCATTTTCTCCCCGGTCAGTGGATTGACGTCCAGCGGAAAGGGCGTCGCTTCGAACACGGTCCTTGTGGGTGCCGTGGTCGCCGTGGGAGTCTCGGGGCGCGGCGTTGGCGTCGATGTGGAAGCAGGCGTCGCCGTCTCCTGTGGTGGGGGCGTACGTGTTGGCGTGGCCGTCGCTTCTGGCTGGTTCGGAGCGTTGCATCCAGCAATGAGTATAACAGTGATGCAGATCAGTCCAAAAACGTGTTTATTTTTGTGCATTGAATCCCTCCATGAGGTCTTTTTATCGGACATTATTATAAGGATAGCAACAAGTTAGTCAATCTTGCTGTCCGCCGAAGATATAGCGCAAGGCGAGATCGTGTGTCAATTGTTCGACAGGCGCGCGGTCGTCGGTGAAAACCGTTCCGGTAGGTGCGACCTCGCGCAGGTTGGCGAGCGCCTGTTCCGCTACAGTGCGCAAGCGCGCATCCATCAATAGCTGGAGATTGTCCGCCAGATTTTGTGTTGTTGTCGGTTTTACTGTGGCGACGACGATGGCATTGAAACTGTTGGGGATTTCGATCACGTGAACGGATGGGTAAACCTGCCGCATTGTGGTGACCAGTGCCTCGACCAGCCGCCAGTCGCCAACGCCGTCGGCGCCTGGCGTGTGCCCAACGTTGATGGCGATCACGCCCCTGTCCGTGAGACGCGCGCGTACCTCCGCGAAGAACTCCACCGTCGTCAGATGCCAGGGGATGTAGGGCAGCCGGTACGCATCCACGGCGACGACGTCGTAACGCCGCGTGGTCTGTGCGAGAAAAGCGCGCCCGTCGGTGGCGTAAGCCGTGAGATTCGGCTGCGTCATCGCGAAGTAATCTCGTCCCACCTGGATGATGGCGGGGTCGATTTCTACGCCGTCAATCGGCAATGCGCCGTAGACCTCGGTATACTGCGTCGGCGTCGTCCCGGCTGCCAGCCCGATCACCAACAGGCTGCCGACGGCGTTCGGCGGGTGGGGCGCAGCGTTGAAGTACGGCGCAACCAGGTAGTAGTCCCACGGCCCGCCGGTGAGGATGTCGTCACCGGGCAGGTAGACCGAGTGGATACCCTGGCCCTCATTGAGCAGCAGATAACGCGAGCCGTCATCGTTCTCTACCACCTGGATGAAGTTGTAAACCGATTCTTCCTCGTGGATGAGGCCCGCTTCCGGCTTGATGACGCCCGGTTTGAGGATAAAGAGCGTGATGAGCAGCAGCAACGTCCACACTAATGCCCAAAAGCGACGGCGGTTGAAATGCCACAATCCCCACAGCCCCGTCACAGTGGCGATGATCGCCAGCAGCACAAACGTGCGGTACGTGCCCAGGTTGGGAACCAACACCAGGTTGGGCAGAAATGTGCCGATAAAGCTGCCGAGGGTGGACACGGCGTAAATCTGCCCCGCCGTGCCTCCGGAGGCTGTCACGTCCGTCACCGAAAGGCGAATGACGAACGGGGACACGCACGCCAGCAGCGTTACCGGCGCGACGAACAACACCAGCACGAAGATGAACGGCCCGGCGATCTGCGGCAGGCTCCACAGCATCATCCCCCGCGCGGCCAACCGCAGCATCGGGCGCGCCAGCAGCGGGATGGCGGCAATCGTCAGTCCCGCCGCCGTCAGGATTGTGTAGAGCGTCGCGGGGTGGGGCGAGCGGTCGGCCCAACGTCCGCCGAGCACATAGCCTATCGAAAGGTACAGCAGAATCAGCCCGATGATGGCCGACCAGACCAGTTCCGTCGTGCCGAACGCCGGGGCCAGCAGGCGCGACGCTGCCAATTCCAGCGCCAGCGAGACGAGGCCGCCGATGAAGGCGGTGATGTACAGGTAGACGGTAGACGGATCGCGAAGATTCGCGCGACGGCAGACGGGAGGGGATTTAGTCATTGTTCAAGCCTAGCTCCTTCCAGAGGGAATCGACGCGCGTTTTGATCTCCGGTGACATTTGCACGACGTCGGGCCATTCGCGGGTGTAGCCTTCTTCGGGCCATTTCCGCGTGGCGTCGATGCCGATTTTGCCGCCGAAGGCGTTATGGTACGAGGCATGATCCAGTTGATCGGTCGGCCCGTCGCTGATGACGACGTCACGCGACCAGTCCACGTTGCCCAATGCCTGCCACGCGGCGATGTTCGCGTCCTGCACGTCCACCCACTCATCCACGATCACCACGGCTTTTGCCAGGCTGAGCAGCGCCAGCCCCCACAGGCCGTGCATCACCTTGCGCGCGTGGCCTGGGAAGCGTTTGCGGATGCTCACCAGCACCAGGTTGTGGAAGAGGCCAGGCGCGGGCATCGCAAAATCCACGATTTCCGGCAAAAACAGCCGCAACAGTGGCAGGAACAGCCGCTCGGTGGCCTTGCCCATCCAATAATCCTCCGCCGGCGGGATGCCGACGACGGTGGCGGGATAGATCGGCTCGCGCCGCCGGGTGACGGCGGTGACGTGCAGCGCGGGAAACGGCTCCACGGGCGTGTAGTAGCCGGTGTGATCGCCGAACGGCCCCTCCGGGCGGCGGTCGTCGGGATCGACGTAGCCTTCGATGATGACTTCGGCTTCGGCAGGGACGGAGAGTGGCTGCGTGATGCAGTCCACCAGCTCGACGGGTTTTCCGCGCAGCCAACCCGCGAGCAGGTACTCGTCGATGTCGGGCGGCAGCGGCGCGGACGCGGCCCAGATGCAGGCCGGGTCGCCGCCGAGCGCCACCGCGACGGGGATGCGCTTCCCCAGCGATTTGGCGACACGCTCGTGTTCTGCGCCGCCCTTGTGGCGCTGCCAGTGGACGAGCAGCGTGCGTCTATCGACCTTCTGCAAGCGGTACATTCCCACGTTGCGCACGCCCTTGACCGGATCGCGGCTCACCACCTGCGGCAGCGTGACGAACGGCCCGCCGTCGTTGGGCCAGCACGTGAGAATGGGCAGGTCGTCCAGTGACGGGTTTTCGGTTTCCACGATCTCCTGCACCGGCGCGTGCTTGACCTTGCGCGGCTTGATCCCGGCGGCGCGCAGCGCGTTGAGCAAACCCACGCCGCGCCCCACCGCCGCGCCCGCGTTTTGCGGCAGCCGCAGATCGATGAGCTTCCCCAGATTGCGGGTGAGGTCGTCCAGATCATCCACGTGCAGCGCCCACGCCATCCGCTCCGCGCTGCCGAACATGTTGATCAGCACTGGCATCTCGTAGCCGGTCACGTTCTCGAAGAGCAGCGCCTTGTTGCGTTCCGCCGGCCCCTTGCTCGCCCGCTCCACAATCTCGGTGATCTCCAGTGCCGCCGAAACCGGCGCCGTCACCCGCACCAATTCCCCGCGCGCCTCCAGCAATCGCACAAAATCCCGCAATGTATTGACCTTCATCCTTGTCCCTCGAATCAAGAATCCAGAATCAGCGAATTCTTCCCCTGTCTACCGTCTACTGTCTACCGTCTACCCCTGCCACCGGCACATCCGCCGTTCCACCGCATCTACCCCAAAGTACAACCCCAGTCCGAGCAAACTCATCGCCACGATGCCCGCGTACATTTTCGGATAGTCGAAGAGCGTGCTGCCCTGGTAGTAGATATAGTACCCCAATCCGTAGCGGGTGGCAAACAGCTCGGCGATGTAGAGCACGGCGACGGCGGTACCGATCGACTGCCGCACGGCGGTGAGGATCGCCGGGACGCTCGCCGGCAGGTAGACGAAGCGGAACAGCGCGCGCCGTCCCGCTCCCAGGCTGCGCACGCTGAGCAGCAGTTCCGGACGGATCGCGGCAGCCGCGTCGCGCACGAGGACCAGGATTTGGAAGAACAGAATCATTGTGATAATGACGATCTTGGGGAAGTCACCCACACCCAAAAACAGCAGCACGATCGGCACGAGCACCACTTTAGGGATCGGGAACAGCAGATAGACGAACGGCGCGAAGATGCGGTTGAGCCTCGCGCTCTGGCCCAACACCAACCCGGCCGGCGTCGCCAGCGCGATTGCCAGGACGATGCTCGCCGTCACGCGGTACAGGCTGACGAGCGTATGGCAACCCAGGTCGCGGGGCAGGTCGCGGATAAAGGTCGCCAGCACGCGCACCGGCGTGGGGAGAATTGGGCGCTGAATGACCGCGGCAAGCCCGTACCACAGGGCTAGGAGCACGAGCGTCGCCAGAAGAACGTCACGGCGCTTCATCATAACGCCTCACGCAAGTGAGTGCACATTGTCTGATATTCCACCGAACGCCGATATTCCGCATCGGTAATATGTGGATTAGCGTTGACGTGTGTTTGACTACTCGGCGGCTTGCTCAGCAGCAATATCCTTTGCCCCACGAACGCCGCCTCCTCGATATTGTGCGTGACGAGCACCACAGTCACGCCTGCTTCTTCGCATAGCGACAACGTCAGCGCCTGCAAGCTCTCGCGGGTGGGGGCGTCCAGCGCGGAGAACGGTTCGTCCATCAGCACCAGGTCGGGATCGAGGACGAGCGTGCGCGCGATTGCCGCGCGCTGGCGCTGCCCCCCGGAAATCTGACCGGGATACTTTGCCGCCACATCCGCGATGCCTAGCCGCGCCAGCCAGTGCTCGACGCGAGCCTGCGCCTCGGCGGGGTCCAGGCGCTCGTCCCGGGGAACATGCCGCCCATCCGGGCCGTAGAAGCGGCGGATGCGCAACCCCAACATCACATTATCTTGCACCATCGCCCACGGCAATAAGCCGTACTCTTGCAAAATCAGTCCCGTGCGCGGGCGCGGACGGACGATGCGCTCACCATCAATAACAACCTCCCCGGCTTGCGGGTGCAGCAATCCCGCCAGCAGCATCAACAGCGTGCTCTTCCCACACCCCGACGGCCCCAACACTGCCCACACGTCCCCGCGCTCCCCGCGCCACGAGAACCGCTCGAACACCGGCGGTTGGCTCGGATAAGCAAAGGTCACGTCGTGTAAGTCGAACATTGGTAGACAGTAGACGGCAGACGGGGGCGGAGGGAGAGTCATACTCCCTATTCCCTACTCCCTACTTCCTGCTCTCCGCAAACCGGTTAAAATCCACGATGTAGGGCCACCAGTTGTTCAACTTGCCATCGGCGGCCCGGCCTGGGGCGTGAGGGAGGCGCTTGAGCCACCAGCGATGATGTTCGCGGATGTCGCCGTTGCCCCATTGGGTGCTGTTCATCGGCCTCTTGCCGCCCTTCAGATCGGGATAGTTCAGCCAATCGTCGGCGCTGCTCATCACGATGCGCCGATTGCCCCAATCGTAGTCACGCTCGCTGTTCGGCGCGAAGTGGACGTTGCCGCAGGCCGCTTCGCCCGGCGCGACTTTGTCGTACAGCGTGAAGCGGTTCCAGGCGTGAGGTGTCGACTGTTGCGAGACCGGCGCCAGTTCCCACGAGGCGTAGATGTGACGCATGATCGATTCGATGCGGTGCCCGAACGCCTCCAACATCTCGCCGACGCCACGCTCGTAGTTGAAGCCCATCGTCACGAATGTGCGAAATCCCCAGAAACCCGGCACCGGTTCGGAGTTGCAGAAATATGCGCGTCCGCCGGCCATCGTGGATTCCCAGAAGCCGCCGTAGGGGAAGCCCCACAGCCACACTTCGTCGATGTCTCCCAACATCACGCGCCAGGGAATTTTGTATGCCTTGAAAATCGGGGCGTAGTCCACCGCGTCGGGCTGGTGCCAGGCATCCTTTTTCTTGTGACACGCCATATACGTGGCGTTGGTGTAGCGGAAGCCATCCAGTTTGAGTGGATAAGCGTCCACGTCGACTGTTTCCACGACGCGATAGCGCACATAGCCGTAACTACACTCTTCGATGTCGGCGATGTACTGCGGCATCAGCGCCTGTGGATCGTTCCAGCCCAGAACCTCGTGAAGCCGTTTACCGCCCTGCTCAGGGAATACCGGCGCGAAGTTGATCACTAGCACCTTCGGTTCGACAACCGGCGCGGGAACTCTCGTTTTTCCGAACATTGTGGCCTCCTTTCGAATGAGTGAATCAGCGAATCGGCGAGTCAGCGAATGAGCAGGCTAAAACACGTCCTCTCTGCCTCTCCCCCCGTCTACCGTCTACCGTCTACCTTACCTACCGAATCCTTGTACGTCGGTGCTGTCGTCAACCGTCCCGTCGCTTGCAGCCAGGCGACGGCGTCGGCAAATTGGCTCTCAGTGGGAACGGCGTCGGCGGGATAGTCGGGCAAGGTGTAGGTCCCGGTCAGCGGAGCCGGGACCAATCCCTTCTCGGTGAGGAGATCGCCCCAATGGCTCTTGTCCGCGTTGATCGCGGCGCTGGCCTGGTCGATGGCAGTCAGGAACGCACGCACGGTTTGCGGTTGTTGGTCGATGACCTCCTTGCGGAAGGCGTAGAGACTGCAACTGACCTCCGGGTGACGTGTATCGTCCACGATCAGCACCGCCCCCTGCTGCATCGCCAGCGAGGCCAGCGGCTCCGGCAGCGTCGCCGCGCGCAATTCACCCGCGTCGAGCAGCGCCATCCGGTCCGGAATTTTGGGAACGGCCAACGTGGCAATGGCATCAGTGGGCAACCCTTCAGCCTCCAATAACCTGTGCGTCACATACTCGATGACCGTGCCTTCCGACACGCCAATTGGCACGCCACGCAAGTCCTCTGCCGTAGCAACACCCGACTTGTTTGCCGACAGGATGCGAAATTGCGCAAAGTCCACCGTGGGGACCATTGCATAGCGCACGGCGATCACCTGGGTGGATTCACGATTGTACAGCGCCAGCGCCACCAGATCGGTGATGAAGCCGTCGATCTGCCCACCTTGTAACAACTGATCGCGTTCGGCGGCGGAAGCGGCAGGGATCAACTCGACCGCAATCCCTTGTGTGGCAAAGTGCCCCTCGGCCTCGGCGACGTACAGCGGCAGCGTGTCGAGAATCGGCAAAACCGCAATGCGCAGCGCATTCCCTTCCGACTTGCGGCATCCGGCCAGCAAAACCACTCCGAGGCAGAGCGCCAGCAGCACAACTTTCATTTCCTCAATCCCCAATCCCCGATTACCGGTTACCGATCCCTTCTACTTGGGTGAAACGCCGCCATCCGCCAAATCCTCGCCGTAAGGCAGCCGGTACATGACGGTTGTAGGGCGCTCATCCGCATCTGGCGCGTAAGTGAATGTGAGTAGCGATGCGGGCGACGGGTAGCTCTCGGACAGTCCGTGAACATTGAGCGTGTGCTTGTTCGCCGGGATCAATTCGACGCCGAAGGCCCACAATGCGGTGAACGCAATCACGTCTCCGTGGCTCACCGCGACGGTGTGCTGCCCGGCGTACTCGCGCCGCGCCTGCGCCAGGAACTCCCGCGCACGGGCGACGACATCCGGCGGCTGCTCGTAGACGGGATCGACGCCGCTGTACAGGTCCCAGTTGCGGGACGCCATCGATAGCAGCGGTTGTCCCTCGAAGAAGAAGCTCACCTCGTTGAGTAAATCGGATGTGTACAACGGAACGTCAGGATGCTCCGCCAGCAGGATTTGCGCCGTCTGTTGCGCGCGCACTAACGGGCTGCTAAAGACCACCGCTACCGGCACGTCGCGCAGCGCTTCTGCCGCCGCCTGTGCCTGCCGCTCGCCCAACTTGCTTAACGGAAATCCCGGCAATCGCCCATATACAACCCGTTCTGGATTGTATACCTGTCCGTGACGAACGAAAGTGATCTGTGTTGGTGTTGTCAATGTGGTTGAAAACCTCCATCTACGTAAATGCTGATGCGTGAAGGCCAATCACGCTTCACGCATCACGTTGTTATAAACAGCGCCCCAAGCACGCCTGCAAACAGCGTCACACTAATGTAACTGTTGATGTTGAAAAACGCGACGTTGACCCGCGACAGGTCGTCCGGTCGCACCAGGCTATGCTCGTAGATCAGCAACCCGGCGATGATGGCCAGTGCAAGCCAGTACGGCCAACTCAAAACAAGCGTCTGCCCCAGGATGATGAGCAGCGTGATCGTGACGACGTGGCACAACGACGAGAGTCCGAGCGCCACAGGGATGCCGAACCGCGCCGGGATCGCGTACAGGCCTGATGCGCGGTCGGCTTCGACGTCCTGGCAGGCGTAGATGAGGTCGAACCCGCCGATCCACAGCGTCACAATGCCGAGCAATAGCCATGCCGGGATGTTGTCTGCCGTGAACAACGACCCGCGCACCGCCACCCATGCGCCCATCGGGGCAAGGCCGTCGGTGAAGCCGAGGATGAAGTGCGAAAGCCACGTAAAGCGTTTGGTGAAGGCGTAGCCCACCAGGAAGAGCACTGCGCCCGGCAGCAAGATCAGCGTTAGCGGCTCCAACTGCCACGCCGCGACAGTCAATACCAGCCCGGAAATCGCCGTCCCCGCCCACGCCGTCGAAAGCGCGATGCGCCCGGTGACGAGCGGGCGGTTCGCCGTACGGGGATTAAGCGCGTCGAGCGCCCGATCTGCGATGCGATTGACGCCCATTGCCAGCGTCCGCGCCGCCGCCATCGCCACAGTGATCCACACAAACTGCTGCCACGTAGGCCACCCGCCGGCTGCCAGTAACATCCCCACGTAGGCAAAGGGGAGGGCGAAGATCGTGTGCTCGAATTTGATCAGTTCTAGGAAATCGCGGATTTTCGTCAACACGTTGGAATTATACCACGGTATGTAAGCATTCAGCTTTCAGCGATCAGCTTTCAGCCAGAAAGCCGCTGACGACTGACGGCTGATCGCTGACCGCTGTTAGCTTGTTTCCGTTTCACACATCTTGTATATAATTCCCTCTATGAAACCAAAGCCTTTGTTGTTATTCGCTCTTGGAATCTTGTTGATTGCTGTGGCTGTGCTTAGCGTCGTGCAGCTCTCGGCACGGCGGCAATTCCTCATCCGTGGATGGGAAACCGGCTTCCCCGCGCCGCTGGCTGATACGGAGTTGTCGCGTGGATGCGTCAACGCGGCACTGGAACAGTACGACCCTGCCCACTTGACCTGGGCGCTGGACACGATTGCCGACGGCCGCTTCACCTGGGTGCGCCAGCGTTTCGCCTGGGCTGACATCGAACCCGCGCCGGGCGACTTCCGTTGGGAGGCTTGGGACGCGCTCGTGGACGAAGCCAGTGCGCGCGATTTGCGCCTGATCGCCGTCCTCGATACCGCCCCCGCGTGGGCCGGAATGCCGCCCGATCCCACAGCGTTCGCGCGGTTTGCTGGGGCATTCGCCGCCCGTTACGGCGACGTGCTGACTTACTACCAAATCTGGCACAACCCCAACCTCGGCGACGCTTGGGGTGGTTCTGCAGACGCCTATGCCTACACCGCTTTACTCGCGGGGGCAGCGGAAGCTATTCGTGCCGTGGACACCGACGCGCGCATCGTGCTCGGCAGCCTCGCGCCCACCGTCGAAACGGGCGAGCGCAACTACGCCGAGGACGTGTTCCTGGAGATGCTCTACGTGGCAGGCGCGCAGCCGTACTTCGACGTGGTCGCCGTGCAGCCCTACGGCTTCTTCGCCGGGCCGGAGGATCGCACGGTGAGCCGTGAAGCATTCACCTTCTCGCGGGCGATCTTGATCCGTGAGGCGCTGGAAGCGTACGGTGACGGCGACAAGACCATGTGGATCAGCCATTTTGGATGGAACAGCAAGCCCGTCGGCTGGCCCGGTCCAGATTCGATCTGGGGCAGCGTGGACGAGACGACGCAGGCGGAATATACCGTCGCAGCGTTGACACGGGCGGAGCGCGAATGGCCTTGGGCGGGCGTGATGTGCATCAACGGCTTCCAGCCGCGCCCGGAAACCGCCCCGCGCGCCGTCCCCGACGCCGAAGAGCATTGGGGCTTCGCGCTGGTGGGGCCAGAGGGCGAACTGCGTCCGGTCTACACGGCGCTGCGCGCGTGGAATACCCGGCCGCGTGTGGCGACGCCCGGCGGGTACAACGCAGGGACGTCGCTGGCGGACTTCGAGGGCACGTGGACGCTCGGCCCCCAGGGCGCGGACATCGGCCAGAGCGGCGACCGTGTGGCGTTGGCGTTCGAAGGCACGGGTGTCGCGCTGACGGTGCGGCGCGGGCCTTACCGCGCGTTCTTGTTCGTCACCGTCGATGGCGAGCCGGCTCCGTCGCTGCCCCGCGACCGCGAAGGGCGCGCTTACGTCGTCCTCTACGATCCACTGGCCGCTGTGGCGATCGTCCCCCTGGCGGAGAACCTTCCCTACGGGCAGCACACCGTCGAGGTGATCGCCGAGCGCGGGTGGGGACAGTGGGCGCTGGCCGATTGGCGTGTTGCGAACCAACCGGACACGTCTGGGGATACGTGGCGCTACGCGGTGCTGGCGCTGCTCGGCCTTGGCGGTTTGGCATTAGCAATTTTCTCCGGGCGGCGCGTGGCGTGGGGCCGCCTGGGGCAGTGGCTTGCCAAAGCCTGGCGCTGGCTGCGCGAGGGTGGGCAAGTCGCGCTGACGGCGTTGTTGAGCGCGATCTATCTCTTCGCTGCGTGGCAGGTGATGATGGGCCAGGGCGTCTTTCGCCGTTTGGGCGATGGCGGCGAGCAGGTTGCGTTGCTGTTGGCGGCGGGGCTGTACTACTTCTCGCCGTGGATGCTGTTGACGATCGGCGCGGGTGTCGTTGTTTCGTTCATCGTCTTTATGCGACCGGCGCTGGGATTGGCGCTCACGCTGTTCGCCGCGCCGCTGTATATGCACCCGCTTTCACTGCTCGGCAAGTCCTTCTCGCTGGCGGAACTGGTGTTATTGCCCACGCTCGCGGGCAGTTTTGTGCAGATTGTGGGGAAGTGGAAGACAGGTTGGCGACCGTCTTTCCCGCGCCGGCAGGTGATGTGGATGGGCGCGTTCGTTGGTGTGGCGCTACTCTCCACGCTCTTCGCCCAGCATCGACACGAGGCGCTGCGCGAACTGCGCCTCGTCATCCTCGAACCGGTGCTGTTCTACCTGGCGCTGGTCACCTTGCCGATGGAGAAACGCGAGCGACAGCGCGTCATCGACGCCTTCGTGTGTAGCGCGGTGATGGTGGCCGTGGTGGGACTGGTGCAGTATTTCTTTCTGGGCGATGTGATCACGGCGGAGGGCGGGACGCGTCGGCTGCGCAGCATCTACGGTTCGCCCAACAACGTGGGGCTGTACCTGGGTCGCGTGCTGCCGTTAATGCTGGCGGTAGTGTTCTTTGGCGGAGCGTCGTCCGCCCAAACTCGTATTGGGGCGTTCCTGCGCGATTTGTTCGGCGACCGGCGGCGCTGGCTGTATGCGCTGGCGTGCGCGCCGGTGGGGGCGGCCTTGCTGCTGAGCCTTTCGCGCGGTGCGATTGTCCTGGGCATTCCGGCGGCGTTACTGCTGTTGGGTGTCCTCGGCGGGCCGAAGTGGCGGCGCGCGACGGTCGTTGTTCTGCTGATCGGCGTGGTGGCGCTGATCCCGCTGCTGCGCACGCCGCGTTTTGCCGGCATGTTCGACTTGAGCGGCGGCACGACGGGTTTTCGGTTGTCGCTGTGGCATAGCTCCGTGGGGATGATCCGCGATTATCCACTATTGGGCGTGGGGCCGGATAACTTCCTCTATGCCTACCGCACGCGCTACGTCCTGCCGACGGCGTGGGAGGAGTTCAACCTCGCGCACCCGCACAACGTCGTGATGGATTTTGCGGTGCGGCTTGGCGTCTTGGGGGTGGTGGTATTCGTGGGGCTGCAGGTCTCGTTCTGGCGCAAGGTGTGGCCGCTACGCAACGATGTATGCCCGGAGATTCGCGCGCTCGCGCTTGGCCTGATGGCGTCAATGGTGGATTTCCTCACGCACGGGATCGTCGATACAGGGTATTTTGTGATCGATCTGGCCTTCGTCTTCTGCTTCTCCCTGGCGTTGGTGGTGTGGCTAAACGAAAGCCCTTGCGAAGGTGGGCATACCTAGGTTTGTACACCTTCGCAAGGGTGGAATTTACTCAACGACTTCCAACGTGGTTTGACCGATGCCGCTCTGGATGTTGATCTCGATAGTGACGGGCGACACACCGTAGGCGTCGTTGACATACACGTCACCGTCGCGCGTGAGGCCGCTGGTGTTGATCTTGCCGATGGCCTTGTTGACGATAACGCGTACACCGATGTTTTTTGGCAGGCGCAGGATCGTCTTGCCAATTCCGCCTTGAATGTAGACCTCGACGTTTTGCTCCCAGTCACCGGTCAGGTCGACGGTGATGTCACCGGCCCCCATGTCCAACTCAAGATGCTCAAGGCTCCGGTTGTCATGCAGGTCGATGACGAAGTCGCCCGCGCTCAGTTTAGCATCCACGCGTGTGACGTTCAACTGGCCGAGTTTGATTTCACCGTTACCTGCGCCGCACTCAATGCGCATGTCCAGCGGAACTCCCTCGTTGAATTTGAGATCCCACGTGTAACGGATGTCGCTACGGATCGAGATCTGCTCACTGCTGGGTTGGCGGATGTTCAGCCGTCCGTTGCCGTCGGTGACGGTGTAATCGACTTGAGGTTTCCAATCGGCGACGTTGTACGTGAAGTTACCGCGCATCAGCGTCTCCGCACCACGATTCACCTTGAGTTCACCGGTTCCCATCTTGATATATACACGCACCTGTTCGGCATCGCCCACTTCGACCGTCTGTGTTTCCTTATTCAGTTCTCCCACGGTCACAGTATCGATACTGGAACTTCCCGCCCCGCAGCCCAGTGAGATGAGCAGCGCGGTAACGATAATAATCAATAATGTCAATCGGTTTGCTTTGATATTCATATGTGTTGCCTCCAAAACAGTCAACGTTAAGATTGTGTATAGAGTAATACGAACAGGGCAGGGGTCAAGTTGCGGCGTCCGTAACGTTGTTGACGATGTGCCCAAATCGTAGTATGCTACGTATGTGATGTAAGGACACGAAGATCACCGAAGGGGGAAGGCGTATGCGACTGAAAAATATCCTGATGTGGATAGGCATCATTGTCATCATTGTGGCGAGCGTGTGGGTTTTTGCGCGTTCGCGCAAGCCATCTTCCCCGCTTGTGATTGATCCATCGGCGCTTTTGCCGCAGTCCACACCGACGATTTATCCGAGCGCAGCGACAGTGCTTGAGGGAGTGCAATCACTGAGTCGTTTGGAAACGGCGTCGTATCAGATGGAGAAGGTGATTACGGCTGAATCGGGGCAGGGACCGCTCGGATTTCTTTTTGGTGACAAGCTATTGTTGATTGCCTATGGAGAAATGATCGCGGGCGTCGATTTATCGTACATTGGGCCTACTGACTTGATGACTACCGATGATGGCACTGTGTATATGCGTTTGCCCCCAACAGAGGTGTTTGTTGCCACGTTGGATAACAGCCGCACCTACGTCTACGATCGCCGTACCGGTGTAGCAGGGATGAACATGCAGTTGGAGAGTGCCGCGCGGCAGGAGGCTGAGCGGCTGATGCTGCAAGCAGCTATCGAAACCGGTTTGTTGGATAAGGCGGAGGAGAACGCCCGCGATGTGTTGCGTACTTTGTTGCTGGGTCTGGGATTCGAGCACATCATTTTTGTGAAAGAGATGCCTACACCCACACCTGCGCCGGCACCGGCAGTGGATGTTACTGTGGTTGCGCCTTAGGACGCGATTATGCGTATCAAACGTTTGCCTGAAGACTTCCGCGTCGAAGAGGAAATTAACCTGCCTGGCGGCGAACGCGGCGCCTATGCCTACTACCGCGTCGAGAAGCGTAATCTTACCACGTTGGCCGTCCGTGATCGCCTTGCCGCGCGGTTGAAGGTGACGCCGAGCGCGCTGGTCTTTCCAGCGCTCAAGGATGCCAGCGCGGAGGCCGTGCAGTATGCCAGCGTCCGCAAGCGTGGTCCCGACCAGATCAAAGATCGGGGCTTCACGGCGCAGCGCGTGCAATGGGGGTCTCGCGCGTTGCAGCCGAAGGATGTGTTGGGCAACCGGTTCAGCGTCGTCGTGCGTGACCTGGCGGAAGAGGATGTGCCCGCATTGACCGCAGCGCTATGCAAGCTAGAGACCGCTGGCCTGCCCAACTACTTCGACGAGCAGCGCTTTGGCTCGCTATCCGCCAAAGGCTTTATTGGAAAGGCGATTCTGCTGCGCGAAGCCGAACAGGTGGTGCGTTTTTACCTCGAGGAACCGATGCGTGGTGATCCTGCCGATGTTCGCGAGTTCAAGGCGTTGGTGAAGGATCATTGGGGACAGTGGGGGTTCTTGCTGCACCAGGCTCCGCGCCCTTCGAATTTCCGCAGCGTGATCACCTACCTCAAAGATCATCCCCATGACTACAACAAAGCCGTAAACTTGATTCAGGATCGCTTGCTCTCCATTTACCTTTCGGCTTATCAATCATGGGTATGGAATCACATCGCCGCCCGTTATTTTGCATCGCTCAGTCCCACCTCGCTCGCGGTGGAGATTGTCGATGTCCCTTTCCCGCTGCCCGATGCGAACGTCCTACCGGATGCGGTCAAGGCGTTGGAGGTCGATTTGCCTCGCCTGACGGCACGTTACGAAGGTGCGGTTGGGGAGGCTGCGCAGGCCGTCTTCGAAATGGAAGGACTGACGCTGCACGATTTCAAGGCACGCATCCTGCGGCGCGTCTATCTCTCCAAAGGCGAGCGTGCAGTCTGGTTCAAACCCGCCTATGTTGAGGTCAGCGCGCCTTATCCCGACGAATACACGCCCGGCCGGCAGGCTATCACGGCGAAGTTCACGTTGCAATCGGGATGCTACGCAACGCTGGTGATGAAGGCTGCTGCGGCGTACAGCGGTCTTTCCTTCCGAACACGCTAATCCTTCAACAGATTCCATCGAATCAAACGGTAAATCTCCGTTGGTGTCCGCTTAATCCGTTGAGAATGGGGGCTTTTGATGAGTGAGACTCACTTTCCTTATGTTGTCCCGTTGGGGGTGGCGGCGGCGTATGCCGATTCCGAGCACGCCAACTCGTACCTAGCGGTGATTGGGCAGGACGGCTACTGGCTGGTCGATTGCGCCGACAACCCAATCGGGCGCTTGCAGCGTGCAGGTCTTGATCCCCTGACGGTGCGCGGTATCATCATCACCCATTTCCACCCGGATCACGTATACGGGTTGCCTGCGTATTTGCTTGGCTTGTTTATGCTGTCGGGTGGGCGGGCACGTTTTGAGCCGTTGCCGGTCTACGCCCGGCCTGAGGTGCTGTCTTTGGTGCGGGGAATGATTGAGTTGTTTGACGGGCAGAGCTGGGTAGCACCTTTGTCGTTGGTGTACCGCGAAATCGCGCCGGAGGTTGGCGCGCCGGTTGCAGAGGATGACGACTTCATAGTGACGGTGGCCCCGACGCAACATTCGATTCCTTCCATTGCTGTGCGTTTTGCCTTGCGCGACACATCGCGCGCCTTCGTCTATTCAAGCGACACCTTCCCCTGCTTGGAAGTGGAGACCCTGGCACGTGGGGCGACGTTGCTCTTCCACGAAGCGACGGACTCGGACCGCAATCACACCCGGCCCGGCGCGGCGGGGTCGCTTGCGGCGCGGGCGGGGGTGGGGCGGCTGGTGTTGATCCACTACTACACCCAACCCGACGCGATGGCCTACGCTTTATCCGAGGCTGCGAAAACTTTCAGTGGCCCGGTGGAACTGGCCGAGGAATTCAAGCTTTATTCCTGGTAATTTCGTACATGGATTTTCACGGATAGTACGGATTTTTGCTTTTTCCGTTGAATCCGTTGAGGATATTTTCTACCTTTAGGTTATAATCCACCTATGGAAAACACACAAAAACGCGTTGCGCGGGCTGCCGTCCTGGTGATGGCGGCATTAGCTGTGAGCCGGGTTTTGGGACTGGTGCGGCAGATTGTCTTTGGGCATTACTTTGGCACGGGCGCGGCCATGGACGCATACTTCGCCGCGCAGCGCATCCCCGAAGCGATCTTCTACATCGTGGCGGGCGGCGCGCTTGGCTCGGCCTTTATCCCGATGTTCACCGGGCGGCTGATGCGCAATGAGACCGAATCCGCGTGGAAGCTGGCTTCAGCGATCATCAACATTCTCCTCATCGTCCTCATCCCGTTGAGTTTGCTGTGCATCGTCTTTGCACCGTGGCTGGTGCGGACGTTGATCGCGCCCGCGCTCGCTGCCGATGTGCAGGCGCAGATTGCGTCGTTGATGCAGGTGATGCTGCTCTCCACGACCATCTTCGGCGTCAGTGGCGTGGTGATGGGGATCCTCAACGCACACCAGCACTTCCTGCTCCCGGCGATTGCGCCGGTTCTGTACAATCTTTCGCTCATCGGCGGCGGTGTGTGGGGCGGCGAGACCGGCCTGGGGCCAATGGGGCCGGCGATTGGAACGGTCGTCGGCGCGGTCATCCACCTGCTGATCCAGGTTCCAGGCCTCATCCGGTACAGCGCGCGCTACTGGCCGATCGTGGGGCGCGGCGATCCCGGCGTGGTCGAAGTGGGGCGCTTGATGGCCCCGCGTGTGCTGGGCGTGGCGGCGGTACAGCTCAATATGCTCGTCACCAACAACCTGGCCTCACGGCTGGGGCAGGGCGCGATTGCGGCGCTGGAAAATGCGTGGCTGATCGTGCTGCTGCCACATGGCGTGTTCGCGCAGGCGGTTGGGACGGCCGTTTTCCCGACGTTCGTGGAGCAGGCCACGCGCGGCGAGACGGATGCGCTGCGCAAGACACTCACGCTGATGCTGCGCGTCATTGTCGCGGTGACGCTGCCGGCGGCGGTGGGCTTGATGACACTGGGCAGCCCGGTCGTTGAGTTGATGTTAGAGCGTGGTGAGTTCGATGCAAGTTCGACGCAGGCGGTGGCGTGGGCGCTGATTTTCTACGCCGTTGGGCTGGTGGGGCTTTCGGCCATTGAGGTGCTGGCGCGGGCCTTCTACGCGCTGCACGACACCTGGACCCCGGCTTTGGCGGCGTTGCTCTCCGTGGCGCTGAACGTGGTCTTAGGACTGACGTTGCCGCCGCTCTTCACCGCGTTGGGCGTGATGTCGCACGGCGGGCTGGCCCTGGCGAGCGCGTTGGCGTTTACCGTACAGATGACGGTGCTGCTGGTGTTGATCTACCGGCGTATCGGCGGATTCGACGCCCGTGGTCTGGCGTGGCAGGCGCTGCGTGTGCTGCTTGCCTCGTTGGGCATGGGCGCGGCGTTGTGGGGTTGGATGCGTGTTGCGCCGGAAAGCGTGTTGGTACAGAGCGTCGGCGGGGTGGTTGTAGGCATGGTCGTCTACGCAGTGCTCGCGCTGGTGTTGCGCATCGAGGAGTTGAAGCAGGTGGCGGCTATGGTGCTGCGTAGGAGCTGAAGCCAAACGTCATTCACCATCGCCCCCATGCTCCATCCCCGCCTGCAAAAACGCGATCCCCTGCTGCACAAACGCTGTCCCATCCGGGCACGGATCGTGGAACATCCCCCGTTGAAACGCAAACGTTCCCGGCGGATCGCCGATAGATGAGTTGTAGGTCTCCAACAGTACGTATCCCTCGAAAGCGATGGCTTTGAGCGTCGCGAAAATCACATCCCACGGCACGAGACCCCCGCCGGGCACACCCCGGTCGCTTTCACAGGCGTGCAAGCCCCATAGCCTGGGCGCAACAGCGTGAATCGCCTTCGCATAGTCACGAATTTCGGTGATGAGGTGGTAGGTATCCAGCAGCACGTGCAGGTTGGGGTGATCGGCCAGCGCGGTGAGACGCATCGCTTGCTCCGGCGTGTTGGCGAGATGTGTGCGGAAGTGGCTCATCGGCTCGATGACGATGGCGACGTTGTGCCGTGCGCCGTACTTCGCTAACGCGTGCAGGCCCTCGGCAGTGCGCGGGAGTTCGTCGGCGGGCGGGATGCGGCGCTGCACCGTCCCCGGATGCCCGTAGAGCGCGCCCGTGTAGGCCACCGCGCCGAGTTCGGCGGCTACATCCAATTGGCGTTGGTGCCACGCCAGGCCGCGCGCGCGGTCCGCGGGATCGTCGGCGGAGAGATCGCAGTTCACTGGCCATAATCCGCCTGGACTGACGGTGAGTGCCAGCCCCAGGCGCTCGGCCCGTTGCCGGATGAGGCGCGGCGTGTACGTCACATCGTCGCCGACGACCACCTCGAACACGTCCAGCCCGGTCGCTTTGGCTGTGTTCAGAATGTGCAAACGGTCGTCCGACCAGCTGTCGGTGAACAGATAACAATGTGCGCCATAGCGGATAGGCAACTACTGTTCCTCTCTGTTTAGCGTGGTATGTGGTGAGTCTGTGTTTCGCGAATTGCGTGTAGGCCGACGCCTGCAATCATCCCAATGATGATCATCTGCTCGATGGGTCTGGGGTGGCTGCGAAAATTGGCGAGGCGCACGCCGACCGGCGTACAGGTGGCTGTATCTGTGAGGCCTGCACTCGCCAGGTGGTAGATGTGGGTGTTGTCTGTCACCTGCGATGCCAGTTCCGCGTTAGCGCCCCAGGCATAAACGGGACCCGGGGTGGCCGTGTGGCTCGTTGTTGACCACGTGACGGTGGGGAAGTTCCCCTCGCCGTTGTTGGCGACGACTTCCAATCCGCCGGTTTCGTGATCCGCCGTGACGATGATCAATGTGTCGGTGCGCGAGATGGCCCACGTGTAGGCGACTTCGATGGCACTGTCGAATTCGAGGACTTCGAAGACGTTACGCGCGATGTCGTTGGCGTGCCCGGCGTGGTCGATGCGCCCGCCTTCGACCATCAGGAAGAAACCGTTGGGCGCGTCCTCCAGGAGCCGCAGTGTCGTGCTGACCATCTCCGATAGATGGGGTAAGGTGATGTAGCCGGGATCGATGCCGGCTACATAATCGTACTCGTAAGGTAAATCGGTTGTACCGAACTGCCCGGAGACGCGTGTGGTAGATGTGAATGCAAGTGTTTGTAGCATCGCTTCGCGATCGGTAACGACGGTGTATCCGGCAGCAGTGGCGTTGGTCGGGTTCAGACCGTAGCCCCCGCCGCCGAACAGCACGTCGGGTCTGGTTTTCAGGAGATAGTCGTAGGCGATGTTGTTGTAGAAGGTGCGTAAGAGTTCGTGCGCGCCGAATGCGGCCGGTGTGGCGTGGGTTACAAACGTCGTTGTGGCCAACCCCGCGCGCTTGCAATGGGTGTGGAATCGTTCGAGAAGAGTTTCTAGTTTATGGTTGTCGCCGGGTCGGTCAATGGAAAGCACGCCGTTGTTCACTTTGTGCCCGGTCGCCATCGCTGTAGCACCCGCTGCCGAGTCGGTGACGTCGCTGTTGGCTGAGTAAGTGGTCATCGTGCTGAAGTAGGGAAAGGATTCCATCACCAGCGTTCCCGCGCTGCCGTTTTGATACATCCCGGCGGCGCGTATCTGTTCTGGTCCCATCCCGTCGCCGATGAAAAGGATGACATTGCGCGGCGCGACCGTGGACGTGATGACGGGACTGTCCGATGGCTGGCTGCTGCGCGCATGTGCCGTTTGTGACGCGGTTGTGTACAGCGTTATGCCGAACACAGCAAGCACGGTGATCAAGATTGCGCTGATCTTGGCTTTCACTCTTCTTGGCTCCCTTGACTGGGTGGATCTCAGTCCTCTGTATACCCCACCAGGGCGACGGCGCGCGGCCCGGTGTGCACGCCCAACACCGGCGAGACGATGCTGATAAGCAATTCGCGCGGGGCGAACTCGACTTGCACGCGCGCTGCCAGTGCCTCCGCTTCCGGTAAGGCAGCGTTGTGGAGCACGGCGATGTGCATTGGCTTGCGGGTATCGAGCTGGGCGAAGAAGTCGTCGTACATGGCCTGAAGCGCTTTCTGGCGCGTTCGCGTGCGGCGTCCGGCTTCGACCATGCCTGTCTCGTGGTTCACCGTGATCTGTGGCTTGAAGTTCAGCAGCGTGCCGATGAAGGCGCTTGCGCCGCCGATACGCCCGCCTTTGTACAGGTATTCCAACGTATCGAGCGTGATGATGTAGGCCATCGTTTTGCGGGCGGCATCGGCAGCAGCGATCATTGCGGTAACATCCCCACCGGCCTTACGCGCGCGTGCGGCTGCCAGCACTTGCCAGCCCAAGCTCATCGAGTTGGATTTGGAATCTACCACATGGACGGGGATATCGATGATTGGCGCCGCCAACATTGCGGACTCGTAAGTCCCGCTCATGCCGCTGCTGATGGTGATCACGACGATTTCTCGTGCGCCTTGTCGTTCTACACTTTCGTATACAGCGAAGAAATCCTGTGGTGTCGGTTGTGATGTCGTTGGATAAACCGAATCGTTGACCAACCGTTCATAGAACGCTTCCGCTTGAATATCCACCCCGTCGCGCAACTGTTCGTTTCCCCAAATGACTGATAGGGGGACCACGTTAATGGCGTACTGTTCTCGCAAAGCGTGTGGTAAATCGCATGTGCTGTCCGTGATCAGGGCTATTTCATGGTTTGGCATTGTTATCTCCTTTAGGCTGGTTACTGATTATTTGTCGCTAGTTGCTGCGAATCCGTTCAATCTGTTGACAAAATCGGCTTAACGCAACAACAAAATGCCTACGGCGGTGGCGATGATCACGCCCACGGATGGCAGCAGCGCCCTGTAGAGCGTGCCCCAACTCGCGCCGAAGTAATTATGTGTGAGCGCCAGGCACAGGTGCATCGGCGAGAGCAGAATGCCGCTGAAACATCCGACAAACATCCATATGCCGGCGGCCAGACTTTCGATGGGTAGCCCGATGAGCAACGGGGCAACCAGCGGCAGGCTCAGTGCCATAGCCGCGGCTGCCGTGCCCGTCACCAGGCCCACGAGCATCGGCACAACGAAGGCGACGATCAGTGGTGGGAGGCCAAACGTGGCCAATGCCTGTGGAATCTGTTCCACCGCGCCGACGTCTTGCAGCACTTGTTTGAAGATCATCACACCGAAGATCGATGAAAAGGTTTGAAGAGGAAAGCTGCGTACCACCACCTCGCGCCATTGGCTTGGTCCTATACCTTTGACGATGATGAACAGTATGCAGATCGCAGCCAGGCTGATAAGCATGTTGAATTGGAAAACAACGACTACCAGAATCACCAACAGGATTGGCCAAGTGCTCGTAAACAGGTCGTGCCAGGCTGCACGTTTGCTCTGCCCGTTGATGTCGGACGTCTCCTGACGGATGCCCGTGAGACCCCAGATGACGCCTCCGGCTATCGCCGCGATGGTGAGCGGCCATGATGCGCGCGCAAAGGCGTAGACCGAAACACCGAGGAGTGCCGAGACCATCAGCAGCGATGAGTACAGCGGAAAGACGTATTCCATCGAGTGACGGAACCAGTAGTTGATGTACGTTTTCCGGCTGGGTGTCAGGTCGAGCCGCGTGCCGATCTCGTTGACCATCGGTGCGGAGAACATCGCGCCGCCGAGCATCGGCATCAGCCCGATCATTGCCGGCATCAGCGCCAGCACGATGCGGCTATCGGGCACGACGACCTGCAATGAGGCGACCATGCGCTCCATTGCCTGGGTGCGGCGCATCAATTCAGCCAGCACAAGTACCAGAAAGACGGCCCCCGCCAGATCGAGGGTGTCTGCGGCGACTATCCCCTGCAGAATAGAACGGAGCAGACTTGGGAAGGGATAGGCGAACAGGATGGCTGCCAGTCCTGTGTCCAGTAGCAAGATCAGACCGAGGTCCCACTTGCGCGTCAATAGAAAAATCGTCACGCCGAGGATGAGGGTGAATTTAAGCAGATCGTTCATGGATTACCTGCCGTGCGTCAGGATACGCTGCGCCGCGCTGGTCAGCATCGCCATATATTCCTTGGTAGGGGGGATCAAATCGGCGGCGCGATAGTTCCATCCCAGGCTGTTGTATTTGTCCCCGGCCATGCGGTGGAAGGCGAGCAGTTCCAGTGTGATGGGTGTCGGCTCACTTGATGCGGGCGAATTGTGCCAATTCGCATTGTGCTGGGCCGCGCGCAGGTCGCGCAACTCGCGCACAAAGGCGGCGATATCGTCGACCTCTTCCGGCGTGTCGTTGACCGTAGGGATGACGGGAATGCGGAAGAGGATGGGCTTGTCGGTCTCGGCGAGGCGGTGTGCGTTCTCCAGCAGCAGCGTGTTGGGCGCGCCAACGGCATCGTGGTGTTTGGCCGAATCCATGTGTTTGATGTCCATCATCACCAGATCGGTGAAGGGCAGAAGTGCCTCCAGGCTTTCCCAGGGGACGTTGGCGGCGGTCTCGATGGCGGTAGGCACGCCTGCCGCGCGGCAGCGTTCGAGGATTTCACGCGAGAACTCGACCTGTAGCGCCGGTTCGCCGCCGGAAAGCGTCACGCCGCCGCCGGAATTTTCGTAGAACGCGCGGTCGCGCAGGACTTCCTCTACGACGGCCTCGGCAGTCATCGCTTTGGCGGTGAAGACGAGCGCCTCAGCGTAGCAGAGGCCCACGCACTTACCGCACGCGACGCATTTTTCACGGTCGAAGACGCGGATGCCGTTCTCGTCGAACGCTTGCGCACCTTCAGAACATACTTCCACGCACGCCGCACACCCGATACAGCGGCTAGGGAAGAATTGCACTTCCGGTTTAGGCCGGATGCTTTCCGGATTGTGGCACCAAAAGCAGCGCAGCGTGCAGCCTTTGAGGAAGACGGTCGTGCGGATGCCCGGCCCGTCATGGACGGAGAAGCGTTGGATGTTACAAACGTAGCCTGTGATCATGATATAGTTGAGTTTCCTTGAGATAGTCTGGTAGTCGTTAGTCGAGTGGTCATTCGCGGCGGGCTGCTACGTATTCGTCCAGATACGTTCTGGTATCGGTGAAGCGGCCGGCGAGGGTGCTGGTGCGCGCTTTGTCCAGTGCGCGATAAGCGCGCATCTCGGCGGACGTACCGCCGAAGTTGGCGAAAAGTTGCCGGTAGTTTTGCCCGACTTCATCCACGTACTGGATGAGCGTATCTGCGTCCAGGCCCGCGGGCAATTCGCGCGCATCGAGTTGTGCGAGCCACGCCTCTTGTAAGGCGCGCAGGCTTTCGCCATATACGGCTGCGTAACTCCCGCTCGCGTAGAGTTGCGTGAATTTCTCCGCGCCGTAGGTGTTGATCAGATAGCGCACGAAGCTGCCCGCGCTGTAATAGGTTGTCAGGTCGTAGATGTGACCCTGGAAATCCATCGTGCCGGTGGGGAGCGGCAATCGCCCCGCCCGGTGGAAAACGGCGCAGAAGTCGTCCAGGTTGATGTACCCGGCATTCTCGTAGTTGGGCATCCCGGTGAAGACGGCCACGCCCTCGTGCAGCATCACTGTGGCCGGTTGTGCGATAGCGTTCCAGGTGAAGGTGTGTGTGGCCTCGTGGGTGATGATGTACTGGCGGTCGGCTTCGTCGCCGGTGCCATCCCACAGGAAGAAGAGCCGCCGCTGCGAGGAGAAGCTCCGCCCGCGCAAGGCGATGTCGTCGCCTGTGAACAAACTCCCCGCCACATAGACGTCGAACGTGCTGTCCAGATGGATGCCCAATGGCCCCTCAATTTGCGTTACAGCTGCATCCACCATCGCCAACACCGCGTCCAGCTCGCGCGCGGGCAGGCTGTCCGCCGGATAGTGCAGGGTGTATCGCCCGCGTGATTCTGTCTGCCCATAGGCCGTTGTCAGGTTGCCGCTGAGTATGGAAGGTTGCCAGGATTCGTCAGCCGGTGCGCCGATTGCTGGCGTGGCGGTAGATTCTGGCGCTGTCGCAGCTAACTCATCGCCGGGGATGCTCAACTGCTGGCCGACCTGGATGATGTCAGAATCCAGGTCGTTGGCCTTTTGCAAGGCTTCGACACTGACGCCATACTGCATCGCGATCCCACCCAGGGTTTCGCCCGCCTTGACCGTGTGCGTTCGCACGCCCTGTGCCGATGGCGTCGTCGGCGCCTCAGCCGCTGCCGGCGCGGGAATCTTCAGTTCTTGTCCGACGCTGATGAAGTCCGCCGATTCCAGCCCGTTCTCCGCAAGCAGCGCCTCCACGCTGACGCCAAATCGCAACGCAATCTCGCCCAACGTTTCCCCGGCCTGCACCTCGTGCGTGGTCGGCGTCCCGACTGGCTGCGGCTCAGGTGTTGGTTCAGGCGTTGACGTTGGGGGAGGAGTGGCTGTGTTGGTGGCTATGACATAGGTTACTTCGATGGCCGGCGCAACGGTAATCGCGGACGCTGGCGTTGCCGTCGCTGTTGGCGGCGGCGCTGTTTTCGCTGCGGGCGACAGCAGGCCGCCGATCAGGCTCCCAACCGCCAGCCCCGCCAGCGCGATGAAAATCAGGCCGATAATGACCGGCGGTCGCCGCAGCAGGGCGAGCACTTTATCCAGTGTTTCGTTCTTCATCGTTCAGAGCTTCCCCAGGTCAACATCCACTACCATGCCCAATCGGGCGCCCAGCCGTTATCCGTGTGGTTCAACCGGATGCTGGTTTTTCCACTTACATCCAGGAGATACAGGTATTCGCCGTAGTTGTAAATGATGCGTTTCCCATCGGCAGACCAGCTGGGACGACCGCTGTCGCCGGTCGTCGTCAGCCGTTGGGGGCTGCCGCTGCCGTCGGCTCGCATGCGCCAGATGTCATACGTCTGCCCGCGTGGCGCGCTGCTGAAGACGTAGGTGTTGTACGCCAGCCATTCTCCATCCGGCGACCAGGCTGGGAAGCGGCAGTGTTCATCACTATGCGTCAGCTTCCGTGCTGTTTTGTTGCGCACGTCAAAGACGTAGAGTTGCCAATACCCGTTGGATTGCTTCTGCATGTAGGCCACATAATTTCCATCTGGCGACCAAACCGGCGCGCGACCCGCCGCCAGTGTGTAAGCGCGGTTCGCTGCGATGACTTGCATTACAATATCACCGTTGTCGACGCCATCGCCAATCTCATAGACGATACTCTGCCCATCAGGAGACCAATCCGGCATGCGCTCATCTTTGCCCCGCGTTTGAGTCAGATTTTTGACATTGCGTCCGTCTGCATCGCTGATAAAAACATCGTAATTGCCGTCGCGGTTCGATTGGAATACCAACTGTTGCGTTGTGGGGTGCCAATCCGGTTCGGCGTCGTCTTTGGCATCGCTGATCAATGTGCGCGTATTGCCGGCCAGATCGACAACACAAATGTTGGAACTGCCCACATTCCCACACGCGTAGACGATCCGATCCGTCGCGGTGGTGACTGGAGGGGGCGTCGTCGGTGTCGCTGTTTTGGTCAGCATAGTTGGTCTGGTGGTGGGCGTTGCCGGTGGCGGCGTGGCCGTGACGATGACCGTCACGGGTATTGCCGGTTGTGTCGCCTCCTGCAAATCCGGCGTCGCCGTTACTACAACAAGTTCGGGCGTGGGGATGATGACGGTGACCACGTCCGGCGTTGGCGTGGCAGGCCCTCGTAGATTTTTCCACACGATGAGTCCGATGACGACCACAGCGATCAGCCCTAAGCCGATCGCGCCGACGACACATCCTAGGCCGCCTATACTTTTGAGCAGTTTTGGTTTTTGGGATGGCGGTGGCGCCGCCGCCCGCGCAGTTGTCCTGTCCGGCGGATAAGCCGGTCTGCTGCCCGGTGGCTCGAGCGGTGCTGTCTTTCGTCTGACCGGCGGCCCGGACTGTACCTGCAAGGTCGCCTCTGTGCCCAAGCGTATCGACATCCCGGCCTGCAACCTGTGCGGGTGGTGCGGCGTGAGGCGTTGCCCGTTGACGAACGTGCCGTTGGCGCTGTTCAGGTCGACGATGGCGCTGCTCTGCGCGTCGGAGTGGATTTCCGCGTGCCGGCGGGAGACCTGGGAGTCGTTGATCACGACATCGTTCTCTTCGGAGCGGCCCAGGTGCAAAGTGCCTGGCGCAAGGGCGTATTCGCGCCCGTCGGGCGTGACGATCTTGAGCGGTTGACGTACCGGCGCGCTGACGGGGATCGCGCTGCTTGGCGGAACCGCGCCGCCGTGCAAAGCCGCGCGCAGGGCGTCCGCCAGCGCCCCGGCGTTTGGATAGCGCGCTTCCGGGCGTTTCGCCAGCGCGCGCAACACGACCTGTTCCACAGCGGTCGGGATTTGCGTGTTGTGTTGGCGCGGCGGGGCAGGTTGCTGGTAGACGTGCGCGTGCGAAATCGACACCGGAGTCTCGCCGGTGAAGGGGACGCGCCCGGTCAGCATCTCGTACAGCACCACCGCAAGGGCGTAGATGTCCGCGCGCAGGTCGACTTGTTCGCCGGTAAACTGTTCGGGCGCCATGTACTCCGGCGTGCCGATCATCGTCCCCGTGCGGGTGAGCCTGCTGCCCGTCATCGCCTTGGCGATGCCAAAATCCATCAGCGTCACGTGTTCATCCGCGCCCACCATGATGTTCGCCGGTTTGACGTCGCGGTGGACCACGCCGCGGGCGTGCGCGTAGTCCAACGCGCGCGCCACCTGCTCCGTGATATGCAGCGCGCGTTCGGGCGGCAGCGCCCCGCTCTGTTTCAGGACCTGGTTGAGCGGTTGGCCCTCCAGCAGGCGCATGGCCAGATAGTGCACGCCATCCTGCTCGCCGATGTTGTAGATGGCGACGATGTGGGGATGATCCAGGCTGGCTGCTGTCTCTGCCTCACGGCGAAAACGGGACACGAACTCGCGGTCGCGCGCCAATTCCGGCGGCAGCAGTTTTATCGCCACTTCACGGTTCAAGAGCGTGTCGTGGGCGCGATACACCATGCCCATTCCTCCCTCTCCGATAAGAGCGAGGATTTTGTATTGTCCAAAGTAAGCGCCGATGAAGTCTTGCATAGTTCTACCCCGGATCGAAATCCGCCCTCAGTGTCATGAAGCCAAGCTATACCTTGTGTGTACGTTCATTCCCTCTCGTCGAAGTGCTTGAGGCCCATGTTGCGGATCTGGGCGATGTGGTAGGTGTCGTGGGTCGTCATCCAGGCGATGGCGTCCGCCCAGGAACAGTTGAATTCCATCTTCTCATCCAGCTTACCGGCGGGGAGGGCGCGCAACGCAGCCACGTAGGCGTTGTGGCATCCGTCGAGCACGGCAAGCGTCTCCTCCCAGGCTTCTTGGGAGAGGATTTCAGGGAGCGCGGGCCAGTTCGCTTTCTGATAAGGATAGTCCGGCAGACCCGGTGCATTCAGCCATGCCGTCAACTGGTATTTCCAGTATAACACGTGCAGCACGACGCCCCACACCGAGTACCCTTCGTAGGTATCGGTTGACGTGACCTCGTCCAGGGTCAGCTTGTCGAGCATCTTTCGCAACGGCGGCGCGTTGAACGATATGCCGTGATACTCCCGCTCGGTGATGTCGATAATCACTGTCAAATCGCTGCTCATGATTCTCTCCTTATTGTTATGATTGGGGAGGGGTGACCTATTCCGGAATTCATGGTCTCGAACCCCTACTCGCCGGATATGGTGAAAATGCGCTTGATGCGCGCCATGTCGAATTTCTCCGAACGGTCGTAATTGTAGATGCCGTTTTGTTCCTGTTCGATGTCGGTCAATTGTGTGTAACAGAACCCCATGATGTGGTCGTGGCTCAGAATGACGTCGGTCAAAGACTGCAGGCGGGTGTAGAATTCCTCCAACGTCTGCGGGGCGTCACCGTAACCCCAGGAGTCTTCGGCGTAGACTAAATCCTCGCGGGGGATCCACTTGATGCCGCCGTATTCGTCTACGATGTAGGGCTGGCCGGCGTAAGCGACCTCGCGGTCGGGGTAGTTGCGGAACGGCCCGTGCTGCGGGTGTGGCGTGAGTTGATCGCGCAGGATGTCTGAGTCTTGGATGTAGGTGTGCACGGTCCAGAGGTCGGTGTCCACGTGAACGTAGCCGCTGGCGTCGTTGACGGGGCGGGTAGGATCGAGATCGCGGGTGAGTTTGGCGGCGTCGCTGTGCAGGCGATAGTGCTGGCGCGTGTCGCCGGTGTCGCGCGTCTCGTTGAAGGGTGTCCATGCGATAATCGAGGGGTGGTTGCGGTCGCGGGTGACGATCTCGCGCCATTCGGCGAGGAAGTTGCGCGCGCTCGCAACATCTTTCACGTCAATGCCCCAACTCGACGACTCGCCCCAGGTGAGATAGCCGAGTTTGTCCGCCCAGTAGTGAAAGCGCTCCTCGAAGACCTTCTGGTGTAGTCGCGCGCCGTTGAACCCGGCGGCCAGCGACAATTCGATGTCGCGTTTCAATGCCTCGTCCGTTGGCGCGGTCCAGATGCCGTCGGGGTAGAAGCCCTGATCGAGCACGAGACGCAGGTAAATCGCCTTGTTGTTGAGGAAGATGCGGTTGCCTTCGATGTGGATTTTGCGCAGACCGGCGTAGCTCTGCACCGTATCCACCACGGTATCGCCGTCCAGCACTTCGAAAACCAGGTCGTACAGGAAGGGCGACTCGGGTGACCAGAGTTTGGGCGACGTCACCGGCAGCACCAGCGGTATCCCGTTGGCGGCAGTGCTCTCCGTCTGGCTGACGACGCGATCGCCGTCCTTGAGTGTGGCGCGGAACTGCAATCCGCGTTGAAGCGTGTAAAAGCGCGGCGTGACGATGAAGCGTGCATTGTCCACGTCCGGCACAATCTGACAATCCCGCAATCCGCACTCCGCCACCGCTTCCAGCCACACCGTCTGCCAGATGCCGGTTGTACGGGTGTAGTGGCAGCCGCGCGACTTGAAATCGGGGCATTGCTTCCCGCCGGGTTGCGCGCCAGAGCGGACGTCGTCGCGCACGTAGACGACGAGATTGTGCTCACTGCCCGGCGTCACGTAGGCGGTGATGTCGTGACTGAAGGAGGCCGTCCCGCCCCAATGCCGGCCCCTGGATTCGCCGTCGATAAAGACCTCGCTCTCGTAATCTACCGCGCCGAAGTGCAGAATCACGCGCTTTCCGGCCCAATCGGCCGGGATGTGGAGCGTGCGCTGGTACCACATCATCTCGATGAAGTCCTGGTAATTCACGCCGGAAAGCTGGCTTTCCGGGCAGAACGGCACCGTGATTATGCCATCAAATCCGGCGCTGTTGGCATAGTTGCGCTGCGCTCCCGACTTACCGAAGTCAAAGGTGTACGTCCACGGACCGTTGAGATTGATCCACGGGTCGCGGCGAAACTGCGGGCGCGGGTATTCCGAGCGTGGAATGGCATTTGTTGTCATATGTTATCCTCCGGGATGCGTGATATGTGTCTGCCTCTCTTTTATCTAGTCGAAGATGGTGTTAAGTAGCTTCTTGAACAGGCCGGCCGGTTTTTGTCCGTTTACCCGTTTGGTCTGTCCATTGATGACGACGGTGTACACGTTTTCTTCATGTCGATAGTTAGCGATCCAAAAGGGGAGCAGGAGTAGTTTGTAGGAAAGGACCGTGATATCGCTAGGGAGTGTTTGAAAGTTTTGGATGTTGGGAACGCGGGCGATGGCCTGCATGTGCGCGGCCTTCTTTCCCTTCTTTAGCACAATCTGCCGCGCCAGGAGTGACGCATCTGAGACCGAAATCTCATAGAGCGCTGTAGGCCAGTTGGCAAGGTACGAACTGTCGTATGGCACGGTTTCTTCGGTCAAGAATTTGTCGAAAACGCCGATCAAATCCTGCGGCAATGTATGCGTTGCCGGGACGAGAACATCGTCTTCAAGCATGTAGTAACTACCTTCGTGGATGCGTTTTTGGGAAGGCCCATATCGATTGTTGTCCGGCTCGACGCCGCGCCAGCGCACCTCCTTGCTGATGTCGAACGTCCACGCGGGCAGGTAAATGCCGCGCACACGGGTGGTGCGAATTCGATCTCCTTTGACGTTTTTGTCGAGCCAGCGACGAAAGGCTTTCTCTGCCTCTTCGGCGGTGACAGCAAAAGGGATAATACCCTCCGGCTGCACCATTTCTGGGGTTTCGATTTCGACGACGTGAGAAGAGCCGCAATAAGGGCAGTGTGTCGAGAGTTCCCTGGTGAGCACGAGTTTTGCCTGACACCCCTCGCACTGGTATATGTGCATCCCGGCAGGCAGCGCGTGGCCTTTGACGGTGGCGAGCGCCACGACGAAGTCGTGTTCCTGCACGAGCAAACCATCCTTGAGCGCGGAGAAAACCGTCTGATGATGGCCGCAATACGTGCAGCGCACCGATTGATCGCCGGGTTCGAACGCCATCACGCCGCCGCACTGCGGGCAGATGAAGCGTCGCGCCTCGACCGGTTGCGGTATTTCCGGCTCTGCAACGCCGCCGGCGTGTTCCTGGGTCGGTTGCCGGTCCGGATCGATGATATCCTCTGCCTTGAGTCGACCGTCCAGCACAGCCAATCCAAGCCTTGCTGTTGCGTTGGCTGGATCGAGGGTCAGTGCGTATTCCAGATGTGCGCGCTTTTCCGCAGGGTCGTCGGTCAGTTCGGTCAACCAGAGGTGTGCCCGCGCCTTCTCGTCGTGCGTTGCGGCATAGTCCAGTAGCAGACGCTCCAGATAGCGGCGCGCCTCGGCCTTGTCTCCCGCCTTAGCCGCAGCGATCCCGCGTACAAGTATATGATGTGCATCCTCTAGCATCGTTTTGCCTCTGTCGTCCGCTGTTTGGCTTTATTATACACGACTTGGGCTGAAATTGCGCTATGCCCAAAATAGAAGTATAGTGCAGAAAATCTTGTGCGGACGCGCGAAACTGATGACTCGACTATTAGACTAATGACTATTGGAGCAAATCAATGATAGATATAGCTTTACTGGGCGTGGATATTGGCACATCCAGCGCGAAAACCGTTGTTACCCGGCTTGACGGAACGATTTTGGGATGGGCAACACAGGAATACATCGTGGAGACGCCGCGTCTGGGATGGGCCGAGCAGAACCCTGAGACGTGGGTGCAGGCCGCTCTAGATACAATGCGCCGCGCGTTGATAGCTGCGGACATTCCGGCGAGGCAGGTGCAGGCCATTGGCCTTTCCGGGCAGATGCACGGCACGGTGTGTCTCGACGTGCACGGGCGCGCGTTACGACCGGCGATTATCTGGGCGGACCAGCGTTCGGCAGCGCAGGTGGCCGAAGTGGAAGCGCGTATTGGACGCGAGCGCCTGGCCGCGTGGACGGCGAACCCACTGGCGACCGGTTTTATGCTAGCGACGTGGCTCTGGTTGCGTGAGCATGAACCCGACGTCGCCGCCGCCACTGCCCATCTGCTGCTGCCTAAAGACTACGTCCGCTATCGCTTCACCGGCGAGATCGGCACAGAGCCGAGCGACGCCTCTTCGACGTTGCTCTTCGATACAGCCAATTGCCGTTGGAGCGCGCCACTGTTGGATGCACTAGGCCTGAATGCGCGCGTGCTTCCGCCGGTAGCGCCGTCGGCGAACTTGGCTGGCGGTCTACTCCCGGAGATCGCGGCGGCGACGGGCCTGCGCGCCGGTACACCCGTCATCTACGGCGGCAGCGACCAGGCGATGCAGGCGGTGGGGCACGGCGTCATCGCGCCGGGTGTGCTCTCGTCCACCATCGGCACCGGCGGGCAGCTTTTCGCGCCCATCGCGCGTCCGGCCTACGATCCACAGACGCGTTTACACTGCTTCTGTCACGTCTTGCCCGGCATGTGGCATCTGGAATCGGCGATGCTTGCGGCGGGTCTTTCGCTCAAGTGGTTGCGCGACAATGTGATGTCTGGCTTTACGTACCAGGAGATCGCCGACGCGGCGGCAACCGTTCCGCCCGGCGCGGAAGGGCTGTTCTTCCTGCCATACCTCGCGGGCGAGCGCACGCCCCACATGGACCCCCGCGCGCGCGGCGGCTTTGTGGGGCTGACATTGCGGCACGGGCGGGCGCACATCGCGCGGGCGGTGATGGAAGGCGTCGTCTTTGGGATGCGCCAGGGTCTGGCGTTGATGCTCGACCTCGGTGTGACGCCGGAACGCATTATTGCATCGGGCGGTGCCACACAGCACCCGCTGTGGCTCCAACTGCAAGCGGATATGTTCAACCGCCCGCTGTACCGGACGACGGCGGTCGAGACGGCGGCGGTGGGAGCAGCGCTGTTAGCCGGGGTGGGGGTAGGTGTCTACGCGGATGTGGCGGATGCTGTCGCCCAGGCTATGCGGTATGTCGATGCGGTCGTCATACCCAACGCGGAGCATGCTGCACATTACGCATCTTTGGCCGATGCCTTTGCCGCACTCTATCCCGCGCTGCGTCCCACTTATCACGCTTTGTGGGCGTAAACTGTGGAAACCCAAACGCGGAACTAGAACCGAGCAAAGCAGTGACGAGCCACAAAAAACGGTAGACAGGATTACCCCTGTCTACCGTTTACTGTCTACCGTCTACCGTTTACCTAAAACGGCCTAGGCGCGATGCCGATCAGATAACCGTACTTGGCCTTGAATTGATCCAGCGACAGGCTTGTCTGCGCCGCCATCTTGCCGAGGAGGATTTCGTCTTCGGCGTCCTCAGGCGTGAGACGGATCATAAACTTGCGTGCTGAGCGGAAGACGAAGGAGTCGGTGTTGACCTTACGGACTTCTGTTCTTCCGGTGGCAGGGTCCATCATCTGTGCGAAGGGGATGGGTACCATCTGTCCTTGCTGGATGGTGACCGTGGCGTGACTGCCTTCCTCGAGCAGGAAAGTGACAGCGGCTTCGCCCAGACTGCGCGTGTAGTCGATGTCGTAGGCGATGGGGTCGGCGCAGCGTAGTTCGTAGCCCTGGTCGATGTTGATGATACTGGTCTTCATACCGACGGCCTTGAGTTCCTTGCGCAGTTGATCTTTGAGAATGTCCGAGAAATTCACTTCTGACAGGCGGATGTGACCGTGCTCGTCAAGCTCAACGTTTTCCAACCCGTCCAGATCGCCGGGGAACATCTGCTCCACCACACCTTCTGCGACGACGGCCACACCGTGCGGTTTATCCTCGGCCTGGCGTTTGATGATCGTCGTGGCGAGAATGTCTACGACTTCTTGCAGACGAATCTCGCGATCTTGCCATTCCTCAGGGATCAGCGTGATGGTCGCGCCGGAGCTTTTGCCGATTCCTAGCGCCAGATGGCCGGCCTTGCGGCCCATCGCCACGACGAGATACCAGCGCTGGCTGGTGAGCGCGTCTTCCATCAGATTCATCACCAGCCGCGTCCCCAATTCCCGCGCCGTCTCGAACCCAAAGGTGGGAATACCCTCCGGCAGCGGCAGGTCATTGTCGATGGTCTTGGGCGCGTGAACCGTCTGGATTCTGACGTTCATGTGCTCGTCCGCATAGCGCGCAACGCGGTAGGCGGAATAAGCGGTATCGTCGCCGCCGATGGCGAGCAGGCAGTTGATGCCCGCGTCGATCAACGTGCGGCTGCATGTTTCAAGGTCTTTCTCCGACTTGGTTGGATTGGCGCGTGAAGTGCGCAGAATGGATCCGCCGTCGCGATGGATGCGGCTCACGTCGGCGATGGTCAGTGGTTTCCCGACGATGCGGCCTTCCATGAGATACTTGAACCCTTCGTATAAGCCGATAACCTCAATACCGTTAACGATAGCTTCGATGGTGGCGGAGTGGATCACACCATTCAGTCCTGGCGCTGGCCCCCCTCCTACCAGAATGCCGAGTTTCTTGTTTCTTGCCTTAACCATAATATCACTATCTCCCCCTCTGAAAACATCAACAAAATTCCTTCTAAACAGGCCATAGTATAACGCAAGGTTGGAAAATCGTCAATGAAGCTTTCAACAATCAGTTTCAGCCACGCTGATAGCTGATCGCTGCTGGCTGACTGCTAAAAGATCGCATTGATCGCCGCCAGCTCCTCCGCCGTGAGCGCGCGGTTGCCGGCCTGGGCGTTCATGATCGCCTGCTCTGGCGATTTCGCTCCGGGGATGGTGACGGGCGCGACGGGATGCGAAAAGCTGAAGCGCAGCGCTGTGGTGACCATCTCCACACCTGGCTGGATGGACTGTTTGAGCTTCTCGACCTTTGCCATGTCCGCCTCGAAGTCTACGCGCCGCGCGCCGTCCTTGTTCCACCCGGCGCGGACCGAGTCGGTGAAGACACTGTCGAGCGAATACTTGCCCGCGAGCAAGCCCTGGCGCAGCGGCCCGCGAATCAGCACCGCGATGCCGTGTTCCTCGCAGTAGGGGAACAGTTCCGCTTCCGGCGCGCGGTTGACCAGCGAATAGTTCACCTCCACCACGCTGCACGTCCCGTTGACGTTGAAGCGCTTCAGCACGTCCAGGCTGTCGGTGGAGATGCCGTAAGCGCGCAATCGCCCTTCCTGCTTGAGCAGCTCGAAAGCTTCCAGGTAGATGGCAGGATCGCCGAGGTTGCTCTCGTGGCAAAGCAGGACGTCGTGCCAGTCGGTGCGCAGGCGGTGCAGTGATGCGTGCGCGCAGAGGCGGATCATGTCCGTGGTGGTCTTAGGCACGCCCTGCCCGGTGCGCTCGCCCCAGTGCCCGATCTTGCTGACGACGTAGACGCGATGCCGCAGTCCCGCCAGCGCCACACCGAGCCGTTCCTCCGAAAGGCCGTTGGGATCGCCGTAGGATTCGGCGACATCGAACAGGTTGACGCCGCAGTCGAACGCCGCGCGCACCGTGGCCCACGCCGTCGCGTCATCCACCGCCCCCCACTGATTGCCGATATTCCACGTGCCCAG
>DAIUDK010000041.1:0-2849 GCA_036845725.1 Chloroflexota bacterium
GCCGAACTGCCAGCGGCGGTCGTCTTTGAGCAGCTCGCCGCGCCAGTCGGAGTCGTTGAAGGGCGGGTTGGCGAGGACGTAGTCGGCCTTGAGATCGGGGTGCAGGTCGCGGTGGAAGCTGTCGGCGTGTTCCGGGCCGAGGTTGCCCTCGATGCCGCGAATCGCCAGATTCATCTTCGCCAGTCGCCAGGTCGTGTGGTTGGATTCCTGGCCATAGATGGCGATGTCGCCGACGCGCCCGCCGTGGGCTTCGACGAACTTCTCGGACTGGACGAACATCCCGCCGGAGCCGCAGCAGGGGTCGTAGACGCGGCCTTTGTAGGGCGCGAGCATCGCCACGAGCACCCCCACGACGCAGCGCGGGGTGTAGAACTGGCCGCCCTTCTTGCCCTCCGCGCTGGCGAATTGGGAGAGGAAGTATTCGTAGACGCGGCCGAGGATGTCGCGGGAGCGGTTGGCGGCGTCGCCCAGGCCGATGTCGGCGATGAGGTCGATGAGCTGGCCGAGGCGCTGTTTGTCGAGGCGCGGGTGGGCGTAGTCCTTGGGCAGGACGCCTTTGAGGGTGGGATTATCGCGCTCGATGGCGAGCATGGCCTCGTCCACGAGTTTGCCGATGGTGGGCTGCCGCGCGTTATCCTGCAGGTGTGACCAACGGGCTTCCTTAGGCACCCAGAAGATGTTGACGGCGCGGTACTCGTCGCGGTCTTCTGGGTCGGCGCCCTGGGAGATTTCGGCGGTCAGCCGGGCGTGGACTTCCTCGAAGGCGTCGGAGATGTACTTGAGAAAGATCAGGCCGAGGACGACGTGCTTGTATTCGGCGGCGTCCATATTGGAGCGCATCGCGTCGGCGGCGCGCCAGAGTTCGTTCTCAAAGCCGATGGTCGCGGCGCTGTGGGTGGGTTGTGACATAGGGTGTGTTCCTCCCGAAGTCGTTACAGACAATGGCTATTTCCTGCGTTCAATATCTCGTTATCCCGTTATTGTGACGACCTGGCGACAGCCTTTGTGTAGACGTTCAACGTGCTGCTATTGTCGAACAATGCAATGCGATGATTGAACGTTCCTTGTGATCCTGGTTGTCTAGCGTCTGCGGAGCAAGAACCCACCGCCACTACGGCGCCATTTTCATCGTAAAGCATGATGGCTATCATGATGTAATCGGCTTGACGCGTACCATTGTTGCTGATTGTCCCAGTGATCTCATACTCCCCTGGATTACCAGATGTAGGCGGGCTTGCAACGGCACCATGCACATCGGAGATCGTAAGCTCGTTGTAAAATTCAGGCATCATATTCAGAAGCATATCGGATGTATCCACTGTGATCTTATAATCGCTCCAACTGGATAGATCATCAAAAGAGAACCAGAATGGCGCTAATTCTCCAGGCCAAGTCGCCTCTACAAAGCCGCCTGAACTGTCTGAGGCAATGGAACTTCCATTACTGTCGCGTACTTCCATTGTAAGGTGAAAAGTTGGCAAAAGAGCGGAGCCTGTATTGCGTATAGCGCCAATGAAGATGGTCTCTCCATTAAAGCCTGTATACTGATTTGGACCAACGATTTCATAGGTCAGCTTCTTTTCGCTAGTCTCGATTTGCTTTGGTTGATCAGGTACAGCAGTGGGATTAGCCGGTTGTGAAACACTACCAGATGATGGCGCATCATTACTTTCAGACGGTATGCTACTCACATTACTACTACCACCACAAGCAGTCAATATCAGACCCATCCAGATGGCGATCAAAAATACCCCAAATTGTTTTCTTTGCATGTTATTTCTCCTGGAAGAATTTTAGAACCGGGTAGTGAGTTTAGTCACTAGACGCCGGGATTGGTACATGAACCAAGTGAGATACACTTTCAACAGCATCGTCGGATTCGTTGATGAGTATACAGAGTTTTGACTAGATTTACCCCTTGATACAATGTCCACTTACTTGACACAAAGTTAGATGAAATTTAGTAACATGCCTACCAGCGTAAGTAACCAAAACAATCCAATGATCACGGGGAGAATCGTCTCTATCATTCTCACAGAGAACAACCTTTGATGGAACGGTAACTTGTACTGGAATGCTGCTATCTTCGCCGTGCTTCTCAACTCTTCCTCGTTCGTCACAGTTGTCATCACCCCTAACTCTTTCTCTATCTGTTGAAGTTGCTTGACCTTAATCACGATGAAAGCGCGCATCCGCTCCATAACAAGAAACCAGAACAGGCAGAAAAGTATGGCAAGAACCGATAGCATTATAGCAGTTAGCCTGTTAGTGGACACTAACCAGCCGTAGAAAGTAAATAATCCACCCTGAATCAAGAAGAATGTTGTAAGAAGACTGGCTTTTCTTTCATCTTCGTGTTTTCGTAACTCGATACAACTCTTGTACTCTTCGAGTAGTAGGTCTTCTCTTGACAGGGGCATAATAGTTCTCCTCTGTATTATTCCCTAACAGATAGTGTCTTTGGACTATGGTTCAAAGGGAAGCTCTAAGGCGCTGATCGCACCGTGGGGCGATCTTTATTTCCACAATCAGTATAGCCCGAAAAAATCAAAGCGGCAAGCCTATCAACTTACCCCTATAACGGTATAGACAAATTTCCCCCACATTTTCTAAATTCCATACACTTTTTCTGTCCAAACAACAACATTGACGAGGACGCCATCCAGGACCTGGTGGACGTCGAAATGCCGGAAGGGTATGACATTGATACTTTTACAACCGGTTTATTTGACACTTGACTTGTTTCCGGTACAATGAAAAAGGTCGTGTGAGAGGGTTCAGGTGTTGCTGGCTCTCTTACCGGCCAGACCCAGCCAGGAGGTGACATGAACAGAGTCCTACGCATGAAG
>DAIUDK010000041.1:2949-35417 GCA_036845725.1 Chloroflexota bacterium
GCAAGGAGGAGAGAAATGCGTTCCCGTAATTTTGTGATGGTAGCTTTGTTAGTCTCGATGTTGGCATTGTCCGCGTGTGGTGGCGGCGGTGGGGCGGTCAAAATCGCCATCCTCGCCCCGTTGAGCGGCGATGTAGCGACCTTCGGGCAGTCTACTCGTAACGGTGTGATGCTGGCGGTCGAGGAGTGGAATGCCAAGGGCGGTATCGATGGCAAGCAGATCGAAGTTGTCGTCGAAGATAGCCAGTGCAGTCCGGAAGCCGCGGTGAGCGCCGCCAATAAGGTCATCGACCAGGACGGCGTCAAGTTCATCATCGGCGAGGTGTGCTCCAGCGCCTCGATCCCCGTTTCTGAAATTGCCACACCCAAGGGCATTTTCCAGATCACTCCCACCTCGACCAACTCCAGTGTGACGGTCAATGAGGATGGGACGACCAAGGCCACAATTTTCCGCGCTTGCTTTATTGACCCCTTCCAGGGGAAGGTGGGGGCCAAGTTCGCACTGGATAGCCTGGGCGCGAAGACGGCCGCGGTTTTCCTTGACCAGGGTAACGACTACGTTCGTGGTCTCGCCGAGGTCTTCATTGAAGAATTCACGGCGGGTGGTGGTACGGTGCTCGTGAAAGAAACCTACACCGGTGACGATTCTGACTTCTCCGCCATTCTTACCAAGGTGAAAGACGCGGACCCCGATGTGCTCTATCTGCCGGACTACTATTCTACCGTGAACCTGATCGCCGCGCAGGCGAAGGAAAAGGGTATTACGGCTGTGATGTTGGGCGGCGATGGTTGGGATTCCTCGGAATTGGATCGGGCAGCGTTGGACGGTGGTTTCTTCACCAATCACTTCTCGGATCAGGACACGCGCACCATCGTTCAGGATTTCGTGAAGAAGTACACGGACACGTATGGCGCGCCCCCCGATGCGCTGGCTGCGCTGGCCTATGACGCGAGCAATATCCTCTTCCAGGGTATCGACAAAGCCGGCAAGGCCGATCCGGTCGCGGTGTCGCAGGCTTTGGAAACCGGAACGTTTGAAGTTGTGTCCGGCAATATCTCCTACGACGCGCAGCACAACCCCGTCAAGTCAGCGGTGATGCTCCAGGTAAAGGACGGGGCCGTCAATTATGTGGATACGGTGACCCCGTAGGGACTGGCTCCCTCGGCGTTGTTTTAACGATTCTGGGAAGCCGGGGCAAATTTGCTTTGCCCCGGCTTGCCTTTTGGAGGTAAAAGATGGGGCAGACAGTTTTTAGACCGGCGCAGACCGGTGTGATGCTAAAACGACGTAACGGAATATGGCTCAACCGTTTTAGCCAGGGGCTTTTTGTGCTCCTGGGCTTGCTTGTCGTCTATGTTTTGGGGCGGGCTTTCTTCCAAAACCCGAGCGTTTTTGTGCAACAAGTGCTCAATGGATTGCAGTTGGGATTTATTTATGCATTGATTGCTTTGGGCTACACCATGATCTACGGCATCGTCAAGTTGATCAACTTTGCGCACGGGGATGTGTTTATGGTGGGCGCGTTCACCAGTTTCTACGCCGTAGCGACGCTCGATCTGCATCGCTGGCCGGCCTGGATTTTCACCGGTATTTCTGATGGGGTGATGATGCTCATTGGGACGGTGACTGTGATCATCCTGACGATGGCGGTTTCGGCGACTCTGGCCGTGGTGATGGAGCGCTTCGCCTATCGCCCGTTGCGGAACAAACCACGCATCGCCGCATTGATTACGGCGATTGGCATTTCTTTTTTTGTGGAATACTTTGGCGCGCTGCCGTTCGTCTTCACCAATAACTACATCACTTATCCACGTCCTTTCGAACTGAGTGTCTTCAGCGCCGGGATGATTGCTCCGTGGATCATTGTGGCGGTTTGGGTGTTTTTTGTTATTTCGGTGATTGCCTATGTTTGGCTGACCTATCTGTCGCGCAAGGGCAATGTCCAGGCGCAGACTTGGAAACGTCACCCGTTGTTGCAGTTTGGACTGTTGTTCTTTGGCTTTATGGCCGTTGTGTTGACACTGACCGGCGTCGAAATTCAGACCGGCGGCAAGGTGTGGGATCTCTCAGCGTCGAATGTGACGCTGGTCATTATGGGCGGCTCGATTCTCCTGCAGGTGCTCCTGCAATACGTGGTCAGCCATACGCGTCTGGGCAAGGCGATGCGCGCGGCAGCGTATGATAAAGCGGTCGCCCGGCTCATGGGTATCAACGTCGATGGCGTCATCACAGCGACGTTTGCGCTCGGCGGCGGGTTGGCCGGCGCAGCAGGCGTGCTTTATGCGACGGCGTTCAAACAGGTGCACCACTTGATGGGTATTATCCCCGGCCTCAAAGCGTTCGTGGCGGCGGTGGTCGGCGGAATCGGCAGCATCCCCGGAGCGTTCGTCGGCTCTTTGATCATGGGACAGACGGAAGTGCTGGCCGCCGGGTTCATTTCGACTCCGATGCGCGACGCGGTCGCTTTCTCCCTGTTGATTGTGGTGCTGTTGGTGTGGCCGCAGGGCATCTTCGGCGAGCCGCCCGCGGAAAAGGTGTAGGAGGAGACGGCCATGCTTAAAAGAATGAAACCAAGTGTTGCTTTCATCACCGTGGGATTGGTGGTCTTTGTGGTGGTGCAGGTGCTGCTCAGCGTGGGCCTGTTAAACAACTACTGGCGTGGCATCATCTTTTGGGGCGCGGCCATTACGATGGTCTCGCTCGGCCTGAACCTGATTTACGGATTCAATGGGCAGTTTTCGTTAGGACAGTATGGATTCTACGCGATTGGGGCGTATGCTTCGGCGGATGTCACGTGGCGTTGGGTACGCGGCGATCCCTCCGGGTTAGTCGTCGTTCTGGCAGGCACCCTTTTAGCTCTAGGCCTCTACGTGTTACTTTCGGCCTTCCTGCGCCGTTTCTATGGCGTCACCGTGATGACGCGCTTTGCCTTCTACGTCCTGGCGACGATTCTCGCTTTCGCGATCGCGGTGACGGTGGCTGTGCCGCTGTTAGGCCCGGTCTTCACGGCAGTGTTGGGTGTGCTGCCCGCGGTGGTATCGCAACAAATCGTCTTCTTGCTGGCGCTGCTCGGCGGTGCGGCGTTGGCCGGGATCGCCAGCTTCCTGTTCGGAATCCCCGTACTCGAATTGGGTTCCGACTACTTCGGTATCGCCACGCTCGGCTTTACGATTATCATCAAAGTTTTGCTGGATAATACCGATACGATCCTGCCTTTCCCGGAGATGAAGGGCGCGCGTGGGATGATCGGCATTCCGCAGTGGACGACTTGGCCCTGGGTCTTTGCTTCGCTGCTGCTGGTGATCGTCGTCATGCGCAACCTGCTCCATTCGAGTGTGGGGCGCGCGATTGTCTCGGTGCGCGAGGACGAGCGAGCGGCGGAACTGGTAGGCATTGACGTGACGAATGCCAAAATCCTGGCCTTCGTCGTCGGCAGTGTCTTCGCGGGCCTGGCGGGCGGGATTCGCGCGCACGACCTGGCCTTCTTGCACCCACAGTCGTTCAACTTCATCCAATCGTTCAACCCGTTGATCATTGTTGTCTTCGGTGGGCTGAGCAGTATGACGGGGACGATCGTCACCGGTTTCTTCTGGATCCTCTTGCTGGAAGGCATCCTGCGGCTGGTTTTGCCGACCGGCTTCGAGACATGGCGGCTGGTCGTCTACCCCTTGATCTTGCTGCTGATGATGTTGTTGCGCCCGGAGGGTGTCTTTGGCCGTTACGAGATTCCCTTCTTGCGCCGGGCGGCGCCCCCACTGCCGTCAAAGGCCGATAACGACGGCGCTGCTAAGGGTGGCGTTCCACAGGAGGGAGCAGCATGAAAGGGCGACCGGAAGGAGTTGCAGCGGAGATTGAGGCCCGTCCTGTCGTGCTGGAAATAGACGGGGTGACGCACTTTTTCGGCAATTTGCGGGCGGTCTACAATTTCGACCTGGAGTTGCATCATGGGGAACTGGTGGGCTTGATCGGGCCGAACGGTGCTGGAAAGACCACGGTCTTCAACCTAGTCACGGGTGTTTATCGTGCTACCCGGGGCAGCATCCGCTACAAGGGCACTGAACTTGTCGGCTTGCCTTCGCACGAGATCATCCAGATGGGGATCGCGCGTACGTTCCAAAACATTCGCCTGTTTTCCAACCTCACCGTGCTGGACAACGTGCGCATCGCATATCACCCGCACGCCGGGTACGGGTTGGTGGATTCGGTGCTGCATACCAAACGCTTCCGCGAGAAAGAGGCGGAGATGGCGGCGGAGGCCCAGGAGTTCCTGGAAATCTTCGGCTTGGGCGAGCGGCGGAACGACATCGCGGGGAGTTTGCCTTACGGGTTGCAGCGCCGCCTGGAAATCGCGCGCGCGCTGGCGGCGAATCCACGGCTGCTGATCCTGGATGAGCCGGCTGCCGGGATGAATCCGCAGGAAATCGACGAATTGATGGACCTCATCCATTTCATCCGCGATCGCTTTGACTTGACGATTTTGCTGGTGGAACACCGCATGCGCCTGGTGATGAACATCTGTGAGTGGCTCACGGTGATGGACTTCGGCGAGATCATCGCGCGCGGATTCCCCGCCGATGTGCGCAACGACCCGCACGTGGTCGAGGCTTATCTAGGCCGCCAGGCTGTGGAGATTCGATAGGGGGACGATGATGGCGCTTTTAGAAGTCAAAGATCTGTATGTATCTTACGGCGCGATTCGCGCCTTGCACGGTGTCTCATTTCATGTTGATCGTGGTGAGGTCGTGACCCTCATTGGCGCGAACGGCGCGGGTAAATCGACGACACTGCGCACGATATCGGGTTTGCAGCCTGCCGATAGCGGTTCGATCGTCTATGGTGGTGTGGATATTACACGCACACCCGCGAGCAATATCGTCCCGATGGGCATCGTCCAGGTGCCGGAAGGCCGCCGCATCTTCGCACCGCTTACCGTGCGCGAGAACCTGGAAATGGGCGCGTTTACGCGAAAGGACAAACGCGAGATCGCCGATAGCATGGATCATGTCTTTCAACTATTCCCACGCTTGAAGGAACGTGTCGAACAAACCGGCGGCACACTCTCCGGCGGCGAGCAGCAAATGCTGGCCGTGGCGCGCGCGCTGATGGCGAAACCCAAACTGCTGCTGATGGACGAGCCTTCGATGGGACTCGCCCCGATCCTGGTGGAGGAAATCTTCGATATCATTCAGGAAATCAATCGCGAAGGGGTGACGGTGCTGCTGGTGGAGCAGAACGCGCACATGGCCCTCTCGATTGCCAATCGCGGGTATGTTCTGGAGACCGGAACCATTGAGTTGGAGGGTGAGGCTCAGGTATTAGCCGACAATCCACGTGTGCGCGAGGCCTACTTGGGCGGGGGGTAGCAGTCGGCTGTTAGCTTTCAGCAAAGAGCCGGAGTTGTTCGACAACTCCGGCTCTTTTTGCGCTTAGAGTTTGAGGTATACTATGGAGGTTGTGAGGCAATCGAAATGATGCGTTTGGGGTATGGGTTTATGTTGCGTCGAATAAAGCTAGCGTTCGTCTGTCTGGCGCTGTTGCTGCTCTTGCCTGCTTGTGACCAGCAGGATGCTGCTGAGAGTGAGGCGATTACGGTGGCCATTATTGCCCCTTTTAGCGGTGATTTTGAGCCGTGGGGGATTGCCGTGCAGAACGGCGTCGTGTTGGCCGTCGATGGGTGGAATCAACGCGGGGGTGTGCTCGGCTTGCCTGTAAAGGTGACGTTGCACGACAGTCTCTGTAATTACACCACGGCGCGCGAGGTCACGAAAGTCGCAATCGATGAGGGCGCGGATTTCCTTATCGGTGCGGTGTGCAGCGTCGCCTCGGAGGGCGCAGCGCAGATCGCGACCGAATTCAACGTCCTGCAAATCGCACCCACCTCAGTGGACCCCGAAACCACGCTGGATCACGATGGCACTGTGCGTCCGTTGGTGTTTCGTATCCCCTTTCTCGATGTCGATCAAGGGATTGTGTCCGCACGCTTTGCTCTGGAGGCGCTTCAGGCCAATACCGCTGCCGTCCTCTACGCCGAGAACAACGTGTACGGCCTCACGCTGGCCGACGCGTTCGAAGGGGCGTTCACCGATGGTGATGGCGAGATTCTGGTTCGTAAAACGTACAACCACGATGCCGAGGAATTTTTCGATGTTCTGCAGGAAGTGCGTGATGCCAACCCTGACGTTTTGTATCTTCCCGGCTATTACAACGTGATGAACCGCCTTGTATTGCAGGCGCGCCGGTTTGGCATGTTTCAAACGATTATTGGCAGCGATGGCTGGGATTCGCCTGCTCTGGATTTGACAGCAATGGACGGCTGTTATTTCACCACGCATTACTTCGCCGGCGAGCCGCGCCCCGAGGTGACGGCTTGGACGCAGCTTTACGCCGCCCGCCATCAGATCGAACCCGATGCTGTAGCGACGCTGAGCTACGACGCCGCGAATATCCTCTTTGCGGCCGTCACCGCTGCTGGCACACTTGAACCCTTCGCCGTGGCCGATATGTTGGAAACGTCGACCTTCGAGACCGTCTCCGGGCAATTGACGTTCGACCAGTATCACAATCCTACCAAGGGCGTCCCCATGGTGCGCGCTCTCAGTGGCCGGGTCACCTTCGTCGACCGGCTGATGCCGTAATTGCGTTTGCTTTTCCTATCCTTTCCTGTTGATCTTCACAGTAGACGTAAATCACATTTATGGTTAAGATATTCATGTTGCAACTTACGTTGTTACGCAACGTACATACAAGTGGCGAGAAACCTTGATCGCGGATATCTGTGCGCACTTCGGAAATCCGATATGGAGAGAATTATGACTGAAGCCGATTACGTTGTCCGCTGTGAAAATATCCACAAATCCTTTCTGATGGGGAAAGAAGCCGTGCAGGCGTTGCGCGGGGTCTCCCTGGACGTGCAGCGCGGTGAGATCGTCTGTTTAATGGGGCCGAGCGGCTCCGGTAAGACGACGCTACTCAATATCCTCGGCGGGCTGGAAGAGCCAAGTCGCGGCCACGTGATCGTAGACGGCGAGAACGTCGTCGCGCTGTCGGAGGATCGTCTCTCGGAGCTGCGACTCGTCAAGATGGGGTTTGTTTTTCAGAACTACAATCTGCTGGCGAATTTCACAGCGCAAGAGAATGTCGAAGTGCCGATGGCCTTAGCGGGACTACCCAAGCGGGCGCGCCGTCGCAAAGCTGAGAAGCTTCTCGAAAGCGTCGGCCTCTCAGACCGCGCGCAGCACTACCCGAGCGAACTGTCGGGCGGACAGCAACAGCGTGTCGCCATCGCCCGCGCCCTGGCTAACGATCCGCCGATCCTCATCGGCGACGAAATCACCGGCGACCTGGATTCCGTGACCGGCTTCGAGGTGATGGAGATTGTCGCCCGACTCAACCGCGAGCAGGGCACTACCATCGTCTACGTGACACATGATCCGCGCATGGCGAAATTTGCTACGCGACTCATCCAGTTAAGAGACGGGATGATTGTAGAAGAATGATTTCACGTTACGTTTTAAAAAGCTTCTCCCGTCACAAAGCGCGCACCGTTATTCTGGTGTTGGCGCTTCTGGTCGTCACAGCGATGCTGGTGACGCTCAACAACGGCGTCGACTCGTTGCAGCGTCAGGTTGTGGAAATTGTCGAGCGTGAGGCCGGTGAGCACGACATCACCCTCACCCGCGCGCAGACCAGCCCAAATCAGTACATCGATATTGCCAGGGTGAGCGATATTCTACGCACGGCGCACCCACAGGTGTCCGCAGTCTACCCGCGCTTCCATGCGACGGTGGAGGTGCGTGTCGGTGGGCAGGTAGGCAATGCCTCGCTGGTCGCGCGCGCTCCCGAGGACGATCTGGGTCAGGTTACGATGCAGGAAGGCGTCTACGACCTGCAGGGTGACAGGATCGTGCTGTTGCGTGTCACGGCAGATACCTACGGTCTTAAAGTCGGTGACAGCGTGGATGTGAGCTACATCCTGCCGATGTCGCGCCTTGAGGGATATGAGCAGCCTGCCGATAGCAGTATGACGCGCGTGACACGTCGCTTCACCGTCAGTGGCATCGCACTGGCGACCGGATTGGGCGGCGGCGGGCAAAACGGCATCCTGGCGAGTGTGGCCACCGTCCAGGATTGGCTCGGCGTGCCGGAACGGGCCGAACGCTTGATCGTGGTGTTGGATCAATCTGTTTACGGTTCTGTCAGCACCCAGGCGGCGCTCTTCCGCGTGCGCCGCATCGCCGAACGACTCTATGATGCACTCGGCGAAGACGCGGATATCTACGCGTTCATCCTCGGAAAAGCGCAATCGCTTGATTCGACCGACGTCGCCTTCGCCGTGATGCGCTCGGTCAGCACAGTCTATGGCTTCCTGGTGATGGGTGTCGTTGGCTTGCTGCTCTACTCGATGATCAACACCAACGTTGAAGAGCGGCGGCGCGATCTGGCCTTCCTGCGCATCCTGGGCGCGAAACGCCGTCACCTCTTTGGGCTGGTTTTTATCGAGGTCGCCTTCATCGGCCTGTTTGGGGTGGGGCTGGGGATTATCGCCGGACAGGTTTTCAGCATCACCGTCGTCGCGCCGGTGGCGAATTACCTCATTACCAGCGCCAGGGTGACGGGCGACGAGTTGGGCCTCGACTTCCGCATGACCATCACCGTCGCGGCGATGCTGCGCGCCGGCATCACCGCGGCGATTGTGCTGGCGCTGTCGGCGATCGCGCCGGCCCGTAAAGCGGCAAACACCAAGATCCGTTATGCCATCAACCCCGGTTCTGCGGACAACATCCAGATCGAAGACCTGTCCAAGCTGCGCTCGCGCAAATTTGATGTGCGTATCGTCATCGCGGGTGTCGTGCTGACGGTGATGTGGGGCTTGATTTTCATCGGCACCAACTGGCTCTACGTGCAGGGGAATGAGTCCGTCATCGGTGTTTTTATGTTCACTGGGCTGGCGCTGCTCATTATCGGCGTCAGTTTGCTCTTCTACGCGCTGACCATTCCCTTCGAGCGCCTTCTGCTTCTCATCAGCGATGTGATTGCGCCGCGCCTGAGCTTTTTTGCCGGACCGAACCTGCTCCGCGCTAAGCAGCGCAACACCATCATCTCGTTGATGGTCGTCTTTAGCGCCACGTTGCCCACTTTTTTGGGGACAATGACCGCGCTCGAGCAGAAAAACTACGATATTCAGGCACGCTCTAACTCCGGCGCGCCGATTGTGGCGAATGTCTCCCGTTGGTCGTGGTCGTTCCTTGCTTTTGAACAGGACAACTTGCCGCCGAGCGTCCTGGACGATTTCCGCAACGTACCCGGCATCGACAAAGCGGTTGGGGTCACATCAGCCTACAGTGCCGATGTGACCAACAAGGTCAAATTGCGCTCGGCCGGCGTGCTGGTGCAGGGGTTGACCGGCACACTCGACGGCATTGCGTACGCCGATCTCACGGAGTATTACGCGGGTGGACCGGAAATGTTCGAGACGATCTTCCGCGAACCGGACACCATTATTTTGGGCGCCGGTTACGCAGAGTATATGGACGTGAGCGTTGGAGATGTGGTCAAAGTCCAGGGGAAGGGCAAAGATCACATCGTGTCGATGCGCGTCGTTGGTTTGATCGAACGGATGCCGGGCTTCAGCACCTTTTCGCGTAATGAGAACGATATTCGTTGGGGACAAGTCCCGGCGTTCGTTTCACTGGATACCTATCTGCGCCTGACGAACGATCCAACGCTTGAAAGCCTGTGTGTGAACGGCGTGTGCGCCCCTGCTGAACGCGAGAAGCCGGTTATTGGGCAAATCTTCTCCACCACCGATCCTGGCGCGGTCGAGACTGAGGTCATCACCGCCCTGCGCGAATTTTTCTCCGCCCGGCCCTCGGTCTGGGTACGTTCTACTGCCGAGATTATTCGCACGACCGAGCAATCCATGCGCACCACGCGCGTCCTGATGTTGATTATGACCGTGCTCTCTTTCATCACCAGCATCTTCGGCGTCTTCGCCGTCGTCTACGTGGCGGTGTACGTGCGCCGGTTGGAGATTGGAATGCTCAAAGCCATCGGCATGCGCAAACGGAAACTGGTAGGTGTGTTTGCGTTGGAAGCGGTGATGATGACGGTCAGCGCCTCGCTGGCAGGCGTGGTTGCCGGAACGCTGCTGGGCTATGTCTTCTATGTGACGAACAATACGATGAGCAATACACCCACGCAGCCTACCTTCGACTGGATGACCACGAGCGCGATCCTCGTTATGGTCATCCTGGCGAGCGTCATCAGCGCGATGTTGGCTGCCCGCAACACCGTCCGCCGTAAAGTGACGCAAATCTTGCGAGAAGCGTGGTGATTTGGAAGCGTGGGAGAGAATGGCTGTGGGAGTATGAGAACGTAGGAGTGTGAGGGTTTTACTTCTTACTCCCTACTCCCTACTCCCTACTCCCTGCTCCTTGCTCTTCACTCCACCTCAGGAGGTTATCAGTGAAACGATGGAATAAACTATACTGGCTTTTGATGATTGTGATGCTCGCGGCGGGGTGTACGCGCGCAGTGGAGGCGCCGGTGGATGCGGCGGTTACGGTAGAAGCTGAGTCGACTGCCGACCCGACGCCTTTGCCGGCGGTCTCTGTTGGGAAACTCGTTGCAGCGGACGGGCGATTGGCGTCGCCGTTTCCGAGTCTGGCGTTGGGCTTCAGCGGCGGGGTGAGCGGCGAGGTCATCAGTCTTACCGTGCGGGCTGGCGATACGGTGAAGGCTGGTGACATCCTGGCCCGTTTGGACGACACCGACTTGCGGCTCGCCGTGGACAAGGCGCAACTCACGCTTGACCGCGCCGTTCTCGACCGGGAGCGGGCGGAGTTGCAGTGGGAACAGGATGTTATCGATGCGCAGCAATCCTTGACGACGACACAGCGGGCATTGGAAACATCGCGCCTGCAATACTCAAGCACCTCTGTCGAAGAAGCGACCACCGCTCTGGAACACTGGCGCGAGGCTGAGGCCGACGCCAAACGCAACTACGAGACCCCGCTCTATGGCGACTACACGCCCGATGACATCAAGGAAAGCAATTACAAGGCCTGGCAGAACGCCATCCGCGAGCGAGAATTAGCCGAGATGCGTTTGCGGGACGTGCGCAATGCCCGCAGCGTCCGCGCTTTGGACATCGAAGCCCGTGAGCAGGACGTGGCACAGGCCGAGCGCAAGCTCGGCAAGCTCCAGGAGGGCATCGCCCCAAGCTATGATCGCGCCGTTGAAGACGCCGAGCGCGAGCTGGTGAAGGCGCAGGCGGCGCTCGAAAACGCTGTGCTGATCGCGCCGTGGAACGCCATCGTCCTTTCGGTCGACGTTGCGCCCAAGGCAATGGTTGGTGCAGGCACGCCGGTGGTGACGCTGCTCAACATCGAAGACGGTTTGCGCTTCGTCTCGGAGAACCTCAGCGAGCAGCACGTCGCCGCCCTGCGGCCGGGGCAGCGCGCCACGATCACCCTGCGCACCTACCCGGAGACGCCGCTTGAAGGCACTGTCGAAGCCATCATCCCACAGGCAAAGGTGGCGGAAACCACCGATGCCCGTTTCACCGTTCATCTGCAGCTTGCGCCTACCGATCTCTCGTTGCTGCCGGGTTTGACGGGCCGCGCGGAGATTGTCACCGGCGAGTAGTTTTACTGGGACGCAGATTCTCGCAGATTCACGCGGATTTTTCCTTTACCTGCGAAGATCGTCGGGAATCTGCGTCCACTGGACTCTATCCCCTCAGCCCCTTGTGTTGCTGCCGTACCCGTTGATAATCCTCTAAATCCACGTACCCTTGCACCGTTCCGTTTTGTACGGCCCACACACCTGTCGCGAATTGCTGGATGAAATAGCGGTCATGCACCACGGCCAGCACCGTGCCCTCGAAGGCCGTCATCGCCTGCTCGAAGCCGGTGCGGCTGGGGATGTCCAGGTGGTTGATCGGCTCGTCGAGCAGCAGGCAGTTGCAGCCGCTGGCGACTAGCCGGGCAAGCGTCAGCCGGGCGCGTTCGCCGTAGCTGAGACTGCCCACTGGCACGAAGACATCGTCCCCGGCGAAGAGGAAGTAGTGCAAAAACGAGCGCACGTCCGTGTCGGACATCGCCGCCGCCTGGCGCAGCGTGTCGAAGGGCGTGCTGTCGGGATCGAGGTTTTCCTGCTCCTGCGCGTAGTAACCGAGTTTGACATTCGCACCCAGGCGGATCGCGCCGGCCAGTGGTTCGATCTGCCCGGCGATGGCGCGCAGCAGCGTCGTCTTGCCGCAGCCGTTCGGCCCGATGAGGGCCACACGTTCCCCCTGCCGCAGCATCTGATTCACATCGCGCAGTAGCGGGACGCCGTTGTAGCCCACACTCACGTCGCGCAGGCGCAGCACGTCCTGCCCGCTGGCGGGCGTATCCCCAAACTCGAGCTTCATGCGCCAGGTGGAAGTTGGCTTTTCCACCCGGTCTTCGCTCTCCTGGTAGCGCTCAAGCCGTTTCTCCCGCGATGTCGCTTTCTTGGCGACCTTCTTCGCGTAGCGACGGGTGGTGGGATCGCCGGGCGTGGTGGTTAGCTCGACGCTCATCGCGTGCATTTTCGTCCGGTGGATATCGGCCTGCAGGCGGCGGATTTCGGCCTGCTCGTCGCGCCATTGCGCCCACTGCTTCTCACGTTGGCGCGTCCACGCTTCGATGTAGTCTGAGTAGTTGCCGGTATACACCGTGAGCGTGTGCGTCAGCGGGTCGAGATCGAGAATTTGGGTGACGGTGTTATCGAGAAACGCGCGGTCGTGCGAGATGATGAGCGCCGCGCCCCGGTATTCCCGCAGCCATCCTTCGAGCCATTCCAGCGCGCCGATGTCCAGGTGGTTGGTCGGTTCATCGAGCAGGAGCACCTGCGGACTCTGGATGAGCAGCCGTGCCAGGCCGAGACGTGTTTTCTGTCCACCGCTGAGGTGGCTCACGGGCATGTCGAGCGGTAGATCGTCCAGGTCCAACCCGGCGAGAATCGCCTTGATCACGTGTTCCGGCGTTTGCTGAGCGGCCAGCGTCTCCAGTTCGGCCAGCGCTTCGCCGTAGGCGTCCATGAGATGCGCCTGCTCTGTCCCCTCAGCAGTGGCGAGCGCGTCTGCCAGCGCCGCCACGCGCGCCTCAAGACTTTCCAGTGCGATCTGTTCGGCGCGCAGGATGTGATCCAACGTGGCGTCGTCGTGATAGCTTAACCCTTGCTCCAGATACCCCACGCGCAAGTCGTGCGGGTCGTGCTGCACGGAACCGCTATCCGCCGTCTTCTGCCCGGTGATGATGCGCAGCAGCGTCGTCTTCCCGCAGCCGTTTGGCCCGATGAGTCCGACGCGCTCGCCGGGATTCAGCGTGAACGTGGCGCCATCCAGGATGAGGGCGTCGCCATAGTGTTTTGTGATATTCGATACTTGTAACATAGAAACCTCGTAAATATAAGGCGTAAAACAACAAAAAAGGCCGTGAGCAATGCCCACGGCCTTTGTGATACCCTGTTATCGATGAACAGACGTCAGGACTGGAATCCATACAGGAATGCGGCATGCCCGTTGTGGAAAACGCCCTGCATCTCTGTCATTCCTGTTCCCTCCGGTTTAGTCTGGTCGTCGTTAGTCTAATAGTCGGGCAGTTAGTGCATCTCCCGCTACGAGTTGGATTATAGGCCTTTGTGCCGGATTGTCAAACGCTACGGCATCCAGAAGCGGAAGAGGCGCAGGCCCTCGCTGACCAAGGCAAAGTTCAGGCGGAAGACGCTGCCCAAGAGCATCACCCACTGCCAGAATCCTCGACTAACTGGGTTGTTGCTCATAAAGACGACGAGGATAATAAGCATGCTGAAGCGGCCCATAAGACGCGCACTTTGCGCCGTACTCCTGGGGAGCGCCGGTTCGAGGATGCCCCAGCCGTCGAAGCCGGGAATGGGCAGTAGATTGAAAAGTAAACCGGTGAGTTGCAGGAAGGCGAGCAGCGCGATGCCGGCCCAAAAATTGCTGTGCCTGAACATCTCGTCTCGGGGTAAGCCGATGATGAAGGGCAGCAGCAGGATGAGCGCGCATATCGCGGTGGCCATAGGACCGGCGGCTGAGGTGAGGCTGCGTTTTGCCTTACTCCTGATTGCGCCCATATTGATGTACACCGCGCCGCCCGGCAGGCCGATGCCGCCCATCGCCAGGTAAAGCAGCGGCAGGACGATGCTGTAACTGGCGTGTGTATAGTTGAACGGGTTGAGCGTGAGATAACCCTTGTGGACGACACTTTTGTCGCCGCCCCAATACGCCGCCAGCGCATGGCCGAACTCGTGCAGTGAGAGGCTGATCATCCACCCGCCGACGACAAAGAGCACAAACACCAGTGTCGTTAAGGGCTCGGAGATGCCGCCACGATAGGTCAGCAATCCCGCAAAGGCCGTCGCGGCCACCATCGCGCCAAACACCGGGCTGATCTGCACCGGTGGTTTTTGCTCTCGTGCTGCCGGGTATAGCGTTTCTTCGTCAAAATAGCTCATGCCCTCTCCTACCACGTCTTTTGTAACGCACGCAGATACGACGCCCACTGCTCCAGTCCTTCGTGCGGGGCTGGATAATAACCGTTGAGTTTGTAGACGCGCACGACCTGCGGCAGCAAGTCCGTGACGACCTCGTAGTTGATGGTCTCGGCCCAGCCTCCGACTTCTTCTGCTGTGATTTCGTCGTTGCCTTGTTGTCCAATGGCGACAACCTCATCGCCAACGTGAGCGCCCGGAATGTGCGTCACATCGACAACCATTTGATCCATACATATACGCCCGCAAATCGGCGCGCGTTGCCCTTGAATAAGCATCGTGCCGCGATTGGAGGCCAGGCGCGGGTAGCCATCACCGTATCCCAATGGGATCAGCGCCACGCGCAGCGGACGCGATGCGATGAAGGTGCGCCCGTAGCTGATAGCACTGCCGGCTGCAAGATCACGCACGTGGATGACCGTAGTCTTGAGCGAGAGTGCGCGGTGTAGTGGAAAGGGTGGTGTGCAGGCCGGCGAAGGCGACATCCCATAGATAAGCAACCCAGGGCGCACTGCCGCCATATGTGCTTCCGGCACGGTGGCTACGGCGGCGCTATTGCACATGTGCGGAACCGGGATGGGATAGCCAAGGCGTCTCAGTTCATCGAGAACGGCCTGAAACCGTTGGAGTTGTCGGCGGGCCTCGCTCAGGTCTTCTTGATCTGCCGTAGCGAAGTGGGAGAAGAGACCCTCGATCCTCAAGTTTGGCAGCGACGCGATGTAGCGGACGAAATCCACGGCTTTCTCTGGTTCCAGCCCGTAGCGGCTCATCCCTGTGTCGATCTTGATGTGAACAGGGGTTGGTTCCTCGGCATGCGCCGAAATCAGCCGTGCGGTGTCCCAATCGACCAGGGTGGGGGTGATACGGTTGCGCAGCACTAAATCCACGCCTGAAGGTGGCGTGTGTCCCATAAGCAAAATCGGTGCGGTGATGCCGCTTTCTCGCAGGGTCACGGCGACCTGGATGCGATGCACGGCTAGGCGGCTGGCACCTGCTTCCAGTGCTGTCCTCGAGACGGGCAACAGGCCGTGGCCGTAGGCATTTGCCTTTACACTGGCGATGATCTCTACGTTTGGACCGACGAAGGCTTTGATGGCTTGAACGTTATGGGCGATGGCATCGAGATCAACTTCCGCCCATGTGACGACACCGTCTGGAATCATAATTTACGTATCCTCGATTCTTTTTGGGATAGCGCGCTGTACCAATCACGCATCTCTCTATCATAACAGATTTTCACGAGCTTTCCAGACGGATAAAGCTTTCAGCCATCAGCGATTGGCCTTAGCATGGGTATGAGTAAGCTGACGGCTGAAAGCTGAAGGCTGACCACTACTTAACAATCATTGCTTCGCGCTCAGGCCCAACGCTAATGAAAGAGGCAGGCACACCGGTCAATTCTTCGATGCGGGCAATATAGGCTTGCGCGGCGGCGGGTAAATCTCCGCGGTGGCGGGCGTGGCCGATGTCTTCCTGCCAACCGGGCAGTTCTTCGTAGATCGGGCGGCAGCGGGCCAGCGCCTCCGCTCCCCATTCTGCGGGGAACTGCTCGATGCGCTCACCATCCAATTCATAGGCCACGGCGAGACGCAAGGTGGGGATACCGCTGAGAATGTCCAGTTTGCTCACCGCAAAGTCGGTTAGCCCGTTGACCTGGGCCGCATAGCGCAGGATGACGGCGTCGAGCCAGCCACAGCGCCGCGGGCGGCCGGTGGTAGTGCCGAATTCGTGGCCGACCTCGCGGATGCGCTCGCCGATCGCGTCTTCCAACTCAGTGGGAAAGGGACCGGCGCCTACGCGCGTGGTGTAGGCCTTGGCGATGCCGATCACGCGTACGACGTCTCTTGGGCCGATGCCCAGACCGGTCATCACCCCGCCGCAGATGGGCGAGGAACTGGTGACGTAGGGGTAAGTCCCCAGATTGAGGTCGAGCAGCGTCCCCTGTGCGCCTTCGGCGATAACGTGTTTGCCTCCAGCCAACGCCTGACCCACCAACGCCGTCCCATCCACCAGATGTGGGGCGAGTACCTCCGCGGCCTGATGGAGCTGCGCCACAATCTGGCCAACAGGCTTCGCCTGCAGACCGTAGAGATTGACCAGGCGCTCGTTGTGCATCTCGACCAGCGTTCCGACTACCTCTGCAAAGGTATTGGGTTCGCGCATCTGACCGGCGCGCAAACCGACGCGCTGTGCCTTATCGGCATAGGTCGGGCCGATGCCGCGCTTGGTGGTGCCGATGGCTTCGTACCCACGCTTCAACTCCGATGCACCGTCGAGTGCCTGATGCGTGGGTAGCACGAGATGCGCCCCGGCGCTGAGCTTCAGGTGAGCTGGCCCGACATCCAGGCCCAGACTGCGCAGGGTGTCCATCTCCCGCAGCAATGTCACTGGATTTACCACCGTGCCCGCGCCGATAAGGCAAGTGACGCGAGGGTAGAGAATCCCCGAAGGCACAAGGTGCAGCGCGAGTTTGTGGCCTTCGGCGATGACGGTGTGCCCAGCGTTATCGCCACCATTGTACCGGGCGACGAGGTCTGCCTGGGCCGCGAAGTAATCCACGACCCTGCCTTTTCCCTCATCCCCCCATTGCGCCCCAATAATCACCGTGACTGGCATTGTTCCCTCCTTCGCAGAGACTGACTGTCGTTCGTTAAATCATTTGGCAGTTTGGTCTTGTTGTACCATAAATGAGGAAAGATTCAAATCTTGTCTCATACGCTTTCGCGAGTATAATGAGCGTATGTCAATGCAAATCCACGCGTGCGAAAATCCTCAGCAGGCCGCGCCGGCTTGTGGAGTTGCGAGAAGAGGCGCAAAACTTTGCCTAGTGCACAGTGGAGGAGGGCGATGATGTTGCAGCCAGAGTTGCTCCACATTCTGGCCCGGACGGAATTGTTCACCGATGGGAAGGTCTATGTTATGATGAAAATCAGCGCGGCGCAGGCGGAGCTTATTGCTCAGGAGTTGGGAAAATGGCCGTCGCCGTTCTGGGCCTGTATGTGCGACAAGGACGAAGTCTCATTGGTGTTGGCTCAAGACGTTTTTCATCAGCTACTATTGTCCGTCTCGCCGCTGGATGTTTCGCCGCCGTACCGGCTGATTACACTCGACATTTCTCTGAATTGGGGTGTTGTCGGCTATCTGGCCGCGGTGACGGCCGTATTGGCCGATGTTGGAATTAGTCTTTTCGCGCTAGCGGCCTTCTCGAGGGATCATCTATTCGTCCCTCAGGCGGATTTCGACCGCGCGTGGGATGTGCTGGGCACATTTCTGTACACCTGTCGGCAGGAAGTGGCCGATTTTGAGTTGGATGGAGAGTCTGTGTGAGTAGTGTTCTTTATTTAATTGGTAAAACCCTTGGCAAATATGAAGTGCTCGAGCATATCGGGCACGGCGGCATGTCAGAGGTCTACAAAGGCCAACACGCGCAATTGGACCGCATGGTGGCGGTTAAAGTGCTGCACCCCTTCCTGGCGGACGAGGAGGGCTTTGTCACGCGTTTCAAGCGCGAGGCGCGTATCGTCGCCACATTGCGTCATCCCAACATCATGCAAGTCTACGACTTCGATCACAACGACCAGCTCGACATCTACTACATGGTGATGGAGTACATCGACGGCCCGACGCTCAAAACTCGTCTGGCCGAAGGCCCGCTGCCCATCGAGGAGGCTGTACGTATCGGAATCGCCATCGCTGACGCGCTCGATTACGCGCATCAACGCGGCATGGTCCACCGGGATGTTAAGCCTGCCAATATCATGTTTATGCAGGATGGTCAGCCGGTGCTTACCGATTTCGGCATCGCCAAGATGCTGACCCTTTCCGGGTTGACCGCCAGCGGTGCGATGGTCGGCACCCCGGCGTATATGGCTCCTGAAGTGGGAATGGGACGTCCGGGGACGTCGGCTTCCGACATCTATTCGCTTGGCGTCGTGCTCTATCAGTTGCTAACCGGGCAGTTACCTTTCGAATCGGATACCCCTATGGGAATGGTGATGCAGCACATCAATGATGAGCCGCCACCCCTGACGAAATATGTGCAGTCGCTGCCGCCCGGTCTCGAGGCGGTGATTCTCAAAGCTATGGCGAAAGCGCCTGAAGCGCGGTTTGACCGGGCTGCGGTTATGGCCGCGGGACTGCGCCAAGTGATAGGATTGGAAACGTCTAACGGGGTCACTGCGGTTTCGCCATCACCACCAACCGTGACGCCCTCCACCACTACAACGATGCCCCCGTTGGCCCCCCGCCATCTCCCCGGTGAGGAAGAGGTCTTCGATGAGGACGATCGTTTGCTGCGCACGTGGCCAATATCGATGGGCCATAAACCCTCCGTGCGCACGCCCACCTTATTCCCGCTTACCACCACGGAGGTGCCGCCATCGTCGCCGAAAAAGCAGTCTGCCCCGCCCCGGCGTTCGTTCTGGTCGCGTTTGGTAGGTGCGATGACGATCTCATTGGTCGGCGTTCTTGTGGGGGTCGTGGTGTGGTTGGGTATACGCGGCGATATTCCGGCGTTCTTACAACAGTTGCGTACACTCTCGGTGGCAGTGCGCGAGCCGATCGCGATGGAGCTACCCACCAATACCGCCATGCCCAAGACAGAAGCCCTGCCAACAACGGCGTCGCCCGCGATGGCAGAAACCACCGCACCGGCACTGACAGTCACACCCGCCATCGTCGCCGAGGCAGTGGAGCCGGTTCTGCCCGCGTCCACACCGACTGCAGGCACGCCGTTGGACAATACGCCATCTGTGTGTGTGCCCCGTATTCGGCTCAGTTTGCTGCGCCGCGAGCCGGGCGATGTTGTTCTGCCTGACGCAATGATCGCTGTTTATTTAAGCGCGCGTAACGTTGGGGACTGCACGTGGCCCGAGGATGTACGCGTGGCTTTTGCCTCTGGCGAGCGGATGGACGCGCCCGATGTAATCCCTATGCAACCTCTCGCCGCGGGCGCGAGCATGCAGGTCATCTTGCCGCTGCGCGCGCCGCTCGACCCAGGCGTCTACACCTCGACCTGGGAGGTGCGTCACAGCGATGGCGTGGCGGCAGGTACGGTCATACCGGTGGTGGTCGAGGTTGGCGAAGGCCCCACGCCAACGCCTACCTCCGAGCCGACGAACATGACCGCGGCTGCGCTCGACCCGTTGACGCCGGAGGCGCCGGTATTGGTGACGTGGAGCGAGGATGCTGCCTCCGGGACGTGGCAGGGCACGCTCGCGCTCCTGGCTGTAGGCGGCGCGGGGAACTATCGCTACTATCGTGAGGAAATCCGGCCGGAGACATTGCTTGCGGATGGTCGATTGACGTTCTCGGGACGGCGCTGCGAGGCGTTCCCCCTGACTGTATGGGTTGTATCCGGCGCGGACGTCGTCCGTTGGGAGGGGTGGATCGACTATCCTGCCGCGCAAAACTGCCGGTAAGGGGGATCATGGATCAACAGGGGATGGTGAGGCTCATCCGTTCGCGGGGAATTACTACGCCGCTGGTGTTGGATGCGCTCGCGCGTGTGCCCCGTCATCGCTTTGTACCAGAAACCCAGCGCGAATCTGCCTACGGCGATCATGCCCTCTCCATCGGCTGCCAGCAGACGATTTCACAGCCCTACATTGTTGCGCTGATGACGGACGCTCTGGATTTACGTCCTGGTGACCGCGTGTTGGAAGTGGGTACCGGCTCCGGCTACCAGACTGCAATCCTCGCCGAGATGGGCATGGATGTCTATACCATCGAACGCATCCCCGAACTCTACGCGCAAGCCAAGGCCTGCCTGGAGTCACTCGGCTACACAGTGCACTGTCTTCTCGGCGATGGCTACTACGGGTGGCTGGAGTTCGCTCCCTACAATGGTATTATCGCCACCGCCGCGCCAGACGAAATCCCACCCGCACTCCTTGAACAACTGGCCGATGGCGGGCGTTTAATCATCCCTGTTGGTCCCCATCACGGCTACCAGACCCTTTGGAAGGTCATCCGCCGCGGCGACGGTATCCAGGAACTTGACCTTGGCGGCGTCGCCTTCGTTCCATTCATTACGCCAGTAGATGGCAGACGGTAGACAGGAAAAATTCCTGCCATCTACCATTTACCGTCTACTTGCTTAAACATCGTTAGCAGCCGCTTGCCTGGAATCTGTGGGAAGGTTGCGCCCTGGCTCACGGCGAGCAATGCAGCAGTGGGATCGGTGAGTAGCGTCCCGGCGATTGCATCCACTCCGTTCTCGAACAATATCGGCGATAGCGGTGTCGTGCCGCCCAACATCACCACGAAGGCGTCCTGGCGGCAGAGCGCGATCAAGCTCTCAAACGTGTGGTTCAGCAGCGAAGTCCCCGTCAGGGCGACGATATCGGCTTGCGGTAGTACCTCCGCTGCCATGCTGGCAGGCAAGTCGTCCTCGCGCGGGCGCAGTTCCAGCACCCACAAGGTCTTGGCAATACTGCGCAACTGTGGAATGAACGGAAAATGTCCGACGACGGCGACGCTGCGTCCTGCGCCGCGCTCGGCGATGACGTCCGCCGCGTTGACCTCGACACAGGCAGCGACGTCGACTTCCAACAGTGCGTTGATTGTCGCAAAACCCACGCTCGTTTCTGGCAGGCTTTCCGAGTAAGCCAGTGCTGCTAGTTGCGCGGCATTGTAGTTGAGCAGGCGGCCTGCATCTTTGACGGGAACGCTCTTCCCATGATGGTGGTCATCTCCGCCTCCTAACGTGGACGATAGTCCGCTCCGTACCTGCCCGTTGATCTCAATCGCGACGGCAGTCCAGTGTCCCCCGATGCGCACATCGATGGGCCGTGCGGCGTCGGCGTTGGCGGCAATTTGTTCCAGGAATCGGTCGGTGATGTTCATGTGTGTAGCTCCTTTGGTTTGTTGGAACGTTCGATCGTTTCGGCGTGTTAACGCTCCTTCCGTTTGTCTTTTTACCACTGCCTATTATAATCGGCCTTTATGAAACTACTACTAGCTCGCCACGGACAATCTGAATGGCAAGTTAAGGCAGAGGGCGGTGACCTTGATCCGTTGTTGACGGCGTTGGGGGAATCACAGGCACACCGGCTCGGCGAATACCTCGCGGCAGCCGCCGATTCCATCACGGCAATCGTGGCCAGTCCACTTCAGCGCGCGCGGCGCACGGCGGAGATTGTAGCGAGCTATCTCGATCTTCCTGTAGATACTGATTCAGATCTCCGTGAGTTCGATGAATGGACTGCGGGCTGGGCGCCGTTGCCTGTATCGATGTGGGATATGGCTCCGGCAACCCCAGAGTTGAAGCCCGGATACGGCCGTTTTCGCGCGCGTGTCGCGGCGGCGATGTGCCGTGTGGTTGAGACATATAGCAACGCGGAGCAGCTCTTGCTCGTCACCCATGCCGGGACGATTGGCGCGCAAGTCCGGATTCTGCTTGGCTCCGACACGCCACGTTTCTGGATGAACAACACCGGATTGAGTCTCTTTGAGTGGGGTCACCCGGAACGTGGAGGAAGCTGGGTCGTTCACTATCTCAATCGTGTTGAGCATCTGCCTCTACCCATGAGGACTGCTTAATGGATACGTCTCCTGCGCCGCGCGCGCGTTGTGCCACTTTCCCTCGTTTTTGGGTGTGGAGCGGTGTGCTTTTGGCCCTCGTGGGGCTGACACTCTTCATTATTCTGACCCCCGATGGCGCGTTGGCCAAGGCTGACGTTATCGCTGCGGCGGTGTGCCATCGTATCCCCTCGCACTCGTTTTTTGTCGACGAACATCAGTTGCCGTTGTGCCAACGTTGTTCCGGCACGTTCCCCGGCGCTTTGACGGGACTGCTCATGCAGTGGGGCTTGTGGCGGCGGCGGCGTTCTCAACGCTTCCCGCAATGGCGGATGTTTATTGTCCTGGTGGCGTTTGCCGGGATTTGGGCACTGGACGGTTTCAATTCCTACACCACTATGCTCACTGGTCGCCCGGAGGGCCTGCTGGGATACGCGCCGCAGCCATGGCTGCGGTTGCTCTCCGGCGTGTTGATGGGGATGGGCATGAGTGTGATCCTCGTTCCAGCTTTCAATCAGATCATGTGGTCTGATGGTGAAGCTGCTGCCCCATTACGTTCCTGGTCCGAGTTAGTGTTTCTTATCGTCGTCGAATTGGCGCTGGCTGGCGGGATCTACCTGCTCGAACCGACCTTGCTTTACCCGGTGGTACTCTACAGCGTCGCGGGCGTGGTGGCGATGTTTGTTTGTCTCGGCGCGATGTTATTTGTGATGGCGATAGGGCGTGATAGCGCGTTGACCCGTTGGCGCGAAGCCTGGCTCCCGCTTGTGTGGGGGCTGGTGTTCGCCCTCCTCATCATCGGCGTGATGAATTTTATGCGGATGCTCATCACAGGGACGATAGAAGGTGTTCCAGGAATATCGTGATTGGCGATTGGCTGTCAGCTGCTAGCCATTGCTTATACATAGTTCGCAACTCATAATTGATAATTCGCTACAGGAGGTCAATGTATGTACAAAAAGTTGTTTATTCCGGGTCCTACCCACGTGCGGGAAGAGATTTTGGCTGCGCAAACTGCACCAATGATTGGTCATCGGGCTAAGGATTACTCCGATCTGCAGGCCGATGTGACACCCAAGCTGCAAAAGCTTCTCTACACGCAGCAACCGGTTTTCCTGTATGCCAGTTCCGGCACCGGTTTGATGGAAGGATCGCTGCGCCAGGCCGTGTTGAAGCGGGCATTGATTCCGGTGTGTGGGGCGTTTTCCAAGCGCTGGCTCGAAGTGGCGCGGGGGAATGGCGTACCTGCGGACAGCATCGAGGTCGAAATGGGGCAGGGCTTTACGCCGGAGATGATCGACGCGGCGTTGAGCAAAGGTGATTACGACGTGTTGACCCTCACGTTCAACGAAACCTCGACCGGTGTGATGAATCCACTGCGTGAGGTTGCGGCTATGGTGCGCGAGAAGCACCCAGACGTGTTGCTGTTAGTGGATGCCGTCTCCGCGATGGCCGGCGCGAAGATCGAGTTCGATGCCTGGGGGGTAGATATAGTTTTTGCCAGTTCGCAGAAGTGTTTTGCCTTGCCACCAGGCCTCACCGTTGCCGCTGTCAGCGAGCGCGCGTTTGAGCGGGCGCGGCAGGTCCCCAACCGGGGCTACTACTTCGACTTCATCGATATGCTCAAGTACTACGAGCGCAATCAGACTCCCGCGACACCGGCAATCAGCCTTATCTATGCCTTGAACAGGCAGATGGACGACATTCTCGCTGAGGGCCTGGACAACCGCTGGGCGCGCCACATCGAGATGGCGGAGCTTGTCCGTGCATGGGCGCGCAAGCATTGGGCGCTGTTCTCCGATGAGCGCTTCCTCTCTAACACGGTGACGACGGTGACAAACACGCGCGGTATTAGCGTTGGCGACCTCAACAAGGCGCTTGGTGCGCGCGGCGCGATGATCTCTAATGGCTACGGAACGCTCAAAGAGAAAGCCTTCCGCATCGCCCACATGGGCGATCTCACTGCGGCCGACATCCGCTGGTTGTTGGTGCAGATTGACGATATTCTTGGGTTGGCATAGGAGGGCTGCTATGGCGAAAGTATTGATTTGCGATTCTGTGGACGCCCAGGCCGTTGAAGCGATGCGCGCGGCCGGCGTCGAAGTGGATGTGCGCGATACAATCACGCTGGATGAACTGGGACAGGTCATCGGCGACTACGATGGCATCGTGGTGCGCAGTCGTACGAAGGTACGTGCGCCGCTGCTGGAAAACCCCGGCAAGCTGAAGCTCATCGTTCGGGGTGGGGTGGGCCTGGATAGCATCGATGTCGCGGCAGCCGAAAGCAAGGGCATCAAGGTGGTGAACACACCTGCCGCGAGTTCCAACGCGGTCGCGGAGCTGGCCCTGGGGATGATCTTTTCTCTGGCGCGCAGTCTTGCTTGGGCCGACGCTTCGATGAAAGCCGGTAAATGGGAGAAAAAGAAGCTTGAGGGCACCGAAGTTGCCGGAAAGACGCTTGGTATCATCGGTTACGGACGCATTGGGTGGGTGCTCGCCGAGAAAGCTCGCGCCTTGGGTATGACGGTCGTGGCTTGCGATCCGTACATCAATAACGCCGGCCTGATCACATTGGAAAAGCTTTTATCTATTGCGGATTATATCAGCCTGCACATTCCACATACCGCTGAGACGCATAACTTGCTTGGCGCGGAACAATTGGCGAGAATGAAGAAAGGTGCTTGTCTCATCAATGCGTCGCGCGGCGGCACGGTGGACGAGGATGCGCTTTACGCGGCGTTGGTCAGCGGGCATTTGGCGGGTGCAGCACTCGACGTTTTCACCGAGGAGCCGCCGCAGAGCGAGAGCCTGAAGAGGTTGATTGCGCTACCGCAGGTCATCGCTACCCCGCACATCGGCGCGGGCACCGTCGAGGCGCAGGAGCGCATTGGCGGCGAGATCGTGAAGCTGGTGCAGGACTATCTCGCCTAGATTTTTGACCACGAATGTCTGCATTCGCCGAATCTTAACGAATTCTCACGAGTAGATATCAGAACTAGTGTAAATCCGTGAAGATTCGTGGTAGATTCTTGAGGAGGCTATATGACGAAGATTCGACCGTTTCGGGGGTTGCGCTACAACCCCGACAAGTTTTGCGATCTGTCCGACGTGATCACGATGCCCTACGACCGCATCCACGCAGTAGAACAGGTGCAGTATTACGAACTCTCGCCCTACAGCTATGCGCACATCATCCAGGGCAAACATACACCGGATGACAATGACGAAAACAACGTTTACACCCGTGCGCGTGGTTACATGTTTAACTGGCTTGCTGAAGAGGTGTTCATCCGTGATCCGGCCCCGGCGCTCTACGTGTTGGAGCAGACGTTCACCACGCCCGACGGCGTCGAGCATACGCGACGTGGCCTCACCGCGGCGTTCGAATTGAGCCGATTCGACGAGGGCGTGGTGCTACCCCACGAGCACACGTTGAGTGGCCCGAAAGTGGATCGCCTTAACCTTACCCGTGCTACGCAGACGGGGTGGGGCCATATCTTTATGCTTTATCCCGATGAAGGTTCGGCTGTCAATCAACTCCTGCAACCGTTCCTGGACGCACATATGCCGGCCCTCGTCCGCGATCGGGTCATCGAGCCGGAGGTGGAACAGGCATTCTGGGTGGTCAATGACCCGGCGCTCATCGAGGCTGTGGTTGCGGAGATGGCGACGAAACAGCCGCTCATCATCGCTGATGGACATCACCGTTACGAGACAGCGCTGAATTACCGCGATGAGATGCGCCAGCAGCATCCCGACGCTCCGGCAGACGCTGCTTTCAACTACGTGATGGTGACATTCGTGAGCATGAGCGATCCGGGTCTGGTCGTTTTGCCGACGCACCGGCTGATCCACTCCTACACAAAGTTGGATGGCAAGGCGCTCCTGAAGGCGCTGGAGCCTTACTTCGTCATTGAGACCGTTCCCGACCGAGCCGCGCTGGAAGCTGGGTTGGCGGCAGCAACCCCCGACCATCCGCGTTTTGGTTTCTACGATGGTACGTATAGGGTACTCACCCTCAAAACGCTGAACGCGATGACGGCGCTCACCCCCGACCGCGACGCGAACTGGCGCGCGCTCGATGTAGCCGTGCTGCACGAGCTGGTCATCGAACACGTGATGGGCCTGAGCAAAGAGAGCGTGCGGCGGCTCGAGAATCTGACCTATCTGCGTGATCCCGATCCCGGTTACATCGCTGTGGGCAAGGGCGAGGCAAATTTCATGTTCCTGCTAAACCCTACACGTGTGGAGCAGGTGCAAGCGTGTACTGTCGCGGGGGAGCGGATGCCGCAAAAATCCACGGACTTCTTCCCGAAAGTTGTCAGCGGCCTGGTGGCGCTACCGCTGCATGGGGCGCTCTGAGCATCAAAAACCGGGATTATGTCAGAATCCCGGTTTTTCAGGTGTATGATGAACTATATCTTTTTCGATCTCGATCAAACGTTGTATACAGACGAAACCGGCTTGTTCGCGGAGGTGGGCGCGCGGATTGAACGCTGGACCGCGCAGAACCTGGGCCTTTCGCCGGATAAAGCAAAGGTGTTGCGTCATCACTATTTTGTGAACTACGGCACGATGATGCGTGGCCTGGTGTTGCATCACCCCGAGGTAAACGCGGATGATTATTTGGAGTACGTCCACGACATCGACGTGCGCCGTTACATCGCGCCAAACCCTGCACTCGACGCGATGCTCTCCCGTTTGGATGTTGCCAAAGTCATCTTCACCAACAGTATCACGGATTGGGCGGAGCGCATCCTGCGACAGTTGGGCGTGCGCCATCACTTTAAGCACATCATCGACGTGCGCGCGGTGGATTACCAGAGCAAGCCACATCCCCATGCCTTCGAACGGGCGCTGGAAATTCTGGGGACGCCGGCCTCTGCTTGCGTAATGGTCGACGATCAGGTGAGTTACCTGCGCGGCGCGGTCGCCGCCGGCATGCGCGCCGTGCTCGTCAGACCCGGCGCGGAAGCGGTGGATGGCATTGAGTGCGCTGTCGAGACGATTCTGGACGTCGAACCGATTCTGCAACAGTGGCTCGTTGAACGCTAAAAGGGCATCAAAAAACCGGGGGTTGTAAGACCCCCGGTTTTTTTGATGCCTACTGTACTATTCTGCCGTTGTCCAGCTATAGTCCAGACCGGCCAATTGTTTGTAGTAAACCCACCGTGCGACGGCGTCTTGCCGGGCCAGCGCCAGCAACTGCTGGGCTCTTTCGGGTTTGGACTGCGTCAGCGTCTTGAAGCGCACCTCGTTGTACATATACTCGGCGATGTCCAACTGCGGCCTGTCCTCACGCTTGTGCGGGCCGTAGTCAAGTTGCAGTGGATTCTTGCCCTCCAGCACCAGGCGCGGATCGTAGCGATACAGAATCCACGCGCCGGAGGCCACAGCCTTCTTCTGCTGCTCGAAGCCGTACTTCATCTGCGGTAGCCCCTGGTTGATGCAATGGGCGTAAGCAATGATCAGGCTGGCCCCCTCGTAAGATTCGGCCTCGCGGATGGCCTTCAGGGCTTGCGCGTCGTCCGCGCCCATCGCAATCTGGGCGACGTAGACGTTGCCGTAGGTCATCGCAATCAGGCCGAGGTCCTTCTTGGGCAGCGGGCGCCCGGCAGCGGCGAACTTTGCCACCGCGCCGCGCGGCGTCGCCTTCGACATCTGACCGCCGGTGTTGGAGTACAACTGCGTGTCGAGCACCATCACGTTGACCTTGCGGGCCTGCGCCAGCACGTGATCCAATCCGCCAAAGCCGATGTCGTAAGCCCAGCCGTCACCGCCGAAGATCCAGACGGAACGGCGCACCAGCACGTCGACCAGGCTCAACAGGTCTTTCGCCTTTGGGCTGTCGTCAGCGGACAGGCGAATGCGGAGTTGCGCCACACGCTCGCGTTGCGCGGCATAATCGGCTTCGGTTTGCTGCGGTGTGTTGAGCAGGCCGTCGGCCAATTCGGCGCCGAGTTTGTCGCGGAACTGCGCCACCAACTCGCGCGCGTACTGCTCTTGCTTGTCCATCGTCAGCCGGAAGCCAAGCCCGAATTCGGCGGCATCCTCGAATAGGCTGTTGTTCCAGGTGGGGCCGCGTCCATCGTCGTTGAAGGTGTAGGGCGTGGTGGGCATGTGCCCGCCGTAGATGGATGAACAGCCGGTGGCGTTGGCGATGATGGCGCGGTCGCCGAAGAGCTGGCTGACCAGGCGGATGTAGGGCGTCTCGCCACAGCCGCCGCACGCGCCGGAGAACTCGAACAGCGGGCGCAGGAGCTGCGTTTCCTTCACGGTGTTCAGGTTCAACGCAGTGCGGTCGAAATCGGGCAGGTTGTTGAAGAAGAAGTTCCAGTACTCCCGCTGCTGCACGCGGATCGCCGGTTGCGGGGTCATATTGATGGCCTTGCGACCGGGATTCGCTTTGTCCTGCGCCGGGCAGGCTTCCACACATAACCCGCAGCCGGTGCAGTCTTCGGGCGCGGCCTGGACCGTGAACTTCATTCCCTCGAACTTCTTGCCTTTGGCGTCGGCGGACAGGAAGCCTTCGGGTGCGTCCGCCAGCAGCGCCGGATCGTAAACCTTGTTGCGGATGACGGCGTGTGGACAGGCCATCGCGCACTTGCCGCATTGGATGCAGACGTCGGGGTTCCATACTGGCATTTCGAGCGCGATGCTGCGCTTCTCGTACTGCGTGGTGCCGGTGGGGACGGTGCCGTCGATGGGCATCGCCGAGACGGGCACGCTGTCGCCGGTGAGGGTGGCGATTTTCGCGGCGACTTCGTAGACGAATTCCGGCCCGCCCTCGACCATAATCGGCGGCACGACGACGGTACTGGTGGCTACGGCTGGAACTTTGATTTCGACCAGGTTTGCCAGCGCATTGTCCACCGCGGCGTAATTCGCATCCACGACCTTTTGACCCTTCTTGATGAAGCGTTTGTGGATCGCCTTTTTGATCTCGGCGATGGCCTCATCCTTCGGCAGCACGCCCGAGAGCGCGAAGAAGCAAGTCTGCATAATCGTGTTGATGCGCCCCGGCATCCCGGCTTTGATGGCGACATCGTAAGCGTTGATGGCGTAGAACTTGAGCTTCTTGTCGATGATCTGCTGCTGGATGTGGCGCGGCATCTTGTCCCAGGTTTCGTTGGGATCGTAGGGCGTGTTCAGCAGGAATGTGCCGCCTTCGATGGCCGGACCGAGCACGTCCAGTTTCTCCAGGTAGACAAACTGGTGGCAGCCGATGAAGCTGGCCGATGTCACCTGACAGGTCTGGTGGATGGGACGCGGGCCGAAGCGCAGGTGCGAGACGGTGTACCCGCCCGACTTCTTGGCATCGTAGGCGAAGTAGCCCTGTGCGTAGTTGGGCGTCTCCGAGCCGATGATCTCGATGGTGTCGTGGTTCGCGCCCACCGTGCCGTCGGACCCCAGCCCGAAGAACATCGCGCGGACAACGTCTTTCGGCTCGATATTGAAAGAACGGTCGTAGGCGATGCTGGTGTGTGTCACGTCGTCGTTGATGCCCACGGTGAAGTGGTTCTTGGGATTGGCCTTCTTCATCTCGTCGAAGATACCCTTGACCATCGCCGGGGTGAATTCCTTGCTGGATAGGCCATAGCGCCCGCCGATGACTTCGATGCCCGTGCGGCCGGCCTCGGTCAGCGCGGCGATGCAGTCTGTGTACAGCGGTTCGCCGATGGCACCGGGTTCCTTCGTGCGATCGAGCACCGCGAGCAGTTTCACACTCTTGGGCAGAGCTGCTGCAAACGCCTGTACGTCGAACGGACGGTAGAGGTGGACCTTGAGCAGGCCGACGTTCTCGCCGTGTGCGTTGAGGTACTCGACCGTCTCGTGCGCCACTTCCGCGCCGGACCCCATCATCACGATGACGTGCTCGGCATTGGGCGCGCCGACGTAATCGAAGAGGTGATACTGGCGTCCTACCAGTCCCGCGAACTTATCCATCGCCGCCTGGACGATGGCGGGGGTTTTGGCGTAGAACGGGTTGACCGTCTCGCGGCCCTGGAAGTAGACGTCCGGCCCCTGCGACGTGCCGCGCGTGACCGGCTTGTCGGGGTTCATCGCCCGCGCGCGGTGCTCGCGGACCAGATCGTCGTCGATCATCGCCTTGAGGTCGTCGATGGTCAACTGCTCGATCTTGTTGATTTCGTTGCTGGTGCGGAAGCCGTCGAAGAAGTGGATGAACGGCACGCGCGCTTCCAATGTCGCCGCCTGCGAAATCAGCGCGAAGTCGTGCGCTTCCTGGACCGAGTTGCTCGCCAGCATCCCGAACCCGGTCGAGCGCACAGCCATCACGTCGCTGTGGTCTCCGAAGATCGAGAGTGCCTGCATCGCCAGGCTGCGCGCCGACACGTGAATGACCGATGAGATCAGCTCGCCCGCGATCTTGAACATGCTGGGGATCATCAACATGAGGCCCTGCGACGCAGTGAAGGTGGTGGTCAGCGAGCCGGTTTGCAGCGCGCCGTGAACGGCGGCAGCAGCCCCACCTTCCGATTGCATCTCGACTACGAGGGGGACGGTGCCCCAGATGTTCGTCTGCCCCGCCGCCGAGAAAGCATCGGCCATCTCGCCCATTGAGGTGGACGGGGTAATCGGATAGATAGCAATCACTTCGTTGATCTTGTGAGCGACCCACGTACACGCGGTATTGCCATCGACCATAACCATTTTGCGTTCTACCATATGATAAACCTCCTATCAGGTGAAAAATATTAGAGCGGCATCCAGGACGCAAATTGAGAACTCAAATTGCGTCTAAATCTAACCTTGTGCAGAAAACGGCCAGTTTGCGCTCCTGGTCGAGGGGAGAGACGACTATCAGGCCGCATTTTCTGTATCATTGCCATGGTAAAGTATCGCCTCGCTGCCCGGAGATTATAGCATACCCCTTGCTTTCGTCAAAGGCTATTTGACGTTTTGGGGATGACGTTTGACATACATCGCTATTGATGATAGCAGAAGTCATCCAGTTTACCAATTGCCATTTGCTTTTATCGACAAGCGCCTACAATAGAGTCTAGATTGGGTTTGGATATTGGAGTGTGTGTGACGCGGAAACTTTCGCCAGAGACCGAACAGAAGCTGTTTGTCCATCCACCAGTGTTGCGGTTCAACATAACACCGCCACCGATCGGTTTCGTCGGGCGGCGTGGAGAGCTTGCGGAGCTGCTATCGAACTTCGATCGTGGGGTGCTGATCATCAGCGCCGCCGGCGAGTTGGGGGTGGGTACGACGGCACTCGCCCGCCAGTTAGCGGCGGCGCTGATGAAGGACTTCCCCGACGGCTGCCTTGAGATCGACTTGCGCGGCGGGATGCCGGATTCCGTCACGACGTTGCTCCCGGCTGAGGCGCAGCGTCGTCTCCTCAGGCCGTTCCACCCCGATGCCCTGTTGCCGGAAGAGCCGGGCGAACTGGATCGCCTGTACCGTGAAACGTTTAGCAGTCTCAAGGTTCTGTTATTGTTGGATAACGTTGCCAGCGCCACGCAATTGCGGCGCTTGCTGCCCCGCCAGCCGTCGGCGGCGATTGTGACTGCGCGGACGGAGTTCCCTGTCTCCGCAAAGTTGTACACCCTTAACCTGCACAAGTTGCGCACGGAAGATGCGCGCACGCTGTTGCTGCAAATCGCGCCTGAGTGTGCCAAAATGCCGCAGCGCCTGCTCGGCAAGATCCTACAATGTTTCGGTGGCAGTCCTCTGGCACTGCGCCTGGTAGGCGCAGTGTTGCGGGATTCAGACACTCGAACACCGCGCTCTCTTTTGTCGCGCTACAGTGCGATCAAAAAACGCTTGACAGCACTGCGCACCTTCGATACCAACCTGGCGGTGACCATCGCGTTGGAACTGGCCTACGAGGCCATGCCTCCTGAACAGCATTCGTTTTTCGAGGCGCTGGCGGTGTTCCCGTCGCCCTTCACCCGTCTGGCGGCTATGGCGGTGTGGGGCGTCGATGCGGAGACTGCCGATACTCTGCTCGTGGCCTTTGTCCGCAGCAATCTGCTGATGTACGTGCCCGAGGCTGAACTTTACGTGTTGCATGACATGGCGTCCTTTTATGCACAGGAATTGATGCTTGGTCAACCGGACCGTACCCGTCTGGTGATGGCGCGCTATGCCTATTACGTGCTGGCTGAAGCTGCTCGCGCTGGCGACCTCTACAATGCGCGCGGCTCTTATCGTGAAGAAGGTATCTGGCGTTTCAACGCCATCTGGCCGCATCTGTGGGCCGCCTGGTTGCGGATGAGCGGCGCTGATCCCAGTTGGCCTCATCCGGGGAACGTCGACCACTGGCTGTGCGACGTGGTGTTGCGCGTTTTCCCTATGCTGAGCCGGGTGCTGCCGATGACGGAGCAGATGGTCATCCTGGAGCGGGTGCTGGAATCCGCGCAGCGTCTGGATCG
>DAIUDK010000042.1:0-34899 GCA_036845725.1 Chloroflexota bacterium
TAGCTTTGTATAAAGGCGCAAGTAGCCTGGGAATCTTCGATAGCCAGGCTGATGCCCTGCCAGAAGAGGCTGCCGTGCGCACTGTAGATCCCAAAATCAGCCAGCGGGTGATGCAAAAGTACATTATCCACGCTGAAAATAGTGAAATTGGCGTCATTGGCGACAATGCTAAAATCACTGGCGGTATTCACTTCGGCGACAAGAAATGATCACGCACAGGTGCAACGCACTTGAGGAGTGCGTTGCACCTGGTTCACTTTCTCTTTGGAGGTCTCTATGCCTGAAGCTCTATCTCCAGAATTAGAACAACGCCTGCGCGCGGCGCTGTTACGCTGCGGTCCTTTCGACAACGACAGCAGCCTGCGCGCCATCTTTGTGGATGCGCGCATCGCCGCCTGGCGCGACGACATCCCTGACAATACCCCCAGTCGCGGGAAGCGCGTCACGGCCTTCATCGAGGGGCTTCTCGACCAGCGCGACAACGCCGGCAACAACGCCCTCGCCCTCGTCCTGCACGTCCTCGCCGACCGTACCCCGCCGGGGATTCCTGTCACCGTGAGCTGGCGGAACTGGCCAATGCCGTGCAAAATGCTGTGGTTGCAGTTACCGGTTCAACGCCGCTGGCCACACCGTTAGGCGCCAAGTACGAAATCCACGTCCACGGCGGGCAGATCGGCGCGATCGGCGATAACACGCACATTGAAGGCGGTATCCATTTTGGTAGCGGGGCTACCACGCCAAAAGCAGCAGAGACAGTATCGGGAGACGCTGCTACAACTTTACGTATGGCCCATCGTGCGCTGGCGATACTAGAAGAGCAAGCTGCAGGTTACACGGCGCTAACCATTCCTGTGCATTTGAAGATCGAACTGGAAGAAAAACGCCGTGAGGTGGCTGCACTAGAAGCCAAGATTGAGAAATGAAGCCCAAACACGGATTGATGAGTGAGCCTCTATGTACCGAGGTGAAAGGAAACAATGAGCGATACTGGACAAGAGTTGCATGATGCCCTCAATATGGCTCGCCGGACGCTGACCATCCTTGAAGAACAGGCTGCCGGATATACAGCTCTAACAATTCCGGCGCGTCTGGTGCTAGAACTGGAAGAAAAACGTAAAGACGTAGTTCGCCTGGAGACGCAGATACGATCTGCTGCGACAGGAACGCCAGGTAGTGGATTGCCACACAACCTACCACGGCGTGGTGAGTTTGTGGGCCGGGAGGCCTACAAAACGCGCGTCCACGAGGCGCTGCGTTCACGTTCGTACCTGGTTAGCATCGAAGGGATCGGCGGCATAGGCAAAACCTCGTTGGCGCTGGAAGTAGCCTACGAATGTCTGCAAGGTGGCATTGAGATTTCATCGCGCCTTGATACAGCGCGTTTTGATGGTGTCATCTGGGCCAGCGCCCGCGATCGTGATCTGACACTTGATGAGGTACTGGATGCAGTGGCGCGCACGTTGGATTATCCCGGTATTGCCCAGAAACCACTGGATGAAAAACGTGAGGGCGTGGTCAGGCTGTTGCGTTCTGGCGCTTACCTGCTCTTGATGGATAATTTTGAGACAATCACCGATGTGGCGGTAGCAAAGTTGTTGCAGGACTTACCGGAGCCTTCCAAAGCCTTAGTAACGACACGAGAGCGCAAGCTTGAGCGAGCATGGACAATCGCACTCAAAGGGTTAGAGGAGCCAGAAGCATTGAGTCTAATCCGCACTGAGGGCCGACGGATCGGAATGCAAGCATTGGAGCAGGCCGAAGATGCAGTTTTGTTGCCGCTCTACCAGGCCACAGGCGGCGCGCCGCTGGCGCTCAAATGGGCTGTGGGGCAGATTAAGCAGCCTGGACAGTCGTTGGATACTGTGTTAGCCGCTCTGTACGGGGCACAGGGTAACATATTCGATCATATCTTTGCCCATTCTTGGGAAATGCTGGCGCCGGAGGCACGGAGAGTGCTGTTAATAATGCCACTATTTGCTACATCAGCCTCCCGTCAGGCTATTGAAATGATTAGCAATGTACGGCATTTCACGCTGGATAATGCCTTGGAACAGCTACTAGAGATGTCCCTGTTGGATGCTACAAACGAGCTGGATGCAAATCTGCGCCGCTATAGTGTTCACCCACTTTCACGCGCTTTTGCTAAAGTCAAACTGAATCAAGACTCAGAATATGAAAGATCGGTTTGGATCTCAATGGTCAACTTTTATCAAGATTTCGCTAAGGGGCATGGAGGATTCTGGAATAGTGAACGATATTCTTTGATTGAACCAGAATTACCGAATTTACTGGCCGTAGTCGAATGGTGTTGGGTAAATGGGCCTATCGAGACCGGCATGGATATCTTTTACAAAGTTTCCGATTTTATGGTGATACGTGGTTATTGGAATGAGGTCATGGTTCTGGGGGAAAAAGCTCTAAATTTGTCTCGTGAGGTCGGAGATGAATGGAGTTATGCCCGTTTCGCAACCTGGCCTATTGCCTGGATGCACCGACATCGTGGGGATTTGGATTTGTCAAAATTATATACGCAAGAAGCGCTAGACATTATGACTCGTCTCGACGATGTATACGGCATAGCTTTTACCAAGCGCAACCTGGGACGGATATACCACGAACAAGGGAATTTGAAGGCGGCAGAATGTTTACTACGTGACACTCTGGCATTCTATCAAGCCGGTTATTCTGAAGACCCCGCCAGTGCAAGATATGATCCTTTTCTTGATATAGTTACCTCCGACACCAGGAATATCTTTTTTGCTACAGCTAATCTGGCTAGTGTGTTGCTAGACATAGGCAAATTCGACGAAGCATGGAGTTTATGCATGTCTATTCTGCCCGACGCGCGTCGTGTGGGTGATTTGGAACGTGTATCCAATCTGGTGAGCGTATTGGGCAATATAGCTTGGCGACGTGGAGAACTACGACAAGCCCAAGAATTCGGCAACGAGGCTTTGGCGCTAATGCGACAGGTGCAGCGCCCTGACGCCATAGCTGATTCATTGTATGTGTTGGCACGCATTGAACTAGAGCTTGGTGAAGTTGATCTCGCCCAATCAAGACTCACGGAAGCGCTAGAATACTATCGTCGACTGGACATCCCGGCCCAGGTTGAGAAAGTCGAAGCTTTGTTGTTGCAACTGAATCAAGAATATCTCATACCCAAACCTTTCTGATCTGTACTTTTATTGGAGGCACTCGATGTCAAACATAACCAATACTCAAGCCGGCGTCATCGGCGATCACGCCCACATCGAAGGCGGCATTCACTTCCACACCGCTCCCACTTCACCATTGCAAGCCCTGCTTCCACCCTTGCCCTCTCTGATCATTGGCCGCGAACAGGCGATGCACGATCTCAAAGTGCGACTCGGCATCTTTCCTGGTGCGCAGCCCACGCCAGCGCTCCAAATCCTCACCGCCATTCGGGGCTGGCCTGGCGTCGGCAAAACCACCATTGCCGCTGCTCTGGCGCACGATGCTGACATAGCTCAGGCTTTCCCCGATGGTATCCTGTGGACGTCTCTAGGGCCGACGCCCAGCCTACTCAGCGAGCTGGCAGCCTGGGGCCGCGCACTCGGCACCGACGAAATCCTGCGCGCCCGCACGTTGGAAGAGGCCTCAGCGCAACTCGCCGCTTTGCTTCGCAATAAACGGATGCTGCTCATTGTGGATGATGTCTGGGAACCAGCGCACGCCATGCCCTTCAAAGCCGGCGGACAGAATTGCGCGCTGCTCATCACCACCCGCGTGAATAGCGTCGCGCACGATTTGGCTCCTACCCCCGACGCTATCTACTGCCTGCCGGTGCTGACCGACGAAAAAGCCCTTGAACTTCTGCGAATCCTCGCGCCGCAAGTCGTAGCCCAACACCCAGAATCCTCCCTCGATTTGATCCACGAATTGGAGGGCCTGCCCCTGGCGTTGCAAGTTGCCGGCCACCTGCTCAACGTCGAAGCCAGTTATGGGTTTGAAGTCACCGACCTGCTTGCCGAACTGCGTGAGGGCGCGAAATTGCTTGCCGCCAAGGCGCCGGCCGACCGCACCGACCTCGCCAACGAAACGACGCCCACGATTGCCGCACTCTTGCAAAAGAGCACTGACTGTCTGGATGACCACACCCGCGAATGTTACGCTTTTCTGGGCGCTTTTGCGCCTAAGCCGGCCACTTTTGATGTGGAAGCGATGAAAGCTGTCTGGCTGGTGGATGATCCCAAACCTACTGCTCGCATCCTCGTTGATCGGGGGTTATTGGAACCGCTGGGAGAGGCTGCTCCGGGACGGTTTCAGATGCACGCGCTGCTGGTGATGCACGCGCGATCATTGTGTACAGAGGCATAGCGGATGCCGTCGCTTCAAGAGGCGCAGCGCCGTCACGCGGCCTATTACAAAGGCATTTTGCTGGCGGCTCACCAACTCTACCAACAAGGCGGAGAGGCGCTTTCCCGTGGGGTAGCGTTGTTTAGCCAGGAACAGGCCAACATTGAGTGTGGTCAGGCCTGGGCCGCGGCCCACATAATGACGGACAATACGGCTGCCACTTTGTGTTGCACCTATCCAAACGCCGGGGCGCTTTTGCTGGAGTTGCGTCAAACTCCCTCTGATCGTATCCGGTGGCTGGAAGCTGCGCTGACCGCTGCGCAGCTCTTGAATAACCCTGTTTACGCCAGTATGCATTTAGGCAACCTCGGTATGGCCTACTATGCACTCGGCGATATGCAGCGCGCCATTGACTATCATGAACAACATCTCAGCATCGCGCGCCAGCTTGAAAACCGCGAGAGTGTGGGAAATGCATTAGGGAACTTGGGGATGGCGTATGCGGCGCGCGGTCAGATGACGCGCGCCATTGAATATTATGAGCAAACTTTGACGATCCACCGTGAAATAGGCAACCGGCGCGGCGAAGGCAATGTGCTTGGCAACCTGGGAATGGCCTATCACACGCTCGGTGAACTAGGCTGTGCCATTGATTATCATCAGCAAGCGCTGGAAATCTTTCAAGAATTGGGGGATCTCTCCGGTGAAAGCAACGCGCTCAACAGTTTAGGGATAACCTACGCCAATCAGGGCGACTTCCACACCGCGATCAAACACCATGAGCAAGCACTTGCCATTGATCGTCAGCTTGGCGACCGGCGTGGGCAGAGCCAGAATTTGAGCAACCTGGCCAATGCTTATGTGGACTTGGGACAATTGCCGCCGGCTATCTATTGCTACGAGCAGTCTCTGGCAATTTCTCGCGAAATCGGCGATCAGCGTAGTGAAGACAATGATTTAAACAACCTGGGATGCATCTACCGCACGTTGGGGCAGATCGAAAAGGCTATTGAATACCACCGCCATGCCTTGCAAATCGCTGATGAAATTGGCGACCGACCTGGAGAAGGCGATTGTTTGGGCAACTTGGGGAATGACTACTATTCTCAAGGTAAAGTTGAGCAGGCCATTACGCATTACAAACAAGCCCTCAATATTGCTTATGAAATTGGCGACCAGCGCGGGGCGGGAATCTGGCTGAACAATCTAGGAAATGCTTATGATGATCTCGGTAAGACAGAAGAAGCTATCGAATATTACCGGCAAGCTTTGGTTATTGCTGACGAAATGGGGGACCAGTACAACAAAGGAAACTATCTCAGCAATCTAGGGCGTATGTACCGGCAAGCCGGACAAGTTGAACAGGCTATTGAACACTATTTGCAAGCCTTGAGTATCGCGCGTGTGATCGATGCCGCCCGCCTGCAAAAGACCATCTTGCACAACTTGATCATCGTCTACCAAGACCTCACGAAAACAGCCGCGCAGCGTGATCCTTTGACAGTTATTCGTTTGTATCACCAGGCATTGACCATTGCCCGTGCTATCGACAACCGGCAGATTGAAGGGTATGCTTTAGGTAATTTAGGACTTGCCTATTACACATTGGGACAGGCTGAAGAAGCCATTGATTACCACACACAAGCACTTGCCATTACTCGCGAGATAGGCGACCAGCGGGGTGTAGGGATTGCTCTGTGTAATCTTGGGAATGTCTATCGTGATTTACAGCAAATGACGCAAGCCGTCGAATGTTATCATCAGGTTTTAGCTATTGCTCGTGACCTTGGCGACCGAGCTATTGAAGCAACTGTTTTGGGTAACTTGGGCAATGTTTATCACACCTCGGGACAGAAAAATCAAGCAGTGGAATACTATACGCAAGCTCTGAGCATTGCCTACGAGATTGGCGATCAGCCAGGCGCGGGAAATCACTTGGGGAATTTGGGAAATATTTATCGCGACTCAGGGAATAGAGAAAAAGCGATTGAATACTATCATCAGGCCCTGGACCTGTTCTCGAAAATCGGCGCGCGGGATGCCCAAGTGCTCCTAACCTGGAATCTGGGGCTTTGCTATGAAGAAACTGATCCGGCTCGCGCCGCGAACTTGATGGATGAGCTTGTCACTTACGAACGCGAGATTGGTCAACCTGACGCCGAAAGCGATGCCCAACGCGTCGCCGCGATCCGCGCCCGCCTCAACCCACAGGAATCAGTCTAGCTTATGACCTCCCTGCAAGAAACTCACCGCCGTCACGCAGCCTATTATGAGACCGTCCTTAGTCAGGCCGACGAGCTGTACCTGGCCGGCGGCGACGCCATTCCCCAAGCACTGATGCTTTTTCACGAGGCTTGGCCTCAAATCCAGGCCGGCCAGACCTGGGCCACGGCCTATGCTGCTGAAGATGAAATTGCCGCGCAGTTATGTGCAGCCTATCCGGTTTCTGGCGGCTATTGCCTCAACCTGCGGCGGCCCCCTTATGAGCGGATCAAATGGCTCGAACCGGCGCTGGCGGCAGCCCAGGCTTTGGCGGATCGCCGGGCAATCGGCAGCCATCTCGGCAGCCTCGGCAGTGCTTACAATGAATTGGGCTATGCAGCAAAAGCCCTGGAATACTACGAACAAGCCCTCCAGATCGCCCGCGAAATCGGCAACCGGCGAGATGAGAGCGCCTGTTTGGGCAACCTGGGCAGCGCAATGCTTGACTTGGGCAAGGCAGAACAAGCCATTGACTATCATCAGCAAGCTCTCACCATTGCTCGTGAAATTGGCGACCGGCGTTACGAAGCCACCGACCTGGGCAATCTTGGTATCGCCTACTATGCCCTGGGACAGATAGAAACGGCGCTCACGTATCATCAACAAGCCCTGCTTCTTGCCCGTGAAATCGGCGACCGGCGTAGCGAGGGCGCTTGTTTGGGGAATCTGGGACTGGCGTACAACGACCTGGGCCAAACCCAAAAAGCCATTGAATACTATCAACAAGCGGCGGCTATTACCCGTGAACTCAGTGACCGCCACAACGAAATCACCTGGTTGGGAAACCTGGGAACAGCTTACAGCGCTCTGGGGCAGACACAGTTGGCGATTGAACATCACGAGCACGCTTTGACATTGGCCTGCGAAATCGGCGACCGGCGTGGCGAAGGTTCCTGGTTGGGCAACCTCGGTATCATTTACTGCGATTTAGGTCAGGCTCACCGGGCAATTCCCTACCTTGAGCAGGCCCTCGCCATTGCCCGCGAAACGGCGGACCGGCAAAAAGAAGGCACTTGGCTCGGCAATCTGGGCATTGCCTATCGCGCTTTAGGACGCGCCGCTGAAGCGATTCCCTATCATCAACAAGCCCTCACCATTGCACGAGAAATCGGCGACCGGCGCAACGCTGCCGCGTGGTTGGATAACTTGGGGTTGGCCTATGATGACCTGGAACAAGCGGAACGGGCCATCATCCATTACACCGAGGCTTTGACCCTCTCACAAGAAATCGGCGACCGGCACGGTGAGTATCATCGGCTGGTGAATCTAGGCAATGTGTATCGCACATTGCAACAAGCGCCGCAGGCAATGGATTACTATGCCCGAGCGCAAGTCATTGCCCGTGAGTTGGACGACCGTCGCATGGAAGAAATGGTCACCGGCAATCTGGGCATTGCCTACCGGCTGACCGGACAACTTGAGCTTTCTCTGGCTAACCTGAAGCAGGCCATTGAAATTACCCGCGAGCTAGACGATCCCCACAGTGAAAGCGTCTTCCTGGGCAACCTCGGCATCACATACTACGGTCTGGAGCAGGTTGATCAGGCGCTTGCTTGCATAGAATCCGCACTGAACCTGACCCGCGCGACTGGCGACCGGCGCAATGAGGGCGATTGGTTAGGCAACCTGGGTCACATCTATCACGACTTGGAACAGGGTGAGCTGGCCCGACCCTACTACGAACAAGCGTTGGTCATTGCCCGTGAAATCGGCGACCGGCGCAGCGAGCTTGCATATCTGGATGCATTGGGCAGCATTGCTTATACCCAGGGACAGTTCGCCCAGGCTGCCGCCTATTATGAGCCAGCCATAGCATTGGCGCGGGAGCGTGGTGAAACTCAACATGTCGGAGAATTGCTGAACAACCTGGGGGTTTGCTGCGCCTATCTGGAACAACCAGAACGAGCAATAGACTGCTATCATCAGGCCCTGCAATGGGCATCCACAGCCGGGGACGCACTCGCCCAGGCCAGTCCTACTTACAACCTGGCTTGCCTGTATGCTCTACACCAACAGCCATCTGCAGCTTGTCAGTGGTTGAAGAAGGCGATTGCCTTGCTGCCTTCCTATCGTGAGATGGCTCAGAGCGATATTGACTTTGATATTATTCGTGATGCCCACTGTTTTCGTGATTTGATAGGGGACTAAGCCAATGCCTACATTATACAATTGAATTTGGCGTTTGGGCGTTTTGCACTAGACTATGGGCAAACGCTGAGAACGATAGGCGCAATCAGGTACAGGTGTGAAGTGTATATATGAGGAGAACGCCCCGATGACAAACACACAACCTTATGCCGACCTCGAAATCCGCATCCTGGAACGTCAGGACGCAGGCTATCCCGTGGAAATCACGCTCAACGCGGACTTGCAGTATCCGCGCGGCTTCCTCAGTGCGGAACTACCCACCGGGGATGACGACACCCTGTTCGCGTGGCTGTTTGCCGATGCGACGCTGCGCGAGGCGTGGGAACACGCGCGCGGACAGCATCCGCAGCGCCGCATCCGCCTGCGGATTGACGCCACCGCGCCGGAACTGCACGCGCTCCCCTGGGAGAGTTTGCGCGACCCGGCGACCGGCCTTGACCTGGCCGCGACCGACGCCACACCCTTCTCCCGGTATCTCGCTGGAATGTGGCATCCGGGCACGCCACTCCTCACCCGCCCTCTCAAACTCCTGGTCGCTATCGCCGCGCCGGAGAATTTGGCAGACTACGGGTTAGCTCCGCTGGATGCAGAAGCGGAATGGGCCGCGCTCTGTGAGGTTACAGCGAGTCAGGAAGTCACATTGACGCGCCTCCCCGCACCCTGTACGCTCACCACGTTCGAAGCGGAGTTGCGGCGCGGCTATCACGCGCTGCACCTCATCGCCCACGGCGTCTACCGCAAAGAGAAGGGGGCCGCACTCTTCCTGACCGACGACGACAATCAGGTAGCCCCCATGACCGACGCCGACTTCGCCGCGATGCTGAAACGCCAGTTGGCCGATAGCGATCCCGACGGCGCAGAGCGACTGCGGCTAGTCTTCCTCGCCAGTTGCCAGAGCGCGACCCGCGACAGCGCCGACGCCTTCCGCGGCCTCGCGCCCCGGCTGGTGGAGGCCGGCGTCCCGGCCATTGTGGCGATGCAAGACTATGTCTCGCTCACGGCGGCGCGGGAGTTCAGTCGTGCATTTTATCGCCAGTTGGCGACGCACGGGCGGGTGGATCTGGCCAGCAATCAGGCGCGCGCCGCGTTGTTGACCGCCGGCTCAACGGAGGCTGCGACGCCGGTGGTGTTTTCCCGGCTGCGTTCCGGCAAGCTCTTCGAGCAGCGCGGTGAAATCCTGGGCGAGCAAGCCAGCAGCTTTTGGCAGACCTTGCTCGAAAACATCGCCGACGGCCTCTGCACGCCGTTCCTGGGACCAGGCGTGACCGAGGGGCTGCTGCCCACCACCCGTGAATTGGCCCAGATGCTGGCCCGCAGTTACAACTACCCCTTTGCCGATTGTGAGACCTTGCCGCGTGTGGCCCAGTTCGTGGGGACGGTGGACAATCGCCGCCTGCGCCGGGAGGTGCTGCGCCTGTTGGTCGAGGGCTTCTGCATCCGCGTGGAATTGCCACCGCCCCCGCGCGGGGCGGGACTGACCGAGGTAATCGCTTCGGCCGGCTGGCGCGAGCAACTTCAGTCTACCGAGAGGCGCGATCCGCACGCGCAACTGGCCGCGCTTGGCCTGCCCACCTACCTGACCACCAACTTTGACCCGTTGATGGCGCTGGCCCTGGAAGCGGCGGGACGCCCCCCGCGCCGGATGAGCATCCCCTGGCGCGAGAAAACCAAGACGCGCGAATCTCGCCCGCACTGGAGCCTCGATCCGCCCCCCGCAGCGGAGTCGCCGGCGGTGCTGCACCTCTTCGGGCAGGACGACGACCCACTCTCGCTGGTGCTGACCGAGGACGACCACCTGGACTACCTGGCCCGCATCGCGCGTGATTACGAGTACTTATTGCCCACCAGCGTCAACGCCGCGTTGGCTTCGACCACGCTGCTCTTCCTGGGGTATCGCCTGGAAGACCTCAACCTCAAGGTCATTATGCGCGGGCTGCTGACCAACCTCGACCTGGATAAGTGGGGGATGCTGCACGTCGCAGTGCAGCTTGAGACCGCCCGCACCAATACGGCGCAGGAGCAGGAGGTTATCCGCTATTTCCAGAAATACTTTGCCAACGCGCGCATTGACGTCTACTGGGGCAGCTCGCAGCAGTTTATGACCGACCTGTACACACGTTGGCAAAGTTTTCAGGCGACCCGGCGACCTGGTAATACGGTGACAAGGTGACGAGGTGACCAATGGACAATCATTCGCAACGCGCAACTCCTAACTCGCAACTCCTAACTCGCAACCCCTACGTCGGCCCCCGCGCATTCGAAGCCGCCGACCGGGCCAACTTCTTCGGGCGCGATATGGAAATCCGCCAACTGGCCGACCTGGTGGTGGCGCAGCGCGCCGTGTTGCTGTATGCCTCTTCCGGCGCGGGCAAGACGTCGCTCATCAATGCCGGCCTGATCCCCGCCTTGCAACGCCGCCGGATGACCGCGTTGCCTGTGGCCCGCGTGGGCGGCAGCGCGCCCGCCGAGGTGGCCAACCCTTTTGTCTTCAATCTGCTGTCCAGCCTGGCGGATGAAACGGTCGCGCCGGAAACCCTGCTGAAGATGTCCTTACGTGAGGGCCTGTCGCCCGGCTCTCCCCTCGCCCTAGATGTGGCATCAGGAGCGCGGTTGCTGGTGCTCGACCAGTTCGAGGAGCTGTTCACACAGCACGCCGGCCGGCCGGCGGCGCGCGAGGACTTCTTCGCGCAGCTTCAGGACGCGCTCGAAGTCTTCCCGCACCTGGGCCTGCTGCTGGCGATGCGCGAGGAATACCTGGCCTATCTGGATTCCTTCAGCGCGATGCTGCCCGACCGCCTGCGGGCGCGCTTCCGCCTGGAATTGTTGGGTGAATCCGCCGCGCGGCTGGCGTTACAGGCCCCGGCGCGCGCGGCCGGCGTGCCCTTCGACGATGACGCAGCGCGACATTTGGTGGACGACCTGCGGCGGGTGCAAGTACAGCAGTTGGATGGCAGCACGGTCTCCGCGCTAGGGCCGGCGGTGGAGCCGGTGCAGTTGCAGGTGGTGGCCTACCGCCTGTGGGAATCGCTGCCACCGGGCGCGGAGCACATCGGCGTGGACGCGCTGGCCGGCCTGGGCGACGTGAACCGCGCCCTCCGCGACTACTACGCGCAAAGCGTCGCGCGCATCGCGGCGGAGACGGGCGTGGCCGAGCGCGCCATCCGCGAGTGGGTGGCGCGGCAACTGATCACCGCGCAGGGCTGCCGGCATGTGGTGGCGCGCGGGCCAGAGTCCAGCGGCGGGCTGGAAAACGCTGCCATTGAGCGGGTGGTGGGCGTCCACTTAGTGCGGGCCGAACAGCGCGCGGGCACGACCTGGTACGAACTGGCGCACGACCGTCTGGTAGAGCCACTGCAAGCCGACAACGCCGAATGGTTCGCCGAACACTTGAGCCTCTTGCAGCGCCAGGCCACGTTGTGGGACGAGCAGAAACGCCCCGCCGGCCTGCTCCTGAGCGGCGACGCGCTGGCGGAGGCGGAAGCATGGGTCGCGTGCTATGACGACGACCTGACCCCGAGCGAGTGCGACTTCCTGAATGCCTGCCGCGAGGCGGAGGCGCGAGCTAGGCGCGAGCAACAACAATCCCGCCGCATCCGCTGGCTGGCACTGGGGGCGACGCTGGCGTTTGTGGTGGCGCTGCTCCTGGCCTTTTTAGCTTGGGAGCAGATGCGGAATGCTGAAGATGCAAAGCTCACTGCTGAACTGCGTCGTATTGAGGCAGAAGACGCAAGAGGCACCGTTGAAGCCATTGCTGTTTCTGAACGAGAAGCTCGCAAAGCCGCTGATGATGCATTAGCATCTGTTATATCCGCTAAATCCACAACTGAAGCCATTGCATTGGCCGAACAAGAAGCTCGCAAACTTGCAAATGAAGCACTTATTGAAGCCGAGACCCAAAAGGAGCGAGCTGAAAATTCTTTAATAGCTGTCGAAATGGAAAAACGTAGAGCTGAAGAGTCGCTACGTTTGTCAAACGCGCGCCGCCTTGCTTTGCTTGCACGTACGCAACTAAGCATAGACCCTGAGCGCAGTGTCTTACTAGCAGTAGAGGCAGTTTTAATAACATATTCTCAAGATGGGACTATTGTATTTGAAGCAGAAGATGTGTTGCACCAAGCTATATCGATGGTACGTGTAGAGTATAACTTGCTTGACTATACTGACACTGCTTGGAAGGTCGCATTTAGTCCAAATGGAGAACTTGTTGCTTTTGCTGGGCGGAATGGAGTATTTAAGGTATGGGATTTTATCTCCAAACAGGAGGTATTATCTGTATCAGCACACTCGGACGCGATTTCAAGTATTGCTTTTAGTCAAGATGGTAGCCAATTGGTTACTGCCAGCTATGACGGGAAAATAAAAATCTATGATGTGTTGAATGGTAATAAACTGATTGATATTGATGGTAATGCAGGAAGATTGTTGGATGTTACATTCAATACAGAAGGCACTCTTATAATTGCAGCAGATGAAGATAAAACAGCCAAAATTTGGGATGTGTTTTCTGGACAAGAGCTACTGACTCTTGAAGGTCATACTGATTGGGTTCTCGGGGTAGCTATTAGCCCAGATGGTAAATATATCGCCACTGCTAGCCGCGATGGGACGGCAATAATATGGGATGCTTTTTCCGGAAAGAAATTATTCACCCTTTCCGGACATATCGGACAAGTGTCAGATGTGATATTTATATCGAACGGCAGGCAATTGGTTACAACGAGTTTTGATAGAACAGCCAAAATATGGGATGTCACCTCTGGTCAAGAACTATATACCCTGTACGGTCACACCAATTGGGTTCAACAGGTTGCTACCGTTAACTCGGATAATAATCAACTAGCTACAGCTAGTGACGATGGTACTGTTAAAGTATGGGATGCAATTTCTGGACAGAGTTTGCTTACTCTTCCCGGAAATGCTGGACCTATTTCTAGCATAGCATTTAGTCCGCATGGAGAGCATTTGGTCACCGTTAGCCAAAATGGAATAGTCAAAATATGGAACATTTCCAGCACCTATGAATTACTTAAGCTTGTTGGTCATACTGGTAGAATATGGGATATTGCTTTTAGTCCAGATGGAAAATATCTTGCAACCGCCAGTCATGATGGAACAGTCAAGATATGGGAAACAATCTCAAGTCAAGCATTGTTAACTCTTTCTAGCCATGTTAACACTGTTAGAGGTGTCACTTTTAGCCCAAATGGCGTGTATATTGCTACTGCTAGCGGAGATTCAACCGTAAAAATCTGGAATGCTGTTTCTGGCCAAGAGCTACTAACTCTTCGCGGGTATCCAGGACGAGTTTGGGGTGTCTCTTTTAGCCCAGGTGCTGAACGTCTTGCAACATCTAGTTTTAGGATAGTGAAAGTGTGGAATGTGCCTCTTGGTCAGAGCACTCTTGATTTTACCGCTCATAATGATTGGATTCAAAGCGTTGTGTTTAGTTCTGATGGAACTAAATTGGCTACAGCAAGTGATGATGGAACAGCAAAAGTATGGAATGCTGTTTCAGGTCAGGAGCTTTTGACTCTCTCCACTCATACTGATCGTGTTCTTAGCGTTGCTTTTAGCCCAGATGGAAATTACTTGGCTACTGCTAGTGCAGATAAAACTGTCAAGTTGTGGGATAGTAATACTGGTATGGAGTTACTTACCTTTTTGGGACACAATGATACCGTATCTGATGTTGAATTTACTCCAGATGGGCAGTACTTAGTGACCGCAAGTTGGGATAAGACTGCCAAAGTATGGGATTTAGTTTCAGGGATCACTCGGATTACACTTGTGAACCATACGGATCGTGTTCTTAGTATCGCTATCAGTCCGGATGGCAAACATCTAGCGACTGCAGGCGATGATAATTCAGTATCCATATATACTCTGGATATCGAGGAATTGTTGGAATTAGCTTGTAGTCGTGTCACACGCAATTTATCCCAGACTGAGTGGGACAATTACTTAGGTAAGGATGTGGTTTACCAAAAGACTTGTGCTAACTTGCCTATGGGCGAGTAGCAGTATTGCGTTCTCAATATTAAGCTTGCCTCTTGGGGGAAAGCCGCAACGCTTTGCCGATGCACTCTACCGCGCGACGTGCCCCCAATTTGCCGGAAGCGCCAGTCACGAATAACTAACGAATGAACGAATTCGGCCTGGGGTGTTGGGGATGCGTGGGATGCCGACAACGAATTGTGGGAACGAATAAACGAATTAGGCATGGAGTGTTGGGGATGCGCACACGAGTCGGCGGGGAATTGTGGCGGGGGCTGCCGACAAGCCTACCTACCCATTTCGGAGGATTGAATACCTGATGCCCACCCACCTCTACCTCGCCCCCGCTGCCAGCGGGAAGACCACCTACCTGGTCGCCCAGGCCAGCACCCTGAGCGCCGGGTTGACGGCCATGCCGCACGTCGTCGTGCCCGCGCAGCTTCAGGTGCGCGCATGGCAGCGCCGTCTGGCCGAGACCGGCGGCGCGCTCGGCGTACGAGTGGGGACGTTCGACACGCTCTACCGTGAGATCCTCCGCGCTGCCGGGGAAGTCTACGTCTTGCTCACCGAACCGATCCAGTACCGCCTGCTGCGCGCGCTCATCACCGAGGCCCCGCTGCAGCACTATGCCCCACTCCGCAACCGGCCCGGCTTCGCGCAGGTCGTTCAAGGCTTTGTCCGTGAACTCAAAGCCGGCGGCGTCCCTCCTGATGCCTTCACCCAGGCCGTCGAAGCGATGGGCGGCGAACCGCGCCTGCTGGAACTGGCGCGGCTCTACACCGCCTACCAGGAGCGCCTGCAACACGAAGGCTGGGCCGACTTCGCCGGGTTAGGCTGGCTGACGGCGGAAGCCCTCGCCCGGCACCCTGACGTGGGGCGCAACTGGTCACATCTCTTTGTCGATGGCTTCGACGACCTGACCTCGGTGCAGGTGGACGTACTACAACACCTGGCCGGGCGTGTGGGCGAACTGGTCATCACCCTCACCGGCAGCCCCGGCGACGATGGGCGCGCGTTGATCCAGCATCGCTTCGACCGCACGCGCCGCCGCCTGGAAACTGCCCTGGGCATCACAGCAGAACCCTTGCCCGCCCGCGTGACACCCGATCCGCGCGTGCCCGCGTTGGCGCACCTGGAAGCCACGCTGTTCACCGCCGATACGGTGCAACGTCCCGCCAGCGACGCCGTCAAGCTAATCGCCGCGCCCGACCGCGAGGCCGAAGTGCGCGCCGCACTGCGGTGGCTCAAGACGCGTGTCGTCCGCGAGCGCCTGCGCCTGAGCGACGCGGCGCTGCTGGCCCGCGACATCGAGCCATACCGCCCCTTCATCCAGCAAACGGCGGACGAGTTCGGCGTGCCCGTCCACATCCTCGATGGCCTGCCGCTGCGGACGAACCCGGCGGTCGCGGCCTTGCTCGATTTGTTGCGCCTGGCGCTGCCTGACGAAGCCAGCAGTGCCTTCCCCTGGCGTTTGACATTGGAAGCCTGGCGCTCTCCCTACTTCGAGTGGACTGCCTGCGGCATCACCCCGGAGGCTGCCGAGAGCCTGGATCGCCTAGCGCGGTGGGGGCGCGTGGTGGCCGGACTGGCGCAATGGGAAGAAGCCTTCGCCCTGGCGATCAACACCGGGCCGCGCGACGTTCTGGACGAGGAACAAGCCGATGTCGATATCCCCCTGACCGTCCCCACCGGCGCAGCGGCGGAGGCGTTGGCCGCGACATTCCACTGCTTTGTGCAGCGCGTCACCCCGCCGCAAGGCCCACACCCTTGCCGGACATTTGTTGCCTGGCTGGAGTCCCTCATTGGCGACGATGTACCGTCCGAGGACGAAGCCGCACCCCCCACTGACCTGGGCGTAGTGCGGCGCGTAGACGCCGGCCCGTCAGAATTAGTGGAACGTGACCGGGCCGCGCTTGACGCGTTCAAAGACATTCTGCGCGGTCTGGTGTGGGCCGACGAGGCCGTAGCCTGCGCTCCCGCGCCGTTCCCTGCGTTCTGGACCGACCTCGAAGGCGCAGTGGACGCCGCAACCTATCGCCTGCCGCTGCCCACCGACCGCGAGGCGCTGCTGGTGGCCGACGTGACCCAGGCGCGCGGCGTGCCCTTCCACACCGTCGCCGTGCTGGGATTGGCCGAGGGCGAGTTCCCGGCGGCGCTGGCCGAAGACCCTTTCCTGCGCGACGCCGACCGGCGTACTTTGCGCGACGACTTTGGCCTGTCGCTCTCACCCTCGCCCGACAGTTCTGAAGCCGAGTACTTCTACGAAGCCATCGCCCGCCCGCGCGCGGCGCTGCTGCTCACCCGCCCGCGCATCGCCGACAACGGCGCGCCGTGGCAGGCATCGCCCTATTGGGACGAAGTGCGCCGCCGTGTGGCCGTGACGCCGTTACACCTGACCAGTCACAGCTACCCCACACCGGACGAAGCCGCCTCGTGGGAGGAATTGCTCTTGGGCCTGAGTGCCCAGGGAGATACAACGACGTGGGAAGCGTTGACGCAACGCCAACCAGCGTATCACATCGTACTGGAACGGGCAACGCGCGTATTGACCCAGCGCCTGGGCACAATCACACCAGGGCTTTTCGACGGCGATTTGACCTCCACCAGCGATATCTTCGCCCAACGCTTCGGCCTGGCACGCGGATGGAGCGCCAGTCGTCTGGAAAGCTACCGCGAGTGCCCCTTCCGCTTCTTCGTGGGCAGCGTCCTGGCGTTGGAACCGCGCGCCCGCCCCGTCGAGGGGCTGGACGCGGCGCAGTTGGGCACTCTCTACCACCACATCTTCGAGCAACTCTACCAGGCCGTCACCGACTCCACCGATCTCGCGCAACTGTTGGCCGCATTGCCTGAAGTCGCCGCGCCCATATTGGATGCCGCCCCCACCGAGCAGCAATTCCGCCCGACCGCGTGGTGGGCGCGGACCCGCGATGAGATCATCGAGAACGTGCGTCGTTCGCTGATTGCGTTGGATGCGCTGCGGGAGAATTTCGTCCCTTACGCCTACGAGGCGCAGTTTGGATTGGAAGGCCAGCCCCCGTTGGTCATCCGTGACGGGGCCGATAGATTCCAGGTGCGCGGCCTGATCGACCGGGTGGACCGCGCGCCGGACGGGCGCGTACGCATCATCGACTACAAGACCGGCGGGAAGGGTAGTTTTACCGTCACCAACGTCAAAAAAGGCAAGAAGCTGCAACTCCCGCTCTACGCCCTGGCTGCGCAGGAGGCGCTAGACCTGGGTAATGTCACCGATGGCTTCTACTGGCACATCCAGGCCGCCGAGGCCAGCAGCTTCACCCTGGCGAAGTTCGCGGACAAAGAAGAGAACCTGTTCGGTCCGGCGGGCGCGATGCAGACCGTCGTCACTCACGCCTGGGAAGCCGTGCACGGCGCGCGTCAGGGCCACTTCGTCCCCACCCCACCCGGCGGCGGCTGTCCCGCCTACTGCCCGGCAGCGTCCTTCTGCTGGCACTATCAGCCCAAACAATGGTGAGAAAAGAAGCAAGAGGCAAGAGGCAAGAAGAAAGAAATGAGTAACGAGAAACGAGTAACAAGTAACGAGTCCCCTGCGTCCCGCATCTTGCATCCTGCGTCCTGCATCTTGCATCCTGCATCCTGCCCCCTGCATCCTTTGCTCATTCAAATGAATCCCAGTGAGGAGCAGACGCCGCCGATCCTCAAGCGGGGTACGGACGTGGCGGTGACGGCCGGGGCGGGGACGGGCAAGACGCGCACGCTCGTGGCTCGTTATCTTTCCCTGCTGCTGGACGATCTGCCGCTGCGCTCCGTCGTCGCCATCACCTTCACCAAGAAAGCCGCGCGAGAGATGCGCAACCGCGTGCGCCAGGAGGTGCGGCGCTATCTGGATGCGGGGCAACTGACTGACGAGGAACGCGCCCGTTGGCAGCGGCTCTACGAGGCCCTGGACGCCGCGCGCATCGGCACTATCCACAGCCTGTGCGGGGAACTGCTGCGTAACCATCCCGCCGAGGCCGCCATCGACCCGCGCTTCGAGACACTGGACGAAGGCCAGGCCGCGCTGCTCCTGGCGCAGGCCGTCGAAGCGGCGCTGGCCTGGGCCGCCGACGACCCGCAAGCCGCGCGTTTGTTCGCCGACTTCGGCGAATGGGAACTGCCACGGCTGCTGACCCAACTGCTCAAGCAACGGCTGGACATCGCCGCGCTGCCTCGCCCGGCCGACCTGTGGGCCGTGTGGAGACCACACCTACTCGCCCCGCTCCGCGCTTTCGTGGAAGACGCTGCGGTGCAGGCGGACTTCGCTGATCTGCTGGCTCTGCGCGCGGACGGGACGCTGGCCCGCGCGGAAGCCGCCGGCGATAACCTGGCCGCGCCATTGGATGAATTGTTGCGTCTCTGGGACGTCATCACGGCAGCGCGCGCGGCGGACGATTGGACGACGGTATCCGCCCACCTTGCACCGTTGCGTGGCGCGATGAAGCAAGTCGGACGGCAAGCCAACTGGGCGCCCGCCAATCCCAAGGTCACCATCAAGGCACTGCAAACCCGCTACGACGAAACCCTCAAGCCGCTGGTCGGAGACGGCGTTGACCTGGCGCTGGATCAAACCCTGGCGCAGGCCATCCTACCGGAACTGCTGCGCCTGTACGACTACGCGCTGGCCATCTACACGCGCCTCAAGGAAGACCGCCGCGCTCTCGACTTCGACGACCTGGAAGCCGGGGCGCTGGCGCTCCTGCGCGACCATCCTGCCGCCCGCGCGCGCTGGCAAGCCGAAGTGCGCGCGCTGCTGGTGGACGAATTCCAGGACACCAACGCCCGCCAGCGCGATTTGCTGGCCCTGCTCAACGGCGACGCGGGCAAGCTGTTCATCGTCGGCGACGGCAAGCAGTCCATCTACCGCTTCCGCGGCGCGGACGTCACCGTGTTCCGCGCCGCCCGCCGGGAAATCGCTGACCAGGGCGAGGCATTCACCCTGGATACCTCGTACCGCGCGCACGGCAATCTCATTGCTGCCCTCAACGCCCTGCTGCAACCGGTGCTCGGCGTGGACGAAGATCCGGCGCGGCCCTACGTTGAGCCGTTCGGCGCGCTCACGCACTTCCGCGAATCGCCTCCTGCTGGACTGACGCCGCCCTTCGTCGAACTGTACCTGGGCGTGGGCAGCAAAGCCGGCGGTGCACTTGACAAGGCGGCGGAAGCGTTAGCGACGCGGCTGGCAGCGTTGGTGGAAAGCAGCCAGATACAACTTGAGGCCCGCGATCCCGACACCGGGCAGGCCCACACCCGCCCGCTGGACTATGGCGACATCGCCATTCTCTGCCGCGCCTCGACCTCCTTCGCCAACTACGAGAACGCGCTGGAACACGCCGGCATCCCCTTCCTCACCGTGGCCGGGCGCGGCTTCTACGAGCGCCCGGAAGTGCGCGATGTCCTCAACGCGCTGACCGTCCTGGCCGATCCCACCGACGATCTGGCCCTGGCAGGCCTGTTACGCTCTCCGGCGTGTGGCCTCTCCGACCTAGCGCTGTACCGTCTGACCGAGGAACGCAAAGCGCAAGAAGCACCTTCATTGTGGACGGTGCTCAACAGCACAGCGTTAGATTCTTTGGCGAACGAAGCCCCGTGCGCGGCGGAGGCCGTCGCCATCATCCGACGTCTACACGTGATGGCGGGGCGGGTGACGGTGGCTGCGCTCCTCAAGGATTTCCTAGACGCAACGCACTACCGCGCGGCGTTGCTGCGCGCGGGACAAGCGCGGGGCGCGGGCAACCTCGCCAAACTGCTGGCGGACGCGCACAGCAGCGACATCGTCAGCGTCGGTGAATTCCTGGACTACGTGACGCAACTGCGCGACGCGGGCACGCGCGAAGGCGAGGCGCACACCTTGAGTGTAGGCGCGGTACAACTGATGACCGTCCACGCGGCCAAAGGACTGGAATTTCCCGTCATCGTCATCGGCGACGCCGGAAAAGCTGCGCGTGGCGGGCGTGGAGCCGTGGTAGACCCGCTGCTGGGCGTCGTCCCGCCATTGAAAAGCACCGGCGAAGACGAAGCCCCTGCCGCCACCTCGCTGGCTTATCGTCTGGCGCAGCAAGCCGCGGCGGACCAAGAAACGGCGGAATCCGACCGGCTGTTGTACGTCGCCGCGACGCGGGCGCAGGATATGCTCATCCTCAGTGGAACGGCGAGCGCGCGCAAGGATGGGCTGGGTCTTGGCGGCTGGCTGGAACGGCTGGAGACGGCGCTGCACCTCAGCGCCTCCGCGCCGGCGTGTGATCCTGAGGGGGAGGCAACCCAGTACGTGACATTGTCTGCCGAAACGCAAGCCGTGAGCTGCTTCCTCTACGAGGGCAACGCGGAGATTGCTGCGGCGGGCGTATTCACCGCGCCGCCCGCGCAAGCAACCTTGCCGGAGACCTTGCCGCTGCTCGCTCCCCTGATTCCCCCACCCTCCACCACCGATGATGACACCGAGGCCGCGCACCGCGATCCGCCCCGCCGGGTATGGCGTGTGGTTCCGGAGAAAGCCCGGCCTTCTGCCCCGGCCTGGGTGGTCGGGACGCTGGTCCACGGTGCGCTGGAACAGTGGCTCTTCCCCGATGGCGTCGTCTTCGCGCGTTGGGCTGAGGCGGAGGCGCGCGGGCGCGGCATCACCGACGCCGCCGAACTGCGTAACGCTGTCCAGCGCGCCGCGCGGATGCTGACACGCTTCCAGGCCACCGACCTGTACGCCGCAATGGACAGCGCCGCACACCGTCTCCACGAAGTCCCCTACACGCTGGCGACGCCGGACGGCGCACTAGAGCGCGGCACACTCGACGCGCTGTTCTGTGACGGCGGGCAATGGACGCTCGTGGAATTCAAGACCGATCACGTCACCGATCAAGCGGCGCTGACCGCGTTGCTCGACAGCACGGATTACCGGGCACAGGTGACGCGCTACCTCGATGCCGCTGAGCGGCTACTCGGTGTGCGCCCGCGCCCGGCGCTGTGTTTTCTCAACGTTGGCGGCGCGGTGCGGGTGATCGAGGCATGATAGGAGCAAGTTTTCGCTGTGGATAGAGCAATATGCTACAGGAATGCCGGGATGCCAAAGACAATTGCCTGCTTCCTCAGATTGTGCTAAACTCAAGATGGTTGTGAGGTAGACTTTTTGCTCTCGCAAAGTGACGAGTTTGCAAGGAGAACCACCTTTGCACAACACCTGGCGCGGCTAAAACAACTCATCAAGGCATAAGGAGAGCCAACGATGAAAGTCCACGCACCTGGAACTCTGATTGCCGGCCGTTACGAAGTCGCCAGCCGCCCGATGATGGGTGGGATGGGGATTGTCTACATCTGCCTTGACCACGAGCAAGATCGGCCCGTGGCACTCAAAACTTTCAGGCCAGAATACCTGCCCAACCGCGCCGCACGAGACCGCTTCCTGCGTGAGGGTACGCACTGGGTTGACTTAGGCATGCACCCCCACATCGTGCGCTGCTATCAGGTAGTACGTACTGAGGATGGGCTTGAAGTGTACTTGGCCTTGGAACTAATCGCCAGAGAGCAAAATTGTCCCGATGCCTCGCTACGCTCCTGGCTGATTCCGGGGCGTCCGTTGCCGGTGGAAACTGCACTTCTGTTTACGTTACAAGTCGCACGAGGAATGCGGCACGCTGTCGCCCGCATCCCCGGCTTCGTCCACCGCGACCTTAAGCCGGAGAACGTGCTGGTGGGTGCGGATCATCTGCCGGGTACGACGATCAACCGGCTGCGTGTGACCGATTTCGGGTTGGCGAGCGTGATACAAGAGGCGAGAAGCAAGCGCCAAAATGTAGGCGGTGCGAAGCAAGAAGCCTCTGCTATACGTCACACGCAGTTGACTCACGGCGCAGTCGGCACGCCGTTGTATATGGCCCCGGAGCAATGGACAGGCCAGCCTGTAGGCGTGTATACCGATGTGTACGCCCTCGGCTGTATCCTCTACGAGATGCTTACCGGATATACTGCAGCAACCGGTGACAATCCGGACGACTGGGCACGCGCACACTGTACCGGCGATTTGCGTCCGCTACCTGAGACTATACCCGCGCCGGTGCGCTACCTACTTGCGCGATGCCTTGCATTTGCGCCTGCGAGCCGTTATCTGGAATGGGACAACGTCGAATTTGTTTTGAGGAACGCGTATGCTGCTGTGACGGGCGAATCCGCTCCCCCATCGGCTGATACAATGACGTTAAGTCACGAGGAACGGGTAGCAGTGGGCTGGTCATACAACACAATCGGTGGTAGCTACCTGGATATTGGCAAGGCGGAGGTGGCAGTGAGCTACTTCGAGCGGGCTGCAGCGGTGGGGCAAGCAGAGGGCGAGCAGGCGTTGGAGGGTGCAGCTCTGAGTAATCTGGGGCTGGCCTATGCATGTCTGGGAGACGTACGACGCACCATTGGCTATTACGAGCAATGCCTTGAAATTGCCCGCGAGATTGGTAACCAGGATGGAGAAGGAGCGGCCCTGAACAACCTGGGGGATGCCTACCGCCGACTGGGTGATGCGCGGCGGGCGCTCGAATACCTAGAGCAGGCGTTGGCGATTGCCTATGAGATCAAGGACCAGCGCAGAATATGTGAAACGCTAAGCAACTTGGGGACTATCTACCAGGGATTGGGAAGTTGGCCACACGCCATTGAATTCTACGAACAGGCTCTAGCAATTGCACTCGAGATTGGCGATCGACGTATAGAAGAAGGAGCGTTAGGCAACCTAGGATTGGTCTATTGGCACTTGGGCAACAAGCAACGTGCTATTGATTATCATAATGAGGCATTGACGATTGCCCGTGAGATTGGAGATAGAAGTGGGGAGGGCACAGCTTTGGGCAGCCTGGGGTTGATCTATACAGACCTTGGGGATTTTCCTCGTGCTATTGAGTTATACGAACAGCATCGGGCAATAGCTCAAGAGATTGGGGATCGGGATGGAGAAGGTACAGCTTTAGGTAACCTGGGGCGTGCCTATGCTGAGATGAAGGATATGCGCCGTGCCATTGAATACTATGAGCTGCGGCTTAGGGTTGCTCGCGAGACCGGTAATCGCTATGGCGAAGGAATTACTCTAGGGAACCTGGGAAATACATATTTCTCCTTAGGTGATGCGAAGATCGCGATTGGTCTTTATTCTCAGGCACTTACCATCAGCCGTGAGATTGGTGACGTGGAAGGGGTAGCGTGGCAGTCATTTAATATGGCAATACTGTACACAGAACAAGATAATTATACACAAGCAATATCACTAGCGCAGGAGGCGGCGCGTATCTGGACGCAAATCGGTAGTCCCAACGCGCAACGGGCACAAAAACTTATATCACGACTTCAGAATGCAGCGGAGTAGAAACAACATTTCTTGTTGGTATATCAGAAACAAAGTCCAGGAGATTAGTCTTCACATTGGGAGAAAACAAGAGAAATGCTGACAAGCGAAACAGATCCGAAAATCACAATTGAAATCATTCGTAAGGCCATTATGGGGACCGATATTAAGAACGATTTTCGGCTACTTACGTCTTGCGGAGGGAAAGTGCCACAGGAATGTACAGAAGCTATTCAGACAATAATAGATAACCCTGGTGAATTTGAAGCATTACTACGGCAAAGACTTTTGTGTTTTCCTTTAACAAAACACTTTTTTAGTCATTTGATTAGGCCCAGGTTGAGACAAAAAGGAATCCTTTCTTTTCCTGTCATTTCTATAATCTTTGATCCTGAACCGATATTATTGGAACAGCAGCTACATAGGATTCAGTCTATACCTGGTATAGAATCTCTACGGGATGAATACCGAGGGAGTAGTAATAATCCATCTATTACAGATCAAGCAACGCTAGACTTGTTAGCTGAAATCCTCGTATTGGATTTTCTTCTCGAATTGGGATTTGAAGACATTGCCAAAATATCAAAAAGTGCAAGCAAATCACATCCAGATATTGTAGCTCTTAAAGACGGTAAAAATTATGCAATTGAAGTTACACGCAAACAGGAAATTGAGGGATGGGAAACTTTGGAATATGGGAACCTGGAAGATTGCACTACATCGGAAAACCACAAAAAGATACGCGCACTGTTGGTGAAAGCATTAGCGTCCAAAAATAAACAGTTTTCACAAGCAGTAGCAGGTGGCACCTTGGATAGATCCAGCATAAGAACCGTCGCAATCAAAACATCAGACTTTGGCTTTATGAATTGCATTGATCAGGCAACACAGATAGCCAACAATCTACTATCGGAAAGTAATTGGGAATATATCGATTGTATCTGGTTTGTACCAAATATTGTTTTGAGTGATAGTCGCTGGATATGTAATGCCGCGCACTAGCCCTGTCAAGGAGAATATCTATGACCGAACAGATACCGGAACTACTCGCTCATCTTTCCCCCATTGCCCGCCAAACACTCGAAATCGCCCTGGGCGAAGCGCTGCGCATCGGGCGTTCTTGGCTCGGCGTCGAGTTCCTGCTGATGAGCCTTTCCAAACAAACGGAAAGCGCACTCAGCGAGATTCTTCGCGGGCTGAACATCGAACCGGGTGAGTTCCGGGGCGCATTACGTGGATTGGCCGGCGTCGCGGTTGCCGGAGAGAACTGGAAACGGCAAGACGTGGCGCAGTTAGGCGCGGCGGCTTTGCCAGAACTGCGCACGGCCGCTCCGGCAACACTGGCCGCGGAGTATGGGACAGAGACTCGACCCATGCTTACACCACGTATGATGATTGTGCTACGCCGGGCGGTAGAATTGGCGCAAGACGCCCCTGTAGAGCCGGATCATTTGCTGTTGGCGGCCTTGCAACATCCGCAGTGCGTCGCCGTAAATCTGCTGCTAGGATTCTTTGCAGAGAAGGGCTATGATCCCCGCGCGATGCTTGTCTATGTGCAACAACGACTTGGTATAGAAGCTCCCGCAACCACGGCGCGCCAGACGGCTGTGCCGTTTACGCCCCAGGACGGCGGGGTGCTCAAGAAAATTGGGCGCGATCTCACCGCACTGGCGCACGCGGGGCAATTGCGCCCCGCCGTCGGTGAAAACGCGCACCGAGCTATGGTACAAATAGGCTTGACGCTGCAACAGACACAGGCCAACAATCCCATTCTGCTCGGCGACCCCGGCGTGGGCAAGACGGCCATCGTCGAGGGGTTTGCGTTGCGCCTGGCAGAAGCCGATGTGGTCGCGGCGCTGGCCGGCAAACGCATCGTAGACTTGTCGCCGGGCGCGCTGTTGGCCGGAACGAAGTATCGCGGTGAATTAGAAGAACGGCTACAACAGTTGCTCCAGGAAGTCCACGCCGCTGCCGGGCAGATCATCGTCTTCATTGATGAAGTTCACACCATCCTCGGCGGCAAGGCAGAGGGTGGCCTGGGATCCATTGCCGAACTGCTCAAACCAGCGCTGGCGCGGGGCGAATTCCCCTGCATTGGCGCGACGACAGTAGATGAGTATCGCCGCTACATTGAGGCCGACCCGGCCCTGGCGCGGCGATTCACACCCGTGTGGATCGAAGAACCGTCGCCGGAGGAAGCCATCGAAATCGCCGGACGGGTGGCGCGTGAGCACTTAGGCCCACGCCACGGCGTCGCCTACCCGGAGAACGTCATCCGCGAATCCGTACAATTGGCCGCCCGTTACATCCACGACGAATTTGTGCCAGGCAAGGTCATCAAAATACTGGATCAGGCCGGCCCCCGACTGACTATGGGCAGCTCGCTCTCCGGGATTTCCCCTCTATACGTTGGAGAGGGGGCAGGGGTGAGGTCCGTCACCGTCGAAATCATCCGCGCCATTGTCGCCGAACGCACCGGCATTCCCCTGACGCAACTCAGCCAAAGCGAACAAGAACGCCTGCTGGCCTTAGAAGAGACCCTTAAGCGTCGCGTGCAAGGTCAAGATGAGGCCGTGGAGCACGTCGCGCGCGTCGTCAAACGCGCGCGCGCCGGATTGAGCAATCCCCGCCGCCCGCTCGGTGTGTTCCTCTTTGCCGGGCCGACGGGCGTGGGCAAAACCGAACTAGCGCTGGCCTTGGCGGAGGCCCTCTTTGGCGAGGAGGATGCCATCTTCCGCCTGGACATGTCGGAGTATATGGAAAAGCACCAGGTCTCACGGCTTATCGGTGCATCGCCGGGTTACATCGGTTACGAAGAGGAGGGACAGTTAACCGGATGGTTACGCCGCCGTCCATACAGCGTCATCCTGCTAGATGAAATCGAAAAGGCGCACGAGGACGTGCAACACCTTTTCCTGCAACTCTTTGACGCCGGACGGCTTACCGACTCGCGGGGGCGTGTGGCCGACGGGCGCAACGCGCTGTTCATTATGACCAGCAACCTGGGCGCGAAGGAAGCGTTGGGCTTTCGTCGCCAGCAGAAGACATACCACGACAGAATACAGCGGGCTATCGAGCAGCACTTCACGCCGGAATTCCTCAACCGCCTGGATCGCATCGTCTACTTCGCGCCGCTGAACGAAACGACGCTGGGTGCGATCTTCGACAAACACTTCACGGCGGCAGTCGCGCCGCTGCGCGACCGGGGAATCGTGGTGGAAGTTACGCCGGCCCGCAAAGCCGCGCTGGTAGAACAGCAGCTCAACACTGACCGCGGCGCGCGGCCTTTGCAGCGGGCTATCGAAGATGAACTTATCGGCCCACTGACCGACAGATTGCTGGCGGGCGAAATCCAGCCGGGGATGCAGGTCACCATAGAGGCAGACGGCATCGTCATAGTCGAACGACCGGCAACGTAACAGGAGGCATTATGCAGTACACACCAACCTTGACTCTGGAAATCCTGAGCGGCCCGCTGGACGGGATCACGCTCATCTTGACCGGCGAAACTGAATGGACACGTGCCGGGATAGGCCCGCTATCCTTCCCCTGGGATGCCGAACTGGGGACGCCGCAGGCGCACGTCAAACCGGATGCGGAGGGTTGGACATTAACCGGCGTCCAATCGCCGCACGGCACATATCGCCTCAACGCCGAAGAACGCATTACCACCGAAACACTCCGCCTGACCGAAGGTGATATTTTCAAGGCCAGCGATACGTGGCTGTTGGTACACCCGGCGTGTGAACAACTCTGACAGGTTGATGCCTTTGTCGGTTGTCTGCTGTTTACCATCTATGTTTACCAGGAGGATACAATGAGTTTTTTCAAAAAGCTGTTAGGCCAAAAAGGCGAACCAGAACCGGCAAAACTATCACAGGCTGCTGCGCAGCGCACTGCCCCTCCCGTCGCGCCGCCTGCTTCCCCACCCGCGTCTCCGGCCCCGGAAATTGTACCTCAACCTGCGCAGAGAATCTACCGTTCCGGCGACACCATCCTCGGACGCTACGAAGTCGTCGGCGAGCCGCTTAAGGGCGGCATGGGCATCGTCTACATCTGCGTGGATCAGCAGCAAGACCTGCCCGTGGCGCTCAAAACCTTCAAGCCGGAATACCTGCCCGACCGGGCCACCCGCGACCGGTTCCTACGCGAAGGCACGACCTGGATGAACCTGGGTGCGCATCCACACATCGTTCGTTGCTATGAAGTCATCCGTGACGCCACCGGCCTGGAGGTCTTCCTGGCACTGGAACCGATTGCCAAAGAGCAAGGGCGTGAAGACGCCTCGCTGCGTTCCTGGTTATTCCGTGGATATCCACTGCCACCGGAGACAGCGCTGCTCTTCGTGCTACAAATCGCGCGCGGGATGCAGCACGCTGTCGCCCGCGTCCCCGGTTTCGTCCACCGCGACCTCAAGCCGGAGAATGTGCTGGTAGGTGCGGATCGCCTGCCGGATACGACGATCAACCGGCTGCGTGTGACCGATTTCGGGTTGGCGAGCGTGATACAAGAGGCGAGAAGCAAGCGCCAAAATGTAGGCGGTGCGAAGCAAGAAGCCTCTGCTATACGTCACACGCAGTTGACTCACGGCGCAGTCGGCACGCCGTTGTATATGGCCCCGGAGCAATGGACAGGCCAGCCTGTAGGCGTGTATACCGATGTGTACGCACTTGGCTGCATCCTCTACGAGATGCTCACCGGATACACCGCAGCAGCCGGTGATAACCCGGACGACCTGGCGCGCGCGCATTGCGCCGGCAATTTGCGCCCGCTGCCCGAGAGCACCCCCACGCCAGTGCGCTACATCCTACAACGGTGCCTTGCCTTCAATCCGGGGGACCGTTACACGGATTGGGAGAACCTTGAATTCGTTCTGGCGTCTGCGTATGCCGCTATAGCTGGCCACGCCGCACCGTCACCTGTAAATGCGATGACGTCGAGCCTCGAAGAACGGATACAGGTAGGATGGTCGTATAATGCAATAGGGCTTTCTTACTTGGACATTGGTAAAGCAAAGGTGGCGATGAGTTACTTTGGGCAGGCGCTGGCGATAAGCTGCGAGATTGGAGACCGTTACGGGGAAGGCACAGTTCTGGGCAACCTGGGGAATGCGTATGCGGACTTGGGTGACGCGCGATACGCAATTAAGTATTACGGGCAGGCGCTGGCAATTGCTCGCGAGATTGGCAATCGGCGCGGGGAAGGCGGGGCACTTGGCAACCTAGGTGTTGCGTATACGGACTTGGGTGACGTGCGACACGCAATTGAGTATTTCGAGCAAGCGCTGGCGATTGCTCGCGAGATTGGCGATCGACACGGGGAAGGTTCGTCCCTGAGCAACCTAGGGGTTGCGTATGCGAACTTGGGTGACTTGCAGCACGCCATTGGGTATCACAAGCTGGCACTTGTGGTCCGGCGTGAGATTGGTGATCGTCGCGGGGAGGGCAATGACTTAGTTAACTTAGGGAGTGCATACGCGCAGTTGGGCGACGTAGAGCACGCTATTGAGTACTTCAAGCAGGCACTGGCGATTACTCGCGAGATTGGCGATCGGCGCGGGGAAGGCGGGGCACTTGGCAACCTAGGGGTTGCATATGCGGATTTGAACGACGCACGGCGTGCCATTGAGTATTACGAACAGGCGTTAGCAATCCAGCGCGAGATCGGGAACCAGCATGGGGAAGGCACGGTCCTGGGTAATCTGGGAACTGCATATGCGGACTTGGATGACGCGCGGCACGCAATTGAGTATTTCGAGCAAGCGCTGGCGATTGCTCGCGAGATTGGCGATCGGCACGGGGAAGGCTCATCCCTGGGCAACCTAGGAAATGCGTATACGGATTTGAACGACGCACGGCGTGCCATTGAATATCACGAGCAGTCGTTGGCGATCCAGCGCGAGATCGGGAACCGACGCGGGGAAGGTACGGTCCTGGGTAATCTGGGGAATGCATACTCACGGTTGGGCGACGTGCGGCGCGCCATTGAGTATTACGAGCAAGCGCTGGCGCTTGCTCGCGAGACCGGTGACATCAATGGTGTGGCATTCGATTCGTGCAAGATGGCCCTGCTCTATGACCAACAAGGCGATCCAGTCCGCGCCATTCCACTGGCGCAAGAGGCGGCACGTCTCTGGACACAAATCGGAAGCCCCAACGCACAACAGGTACAACAACTCATAGCGCGACTCCAGGCCGAGATCACTACAAACGAAGATCCCGCCACCGCGCAGATGCTTAACCATTTTGCCCCGCTCATTCAAGCAGTTATTGCAGCAGCAAGAGGCAACCGACAAGCTCGCGCGGATGTGGAGGAAGCACTCCCACAACTCGAGAAGAATAACTGGCACATCGCCGGCCCTATCCGCCGTATCTGGGCTGGAGAGCGGAATGAGGCACCCCTTGTCGCCGGGTTGGATGACAGCGATGCACTAATCATGCGCGAGATTTTGCGGCAGTTGAGGAACTAAACAAGATATGTGTAGGGATCTTCAATGAGTATATAGAGATACGAACTCTGACCTAAAAACCTTAAACGCTTAACCTTACCACAAAGATTATCTAAATATCTCTTAGCCCCCTTGAAATTCAAGGTATGAATATGGTATAATAGATATAAGCCTGGATACAGCATCACCACCCAGGCGCGAAAGGTCCGGGGCTTCGGCTCCAAACCGCAGGAACCTCCAAGCCTGCGGCGCTCTAACCGGGTAACACCGCGCGGAGAATAAAAGGGGAGGACACGGGAACTATCCCGCGTCCTCCCCTTTTTCGTTTTCTTGGACAGGATTGACAGGATGAACAGGATAAAAAGATGCACTATCCTGTGCATCTTGTCCAAAACACACATTCATAGACAGAAGGAGAAAACACAATGCCATATTTGATTCTAGCTTTACACATCCTGGCCCTCGTCCTGGCCCCCGGCGCACTGCGCTGGGTTCTAGCCCCGATGTGGGGCGCGGCAGTGGCGCTGGCCTACTTCAAGCCGGACGACTGCGCGGCGACCACGAACTATATCTACTTCTTCCTCGCGGGCAACGCCGGCTTGCTCTTTGCCTACCGCATCGCCGCGTTGCTGGTCAGCGGCACACCAGAGCCTGGCGCGACGACGCTCTATGGCATCTCGGTGTGGCTACTGGGCTTCGCCGTGATGTCGGCCATCGGTTTCTACGCCTACGTCCTGCGCTTCCTGTTCTGGGACCGTCTCACGCCGTTCTTCGGCGGGCGGATGACGACCCGCGAGGTACTGCGGCAGGTGAAAAGGCAGTAGACGGAATACGGTAGACGGTAGACAGGGTTTCCTATCCCCGTCTACCGTCTACCAAATCAAAGGAGACTCAATGAACAACACAAACACCAACAACACCTTCACAATGACCCTCACCCCCGACGGCGCATCGCTGCACGCCTATGCCTGGGCACTGCCCGACGGCTGGCGGGCCTGGTCGCCGCACGCGCTGCGCATCCTGCGCAAGCCCTACCGCCACGCGCGGACGCACCTGGAACTCACCGACGATGTGGTGAGCAGCCTGTACGATCCGCAAGGCGCACGCAACACTGCCGCCGCCTTTGGCCTGGCCAACGTGCCGGAACTGGGCCTCGTCCAGGTCTACGGCGGACTGGCAACGGGCAAGACTCAAGAACTAGCCGTGCAAGCCGCCGCCCTGAACTCGGCACGCCTGGTTGCGGCGCTGCAAGGGCGCTTCCGACAATCGCGTTTTACCCTGCTGTCCGCCAACGAAGCTGCGGCGCTGTACGAACATCTGTGGGCCTGTAACCACACGGCGTCCCTCATCGGTCAAATGGTGCCGCGCATTGCGCCTGGAATGGGTTCGAGCCACGGCATCAACCAACTGGTGACCACCGACGCCCAAGAGCAGCTCGAAGTCATCGCCGCTGCACTGGCTGGGGAACCGTTCGCCGTCCTGACCCTGGCGCATCCCTTGCACGCGCTGGACATCCGGCGGATGTTGACCGACACCGCCCAAGCCCTGAGCTACTTCGCCTCCAAAGTGAAGCAGAGTGAGTCGGCCAACGTGAGCGCGGTGCTGCCCCTGTTCCTGAATCCAGTGGCGGTGTTCAGCGAGCAAACGCATCGCGCGACGCAGGTGACACGGGCCGACCAACGCCTGCGCACCGAGCAGAACGCGCATCGCCTGGCTGCCGGGCAGTCCGATGCGGTGAGTGCCTACCGCCGTGAGACCGCGAGCCGCGAGGTGCATCAGGGGCAGGAAAACACCGCCTACTCCGACAAGCAACGCATCAGCGAGCGCATCAACGAGCACGAGGAAAGCCAGGTCAGCTTGGAACGTGACTATGCTGACAACTACAGCCTGTCACGGTCATACAGCGGCAGCGAGGCCGGCGTGATGCAAACCCAGGGCGCGCGCGATGCGACTCAACAGGGCAACCGCCAGCAGCACACCGACGAGACCGGCCAGATGCACAGCGTCGAAAGCATCAATGAGCAGGTTGCCGGCGTGCGCTCCGGGGCGGGAAACCGGTCATCCGTGGAAAACTTCAGCGTCGGGGAACGCTATAGCGGGGGCAGCAGCCGTACCTGGGAGGGTGGCTACAACGAACAGACCGAGCGGTCGTTCAGCGGCGCGGGCAATGAGCATACGCAAGGTAGCTATCAGCAGGCAGAGATTGGCAGCAACAACGTGCGCAGCAGCGAAGGCTTTGTCCGCAACACGGAGAGCGACATTCGGGGCGACGGCGCGCAGATGCAGACCTACGCTGAACAGGGCGTCGAGGGCAGCCTCTCCCCGCGTATCTTCGGCATCGGTGGTGGCGAGACGATGGAAGCCGGTGAACGCGGCAACATGTACGAGTCCCGCGATCACGAACTGGCCGACGTCACCGGCAACCTGGACACCACCCGCGCCAGTCAACAGAGCGCACTCACGGGAGGACTTGAGCGGGCCAACAATGCCTACGAACGCAGCGGTAATCAGCAAGAGGCGTTAGGCCAGACCTGGCAGGGTAATGAGACGGTGCAGACGTCGGAATGGCGCAGTGGCGGCGGGGTACGAAGCAGTCAAGTGGCCTATGGCTACAGCGAAGCCTACCAGGACGCCAGCCACACCGACCGCGAGGCGCAGCGCGCCTGGGAAAGTGCGGTAGACCAGGACGCGACCTGGCAGCAGGCTACCCGCGACGGCTATCAAGGCGTCGAACACTTCGCCCGCACCTTTGGCGGCAGCTATGCCGAGACCGGGCAGCGCAGTGGGCATCTCTCGCAGCAAGATACGATTGTCGCCGACCGCGCGCTGCAACGCGAGACCCACCGCATCGTCAACGGCTTTCGCAGCGAGACCTTCGACGGCTATCGTAATTCACAAGAGCAGATCGACGGGGCTGAAGCCCGGCAGGAGGCGATGGTCGGCGAGGGGCGCGAGTACGTGCAGGCCCAGGCCGCCGACCAGGTGGGAGCGACAATCGCCAACGTGGGCCGTACCCAGGTGACGACACGGGGCGTGATGGGGCCGTCCGGCGGGTCACTCGTGGCGGGCCTGGCCTTCGCGCGGCAGATCGTGGACGCACAGCGCGACCTGGTGGCGCAGTTGCTCGACCAGCAAGTACGGCGCTTGAGCGCGGGGCTGGACACGGGGCTGTTCCTGACACAGGTGACGTTGCTGGCTCCCGACGAAGCCCGGCTGGAACGGCTGGCCGCGGCGTCCATCGCGGCGATGCGCGAGGAGAACGTCGTCGTGCCCGTCGCTGCGCGCGCGGGGGACGAGGCGCTGTGGCAACGGGCTATTACGCTGGACTTCGATGCGCGCCCGGAAGACGCTGGACCGTTCGACACGTTGCGCCACGCGCAGACCTTGACGGCCAACGAGTTAGCCGCGCTTGTCCACCCGATTCGCATCTCCGACGGCACGATTTCGGCCTCGCTGGACGCCTGGCCGGACGACTTGTCGCACCGCCGCACCCAGGGGGAAATCGCCTTGGGCACGGTGCTGGACATCAACTTACAGCCCGATCCCAACAATGTGCATCGTTTCCGCGCCGACGAGCTGATGCACGCGGTGATCGTCGGAGACTCCGGCTCCGGCAAGTCCAACTCCGCGCTGTGGTTTGTGTCCCAGGTGGTCAATGCATTACGCGAGGACGAGCACGGTATCCCGATTCACACGCCGACCACCGGGCCGGTATCCATGGACAGGTTAGGCGGGACGCCGCGCATCGGGGTGACGGTCTTCGACCCCACCGGCGAATGGCGCAAGTTGGGCTGGCTGATCCCCCAACAGGACTTCCAGTTCTACTCGTTGTATGGGCAAGTCAATGCCGTCGAGGGCGCTACGAGCATCGCCCTACCCCTCCTGGATTTCAACCCGTTGCGCATCCCTAGCCCTTATTTGCATCCGGCGAAGTGGGCGGCGGCGTTCGCCAAGCACTGGCTGCTGGCGTATCCCGCCGGAGTGACCGGCTTCCACCAGCTCAAGGGCGCGCTGCTGGACGCTTACCGCGCGATGGGCGTCATCGAGGAGGATGGCAGTGTGTACCCGGAGCGTTCGGCGAACCTGTGTATGAAGGACTTGCACACCGCCCTGGTCGCCCGTTACACAGCACTCAGCGAAGAACACAAAGACAAAATCACGGCGGGCGTGGTCAAGCGCATCATCGACAAGCTGGAGGAATTCTTGCCCAAGGGGGTCTACCACCGCGCCTTTGGACAGCCGGGCGGTACGACGGTCGCCGACTGGACGGCCCCGGACAAGGCCACGGTCATCACGGGGAAGTTCGGCGATGATGGGCCACTGAAGCAGTTCATCATCGGGTTAATGGTGTCCGGCATCTACCAGCACGCGGACGAACGCTATGAAGCCTACCTGCGGC
>DAIUDK010000043.1:0-34698 GCA_036845725.1 Chloroflexota bacterium
AGTTGCCAACATAGTAGGTGGTCACACCGCCCATCACGGATTTGACGCGGTTGCCATCGCCGTCGTAGGTGAAGCTGGCGCTGGTTGCACCGCTCACGGTTGTCAGGCGGTTTCTACTAGCTTAACAAGAAAGCTATGGCGCGGTCAGGAGACCGGCCACAGCTTGAGCTATATACAAGTAATCCATCCTAAAAATCTGAAAAACATCACTCCTTAATATCGATTTTAATACGATATCTTTCAAATAAATCGGCCACTAATTCCCGTCCCGCATATCGAAGCACGCATTTTTCCCACCAGTAGGTGCGGTCAGAAAGAGAAATATCTGGCAATGTAAGTTTCTCAAATTGCCGATCAACCAATGTCACATTTTCCTCGTACTCCTGACACTCTGAATACACTTGCAGCTTTGGTGCAGATAAAATCACTTCTATCCGTTCTCGAACTCGGATATCATTAAAGTATTCATAAATGTTCTGCGGATATCCTCCCTCACATAGATTAACAAATGCTTGCCACTCTCCCAATAACGAAGCAGGGGAATTGTCTGAAGGCCACCCACTTTGTTCTAGTACTTTTCCAACTTTTGATAAGTAATCTGTTTGTGTCATCTTATCTGCTCCAAAAAATATTGCAGTTGTTGCGCCTCATTTCCATCTGGGCGGAAAAATGTCCTGATAACCTGATCCGACGATAGAACCCCAAAATAGCCTGTACTTGGATCAAACCGAACCAAATCTCCACTTGCTCGTATGACTTGCATAACTCCATCTGCAGCAGGGCCACTTAGGAATGAACGAGCAGCATCGATATATTCACCAAAAGATCCAAATTCAGGCATATCAGGCCCCCCTGGTTTTGTCAAGCTTTCCCCGTTTTTAAAAATCACCCCCTTTACATGCTTGGCATAATGTTCGACAGCTTTTTGAATATCGGCAAAGTTAGGTAATCTTTGAATAGCCCGAGAAGCTCCTTCTATTTCATTAGTACAATCGCCGTCCGCGCAGGCAGCAGTAGCAGTCCCGCCCGCCGCAGTCGCCGCACCGCCAACACCGAACGCTGTAGCGACATAAGCTCCAACAACGGGAATAGTAGCTCCAAGGAATGCACCTTTAACAATTGGTTCAGCATCGATGTCTGTTGTTAGTGCATCCTTTACATCCATCCCGCTTTGCACGTTATCGTAAACTTGCTTGCCGTAGCCGATAGCTGCTCCGACAATCGCGCCACCAGCAGCCAGACAGACAAGTGTGTCAATACCAAAGATGCAATGACCTGTAGGGTCTGTATATCGGACAGGATTGTTCCGTACATAACTGAACCTATTGAGGTCTTGCGGATTTCCGGGATCAGGTACAATCGTATCCGCCTGGATGAAGCGGTTAAGATAACTGTCGTAGTAACGTGCATTGTAGAAATACAAGCCTATGGCCGCGTCCTTACATTAAGTTCCTCCGTGAAAACATAGGCTCCTGGTGGTAATATAGGACTGCGAACTGGCCAGAGTTCAGTCCCATATTTCATCACCAGGAGGTAGCTCTATGTTAGCCGAAGTTGCCCGTTTCAGCAAGTGGCTGCGGCGCCGCAGCCCGCACGCCACGACCGTCGTCCACTACACCAATGATCTGGAATTGTTCTTCGCCTGGGCCGATAAGCCCTTCGATACCGTCACCTTGCACGACATCGATGTCTACATCGAACACGCCCAGGCTCTCGGCCACACGGTGGCTACCATCAACCGCCGCCTCGCCGCCATCCGCGCCTTCTACGCCTTTCTCAGTCTGGAAAGCGACACCCCACCTGCCAATCCCGTGCTGCCCAAGCGGCACTTCATCCGCCAGGGACGCCGCTTGCCCCGTGATGTCGAAGACGATACCATCACGCGCCTGTTCGCCGTCATCACCGCGCCGCGCGACCGCGCGATGTTCCTGTTGATGTTGCGTTGCGGCTTGCGGGTGGGCGAAGTGCGCAGCTTGTCCTTGAACGACCTGTACCTGCAGCCCACCGCCGGGCAGTTGCCGCGCCTGTGGGTCTCCGGCAAGAACGACTGCCGCCGCGTGGTCTATCTGTCGGCGCAAGCCGAGCGCGCGCTGCGCGCCTGGCTCGATGTGCGTCCGGTAGTCGAGTCTCAGACCGTCTTCCTCAATCGCTTTGGCCGCCCGTTGACCGTCACCGGCATCCAGGAGCGCCTGGCGCGCTACTGCCGCGCGGCCGAGGTGTGGCTCACCTGCCACCAACTGCGCCACACCTTCGCCCGCCAGCTCGTCGAAGCGGGGATGCCCGTCACTTCGATCCAGAAGCTCTTGGGCCACGCCCGTCTGCGCACCACGCAGGTCTACCTGCACATCTCCGATCCGCAGGTGCAGGCCGATTACCAGGCGGCAATGGCGTCCCTGGCGCAGCGCGGCGCGGCGGAAGGCGGTGCGTGATGAGCAGCGCGGTCAAATCCCGCATCCGGCTCTCCGACGCGGCGTTGACGCCCTACGGCCAGTGGCTGCCCGCCAATCGCAGTTTCTACGCCAACTTCCGCCAGTGGTTGCAGGCGGGCGGTTACAGCGCCTCCGCCCTCAACATCTACGGCGCTGCCGCGCGCGTGGCCCTGGGCTTGCTGGACAAACCCTACTGGCAGATCGATCTGGAGAGCGACATCGCCCAGGTGCAGGCGCATTTCCAGGCGCACTACGCGCCCAGCACGCAGGCCGATTACCACAAAGGCTTGCTCAAGCTGGTGGAGTACCTGCGCCTCCGCTGCGCGCAACCGGCGCCGCCCAAGCGTATCCACTGGGAATACTACCTGGATACCCTACCGGAATGGCTGGCGACCGATATCCGCGCCTACCTGCGCCACTGCCAGCGCGCCTGGCTGCCGGAAACGCAGTATTCAGCCACCCTAACGACCCTCAGTCGCTTGACGCTCTTCCTGCGCTGGGCCGTGCAACAGACGCCGCTGCGCCAAGCGGCGGATATCACCCCGGCTTTGTGGTTCGACTACGTGGATGCGCGCCTGGCCGCGGGGATCAGCCCCGTCACGCTCAACGGCAAACTCGGCGCGCTGCTGGCCTTCTTGCCGTACCTGGCGGAACAGGGCCGCTCCATTTGCGCCCGCACCTTGCAGCTTCAACCGCTCAAGGAAGGCCCCAAGCTGCCGCGTGACGTGCCGCTGGCGCAGTTACAGCAACTCTTGGCGCAGATCGAGCGCGACGCGGCCTCCCCCCACGCGGGTTTTCGGCGAATGGGCTTACTGGATCGCGCCTGGTTTCTGCTGATGCTGCACAGCGGCCTGCGCACCGGCGAGGTGCGGCGGCTGCGCTGCGCCGACCTCGACCTGAACGGCCTGCGGGTGCGCATCGAGCAATCCAAAGGCCTGAAAGATCGCCTCGTGCCCCTCAGTCCGGCTACAGTGAGCGCGCTGCGCGCCTACCTGGACGTGCGCGGCCCCGCCAACAGCGACCACGTCTGCATCTACCGCCACCAGCCCTTGAGCGTCTGCTACTGCTCCGAGCGCCTACTCACTTACGGAGAGCGCTGCGGCATCCGCGTGACGCCGCACCAACTGCGCCACAGTTGCGCTACGCTGCTGCTCAACGCCGGCGCGCCGATCCTGACCGTGCTGACGGTGTTGGGACACAAGCACATCGACACCACGTTGGGCTACGCCCGGCTCTACGACGGTACGGTCGCCGCCGACTACTACCGCGCAATGGGCGAAATCGAGCCGCACCTGGCGCTGGCCGGCGTCCCGGAGACCGCGCCGCCCACCGGTGGCCAGTTGCTGGCGCTGGTGGAGGCGCTGCGCGACGGCACGCTCAATGACAAGCAGCAAGAGGCGGTCCACGCGCTGCGCGCCGCGATCCTGCGCTTGACGGAAGCGCCCGACCAGACTGCTTGACAAGTCCCGCAGCCTGGCTATACTGTCTCTACCCCAAAGGGAAGACGGGAGGACGTTGTCTGCTCAGACAGTGTCTCCCGTTTTCTGTAAACTATCTTATGTTCTTGACAATGTCTTCAAGTAATATCAAAAGGTAATTGCCAGCTTTAGATTTTTCTGCGATTAGCCCATAACAGAACAGTAAACACTATTACAATGATACTCGAAAAGAAAACAACATTTAGAGCTATCAAGCCGAACCCTAGACAAGACAAAAGCTCCTGGCCACTTATTCGATTATACAAATAACAGAGACTAGACTGCAAGAAGGCTACCCAAAAAGTGCCTAACGCACAAAGTCCGAAGGTCCGTAGGATAGCTAATAAATTCACCCTGAATTCGCTCATTTTATACGAACAACCAGCAACGAAACTACCCCATATAAAAGCTCCTAAAGATTGGATATCTAGCATCCAGAGACCTAATACCGCTAGGATGCTACCACCACCAAATACTACAGCTATACACTTTTTGAGTTGTTCTGTAGGCATAGACGATTTTGGCATTTTGTAATGTCCTTGAGATCTTTATGGTGAAGACGCAGATTCGAGAGTGCCCGCGACTATATTTTGGGACCATTCTTCCAATACACTTTCCAAGACAGTCACGGTTCCAGTAGCTAAGGCTCTGTAAATTTGATCTGCAATACTCATAGGTATTTGTAATTTCACCCCGTCAGCAACAAGGTGACCTACTCCTTGTGAATTAATTTCCAAGGTCATAGCTGGAACCCCAAAACCTTGGGCTGGTTTAGGTAACAATCCTGCTGATATTAATTTTGTAGTAACCACTCGCCCAAGCCCTGCAGAGAGCATACCTGAAATAGCATCTATCCCCATTTTTTCTAAGTTTCCCACTCCATTTTGTTTTGCAATTTGCATAAAGCGAGCATTATTCCACTGTTCTCCATTCAGAACTCGCCAACCCTCTGACATAATGGATTCTGAGAGCGCATTTGCTTGTCCTCCAGCCATTCCTGCAACAGCTCCACTAATTAGCGTAGTACCAATTCCAGTTCCCAGTATAGTGGTTCCTAACACAGCTGTTCCTATACCTAGAGTTCCTCCCATAACAGCCCCTCCGACCCCTGCTGCAACAACCTTCGATAGATCTACAGCACCCAGCACCTCTTTAACAGAATGATATTCTCCTGATCTTGCTGCTTTAATGGTTTGAGTAGCTAGATTTAGACCAAACCCCACGGCAAACCCTAAGGCGGCTGTAGCAAGAAGAGGGTTATGTCCACTGGGGTCTGTGTACTTTAGGGGATCATTGTAAACGTACGAGTAGCGATTCAGGCTTTGCGGGTTGCTAAAATCAGGTACAATGGAATCCGGACTGATAAACCTGCCCAGTTCCGGGTCGTACATCCGGGCGCCCATGTGGTACAACTTAATGTAATAGTCATTGCGCTGGCCGGTGAACTGGTAGCTCGTCGGCGTGGTGCCGGAGCTGAAGCGCGTTCCACCCCACGGATGATAGCGCAATTCCGCAACTTTGCCACCGCTGCTGTTCGTCGTGAGCGACGTGGATCCCAGGTGGTCGCCGGACAGGTAGAACAGCGTACTGCTTCCCTGGCGCATCGCCACCCGCTGACTGCCGGCGTAGTAGTATTTGATCATCGTGCTCGTGCTGCCGGTCCACTCGAAATAGTTGCCAACATAGTAGGTGGTCACACCGCCCATCACGGATTTGACGCGGTTGCCGTCGCCGTCGTAGGTGAAGCGGGCGCTGATCCCGCCGTTCACGGTCGTCAGGCGGTTTTCGGCGTCGTAGGTGAGGGTCAAGGTGCTGCCGTCATCTTTACGGGTAGTCTGATTGCCATTCGCATCGTACCGATACTTTTGGTAACTACTGGTGGTGCCATTTAGATGTGTCACCGCGTGCTTGTGCGCGGCATCGAGGTAGTAATATGATCCCATATCGGATTTGTTCGTCAGGTTGCCGATAGCATCGTACTGGTAGGTTTGATTATACCCTTGCCCGCCATTCACCGGATTTGCTTCCACCAATCGGTCGAGGGCGTCATAGGTAAAGCCCATGCGTTCGTCGGGCGTCCAGCTCAACCCGCTCGTGTTGAACTCGCGGTAGTCGTCGATGTAGGCTGTCCCGCGATAGATCCAGTGGTGGAAACGCCACGACTTGCCCGTCGGCATTGTGATATTATAGCTACCGCGCACGGTGGGGTTGTTCTCCTGGTACGCTTCGATGTAGAAGCCTCGCCCGCTGTCATCCACGACGATGCGCAGGACGTACCAGGTGTTGACTTGCAGGTTGGTCAGTAGATCCGCGGGATAGCGCCAGGTGGTACCGTCGTCACGGTACTGCACGTATAACTTGCCCGCGTCGGCAATCACCCCAAAGCGCCGGGAGGTGCTGTCGTTGGCTTCGATAGCGAAGACGGCGCCGGTATCGGTCTGGCTGACCTTGAAGCGCAGTTGCAGCCCTTTACCGTTGATCAAGCTGTAAGCGTTACGGTAGAAGTTGGCGTCGTAATTGCTGCCCGTGCCCACATTTCTGACCACGTTGTTCCCGCCGTCAGAGTAGGGTACGGTCTGATGAGCGCTCCACGTCCAGTTGGTCGTGTTCTTGCTATTGAAAGTATCCTGGAAGGTAAACCCGGAAGTCGGCCAATTGGCGGCCTGGCGCGGCGTGTCCACAATCCGCGTGACGTTGCCGACCGCGTCGTAACCGTAGCGCAGGTCGAGCAGCGGCTCGCCGTAAGGTGCAGTCGTGCGGATGCGATACAACCGCCCATAACCCGTCAGACCCGCCGTAGGGGGCGTGTCCCAATTACCGCCCAGTCCGCGGTAGCCCCAGCGCGTGAGCGTGCCGTTACCCAGGTTCATCTGTGTCGTTTGCCCCAAGGCGTTATAGGCCGTGCTCTGCACGTAGGGATTGGTTCCGGCGACGCTGTTGAGCGCGCCGTTGGCGGCGTAGGTGTAGTTGACCTGCTCGCCTAGCCCGCCGGTGTTACCGCTAGGGTATTTCATCCACGTCACCCGATCCAGCGAGTCGTAGCCCCACTCGGTCTTGAACGTGCCCCCACCGTTGATGACTTTGATCTCTTGTTTCACCCGCCCACGTTCATCGTAGGTCCAAGTGGTACTGCCGCCGGAAGTGTCGCTCATCGCGGTGCGCCGGCCTTTGCCGTAATTCGAGCCACTGGCAAACGTATCGTAGGTGTAGGTGACGTCGGGCGTGTTGTTACACTGGCTGAGGCTGCCACTGTAAACCTTGCTGGTCAACCGGTTGAGACCGTCATAGCTGAAGGTGGTAACGCAGCTCCGCGCGTCGGTCTGTTGTGTCAGGTTGCCCGCAGGATCGTATTGGTAGCTCCAAGTGCCCATATCGCGATCGTTCATCCCAGTCCTGCGGCCGAGTACGTCGTAGCTCATCGTCGTCACGTTGCCCAGGGCGTCGGTGACAGTGAGAAGGTTGCCGAGGGTGTCGTAGGCATAGTGCGTTGTGGCGTACAGAGTCGCATTGGGATACGCACCCGTGTATTCCTGCACCCGCACCAATTGCCCGTAGGCATCCACGGTGGACACGCGCTGATGATTGTTGGCGTCGATTGCGGTGGTTTGCCAGCCGTTGTAGAGGGTGCGACTGGCTGTGCCATCCGGCGCCGTGACCTGCGTGACCCGCCCCAGGGCGTCATACTGCGTCACCGCATGGGGCAGACTCGTTGAGGCCGGGACGTAGCCATTCACGCCGTACCCGCCATCCTCGCCGTGCACGCCGTAGTAGGGGACCCAGGTTTTCACTGCTTGCCCGAGGGCGTTGTACTGGGTGGTGGTGCGCACTTCTTGCCCGTTGTCCGCTTTTTGATGCACCTGAATGGTGCGCCCCAGGCCATCGTAGTAGGTTTCTTGCCAGAGAATGCCATTTTGTCCCAGATAGTTGATGATACGCTGCCTGCCGATGATGCCATCGCTCACATAGCTGTTGCGGCCGGATACCTGGGCGTCTGCCCACCCCACATCCCCAGGCATAAGGACTTTGACCAATCGGCCATAGGCATCGTAGCTGTAAGCCGTGCGGACCTCATTCGCATCCTTGACGCACTGTACCTGTCCAAACAGGCCGGATCCGCCGCTGGGCACACTCGCGTTCGGATTGACGCCGTAGTAGTACGTCTCAGTACACAGATTTAGCCCGCAGACTTTGACCGGGAACCAGTGATAAGTCCCATCGTAGTTGGTGGTGGTGACGTTGCCGTTGGGATCGGTTGCGGAGGTCACGTTGCCCCAGGCGTCATAAATGTACGTGGTGTAGACAAACGGCCCGACAGGCGCGCCGGCAGCCATCGGGGCAAGATAGCCCTGTCCCACCCGCGTCACCCGGCCGGCGGTGATCACAGCAGTATTCTGGGGCAAGGTTGTGATATAAGTGTCGTAGAACCAGCGAGTTTTGCTCCAGACATTGTTGACGGCGGCGTCATGACGTGATATGCCTTGCCAAACGTCCTCGCTCCATTGCAGTCCCAGCAGCCAACGGTTATTCGACCCGTCCAGGTTGTAGAAACTGCGATGCACGGAACGCTCATCCCCCACATCTGCTACACGACTCACGCTCACTGCGTCGACGTAGATCGTCCCACTGCCGGCCAAAAGGTGCAAGTGCACGCGCACTTTGCCGGTGGCATTGGCCGTATAGTTCAATGTGACGCTCTCCCAGTCGCTGCCCGGCCACTTGTCCGAGGTGATTACATTTGCGCCCGTCGTATCGTGCAGCCACAGGCGGAAACGCGCCGTGCTGATATTCGCCCCCTTGACCCACACTCGCACCGTATACGTCTGGCCACTCTCTAATCCCTCGACGTCTTGAAAGGCGCCCCCACTGGTCGAGGCGTTCTCCAGTTTCAAACTGCGGTAGCCGGCAAAGCCCACAGCCTCTACGACACTGGCCGGCAGCGTTGGCGCCCAGTAGAAATTCCAACCTGCCTGCCCTGCCTCGAAGCCGCCGTTCAGCACCCGCTCCTCGGCGCCATACTGGTATTCGGCAACCACGTTTCCATAACTATCGTAGGTGTAGTCCGTGCGCACGGTCGCCGGTAGCCCGGCGGCATAGGTGGTCTCCAGCGTCTGCCCGGCATAGGTCAAGGTGCCCCGATAGCCGTTGCGCGTCCCCCAGGCGGTATCGTTCTGCGCCAATAAGGTTGTGCCGTCGGGGGCATAAGTGCGCACGTTATACGCACGGCCCAGACGTTGATAATCCAGATGGTAGAAATACACTTGCCGCGAGAGCTTTGCGCTGTCGTAATCGTACTGATCTACGGTGACCTGCCCGTAACCGGTCAGGGTTTTGCTCTCGCCTGATCCGTTCGGGTTGTAACAGGGCTGCCCATTGTGATCCCAACACCCATTCGCGTAGGTGTAAGTCGTGCGCGCTATATGGCCTAGCCCATCCAACGTGCGCGCTTCGGTCACAATGTAACTGTGCGGGGTGTTTTTGTTGCCGTGCCCGTCGCGCGCGTAGTTGAACTGCGTCACCCCGCCATATCCGTTAGAAACCTGGGCTAACCGGTAATGGGGAAAAGCCGACTGCCACCAAGGTTGCATCGCCCAGTGATAAGCCGTCCAGTCCCCTTGGTTAGCCGGCAACCCACAGTCTCCACCCAATTCAGGGTGCCACCAGCAAGCATATTTGTTACCGTGTTTACCGTCATCGCTGAGTTGCTGCGCATAAACAAATGTCGTGGCTGGCAATGCCGCTGGCTGGTTGGGGTAATACTCGGTGATGTTGTTCAACAGCAGGCTAGGCGTGGCATAATCCGGCACACTCGGGCCGCGCAGGACATCATATCCCAGGTTATACTGACGCACCAACGTTCCGTTATGCAATACCTGAATAGCAGAGAGATAATCATTCTGCCACAGCAGCGTTCCGGGACAGTTTTCCACTGGCCCTACCGACAAATCCCATGCCCGTTGCGCGCGCACGAAAACCACCTTATCATGGCCCTTGGCGCTATAGTTGTAACGAATTCCGCTCAGGTAGCTGGCGACATTGTATCCCTTGTCGTACGTTTGAAGTGAGGTGTCGCCGGCGGTGTAATACAAATGGTTGGACTCCGCATAGTCATAGTCCAGCGTGTGGTTGAAATTGTCTTTGACTTGCCGCGCCCGCCACCGGTAGGTCACGTAGCCCGAAGCGTGCCCGGCATAATAGTCTGCGTCTGCCCTTTGTCCGCCGGTAAAGTATTCACCACCCCACCAATACATACCACCTATGACCTGCTCAGAACCTGCAGTATCTCCCAAGCGGTAAGTAAGGCCTTGCGGGGTGCGAATGATCCAGAATTCACCGGTCAGGTTATTGGCAGGGATGGTCGCACATTCCGTTATGGCCGTTGAAAAATCATTGCACCGCATAATATGCAGACCGGAGTAATCCGCCGTATAGTAACGTCCATACGCCGCAGAATATCCCGAATCCTTGATGAGCTGGTAGCTGGTGCCATTGAGCAACAAGGTGAATTTATTCTGGTAACTATTGTATGTTGCCTCTCTCCCTACTTTGCGCACCACTTCAATGGTATCCACACTCCATCCCAGACCGGCCCAATCCGATTGGATCCACGACATAATACCATCGACACGCCGGCTGTTGTATGAAAGCGATACCTGGGGCTGCATACCACCGGCGCCGGGTAGCACTTCGATAGGATAAGAGAAGCTCGCCGCCCCACTAAACGTACTTACTTGCGGCGCGTTATACAATAAATGCCATCCACTTTTCAGCGCTCCGGCCATGCCGGTTTCCCATACGGAGAAGTGCTCCACTTGGGCCGTCAGTGTGCCGGCATCGGCGTCGGCGCGCACCAGCACCGGCTGCCACTCACCGGTCTTCTCGTCCAGGTAGGCGAGATAGGGCCAGTGATCGAAACTGGGAGTCAAATCCAACAGCCCACTCACGTTGATGGTCACCGTTACCGGCGTATTGAGTGGCAACGTCCCGCCATCGGTCGCATAAAGATTGAGTTCGAAGCGTTGCGCCGCACCACGTCCTTCCACCGTCCGCTGGAAACGTGGCGTGTGGATCACTGTCGCTGCTTGCGTTACGACACTCTCAGGAAACGCCACCTGCACCCGTCCGTCGGCGGATTGCAGGCGACCACCGCGCGCGTCCACTTCTGCTTGCGCCGGGAGCGATACCCACACGGATGCGCGGGACGTAGTCTGCACACCTTCGGCATCTACCAACGCAAACAAGACCTCCACAGTTTGGCCGGGTTTGCCATCGGCGCGGAATTGCAGACTGTAGGTCGCCGTGCTGCCGGCGTCGAGCGTTGGTAAGGCAGTCCGCAATTCGCGTGAAGCATCCGTGTACAGCCATTCGGAGCGTTGTGGAAGCCACTGTAATTCAGCCGGGAGCGTGGCGGTCACCGCCGCTACGTTGAGCCGTTCGGCTTTTTCTGGCTGCATCACCGTTAGCGTCAGCGTCACCAACTCGCCCGGCGCTACACATTCCGGCGTCACCTGAATGAGCAGTGTAGGTGCAGATGTTGTCGAAAGGGGATCGGTGGAAGTAGGCGGCGCCGGTTCGACAACCTCTTCCGTCGGCGTGAAGACGTCAGTTGGGGTAACCGGTAATATCTCTGTGGACGTCACCGTCTCTGTGAGCGTTATCATCTCTTTAGGCATCATCGTCTCTGTGGGGATAACAGCTTCTGTAGACGTTATCGTCTCTGTGGCCGTAGGCGTCGCCGTCTCTGTGGGGATAACAGTTTCTGTAGGAACTGCCGGGGGTTCAGGAGTTGGCTCCTGAGGCAGTCCCACCGCGCCAACCAATCCGGGTGGCAGGATGAGCGTACACAGCACAACAATCGATACAGCCTGATACAAACGTCGGGACCAACGTGCGGACATCATATTCGTGACCTCCTGAATTAGGTTAGAAATAGCAGTGTTGGCTAAAGCACAAAAGACAGTTGGATTAACCCGTGGTCGGCCACATTATGATGCAAGGAGTCACACAAACCAATATCGATATTATGGTTAGATTATACGAGATGAGCGGAAAAATGCAAGCGATTTTTGTCGTCGGCGCTCAAAAACCAGTAATGCTTTAATCCTCCGACTCTCTCACATATCCAGCACCCTGGCCCGGTACTGCAACGCCTCCGCCAGATGGTGCGTCTGAATCCCCTCCGTGCCTTCCAAATCCGCAATCGTGCGCGAGACCTTCAGAATCCGATGATACGCCCGCGCGCTCAGGTGCATCTGGCGCATGGCAGCGCGCATCAGAGCCTGGGCATCCTCGCGCAGCGCGCAGAACTCGCGGATCTGTGCCGGTCCCATATCGGCGTTGCAGGCCAGCCGCGTGCCTGCGAGGCGCTGCTGCTGCCGTGTCCGCGCCGCGTTGATGCGCGCTCGAATCGCGTCGGAAGGCTCGCCGCGGGTGGCGTTTGCCAGCTTGTCGTAGGCCACGCGCGGCACTTCCATGTGGATGTCGATGCGGTCCAGCAGAGGGCCGGAGATGCGTTTGCGGTAACGTTGGATGAGGCCCGTGGCGCAAGTGCATTGGCGCTCGGCATCCCCGTAGTGGCCGCATGGACAGGGATTCATCGCCGCGATCAGCATAAAGCTGGCCGGGAATGTCAGACTGCCGTGCGCCCGGCTGATGGTGACAGTCTTGTCTTCCATCGGCTGGCGCATCACTTCCAGCACGCGGCTGTTGAACTCCGGCAGCTCGTCGAGAAAGAGCACGCCCCGATGCGCCAGGCTGATTTCGCCGGGCCGCGGCCAGTTGCCCCCCCCAACAAGGCCGGCATTGCTGTACGTGTGGACACAAAATCACCCTCAGTACGATTATCACCTTGCAGCAGAATCCAAATCCTTGAAATAAGATATTCAATGATATGGGATAATCCCTGGCTTTACTAACTCAGTTTACTCACTTCTCCCTATGATGCAATATCTCGCTTTGAGTCACTTTCCCCTCACGGCAAATCGCAGAATTCGTGTGTTTCAGAGATCAAGCAGAAGCCCGGTGTTACTAACACCGGGCTTTTTGTCTGATTTCGCTAATCAGGAAGGTTGTGTGAGTTAGGAAAAATTCCTGTTTGAGTGAGGAAAAATTCCTAACTCGACAAGGCGTCGTTTTCGGTCAATGCGTTTAGTATAAAGACGGTTTCCTGTTTTCAGAGAGGCCACTGAGATTCTAAATACGGAGGAATGCATATGACTGAGGAAATGACGCCGGAAGCAATAACTGCTCTACGAAATGTGTACGCATTTTTACTTCGCCGCCATTATGCTTCTCTGGGTGCCGACTCAAAACAATCTAGTCAACCATTACCAACAACACCGCAAACACTGGAAAGTCAGACCCCAGAGATAAAAGCTGAGAGTGTTGATGAAGCGACCGCGTAACCCCCTCTCCCCACCACTCGCGTGGCTATCGGCGTTTGGCTTGCTGGCGCTCTACCAGTGTTGCCTGGTTCCGTTGTTCTACGTTGCCCGTGAAGAAGTCCGGATGTGGCTGGCGACGCCCACCCCCACGCCAATCGCAATAGCCATTGACGTTGGCACGGAAGGCGACGAGGCCGTTACTCGCGCAACCTTCATTGACTGGCTACGCACACACCACGGCCTCCAAGCTGCGTCAGATCCTGACCTGGAAGACCGCGCCTACTACCTGGCCGGGGAAGCGCCCAAGTTGCGTTCTACGCAGACCTGGCCGCGCTGGTACGGCCTACGCTATGCCGTTGGCCCGGCTTCCGGGGACTGGCTGTACTACTGGCCCGGCTGTAACCCTTGCCCGGAGAACACGGAGTGTTACCTCGTGAATAGTCCACGACGCGACTCATTGGCGACCGCGAAGTATCCTGGCCTGGACAGCGCCGCACAGGTGGGTGTCGCCGTCGTCTGGCGCGGTGAACAACCTTATCTGGCCGTCGTCTGGCCGGGAATATGTCCCACGCCGCAACCAGTACCTACCTTCAGCAGTCCTGGCCCAACCGGGCCAGGGTGGTAAGGAGACGAACAGGTTATGTATATGAGTGATGCGCGCGAACTAACAACCGATGAACTGACGGCGCACTTGCCCCTGGAATGGCGCATCAATGACGCCTACTTCGACTTGGCCTTCCAGTGTGTGCTCCCCGCCCTCGAAGCGTTGGCAGCCGGAAACAAAAATCCCGAAGCCTTGCTCAGCGTGACGTTCGGCCCGGTGGCGCAGCTCGTGCTGACGTGCCTGATGCCCGAAGGGGTATGGAACCTCCTGGACTTATTGAGGAGTCTGGTGGGGCCGCCAGACGAAGAGGCCAGCACTGAATTCTGCACCGCGTCCCGGCTGCTCAAGAGTCGTCGGAATCGAGGCCGCCTGGCCGTGTTCGATCTGCGGCCCGGCGGCAGCGCAGAGTTCAGGGGCTATCCCTACGCGCCCCTCTACAACCGCCAGGGCTACATCAGCACGTTCCACGCCGAGGCGTTGCCGTTGGTCGCCGCGGTGGTGCGCGGTTGGGGGATGGAGACGGTGGTCATTCACGCGCAGCCCACACCGCTGCTGTCAGAACGCGCCTTGAGAAAGCAGGCGAAAGCCCAATGGACGTTCCTGACCCAAGCATAAACACACAGGAGGAGGCGATGCACCGAGATTCTCAACGACACCCTCATTGCAGGTATCAAGGAGAAAGACATGGTAAGGCAAAAAAGCAACGTTTTTCCCTACTACTATCAAGGCCGAAATCGCTGCTCAACCCTGGTTTTGGCGACGTCGAACGGGGTTTTGCGGGGGTTTTTACCCTGTACCCGCCCTGTTTTGGCCCTGGTACAGCACTTTGGGGTGCTCCGAGAGCCGCTGTCGCCGCAAAATCACTGTTTACACCGTTACGGTATGGCAGAGACGCCAAACTGTCCGTTTTCCGGGCATACCGGAGCGGTTTTTTCACCCTGTCCAACCCTGCTCTTCCCGGAGGTAAACCGATGTCTTACGAACTCAACGACGTCGTGCGCCACTTGATGGCGCTCGCCGGGGCAGACCCGCGCAAGGTGCGGCTGCCCGAAGGAAAACACAAGTTGCGCGTGCATAGCCAGCGCATTGGCGACGTGCGGCTGGTCACGGTGGCCCCCTGGCAGGGGACGTTGCCCGAAGTGGATGCCCAGGGCGTCGCCCACTTGTGCGCCGAGAGCGGTTTGCTGTTGTTACGCGGCATCGTCAGCGCGCCGCCCCGGACCAAGACATTGTGGCTGGCCCTGGACGGCGTGGGCGCGGTGCCGCTCGTCCCGGCCTCGCCCAGGGTCGAGAAAGCATTGCGCGCCCTGGTACAGCATCGGGTCGTCATCCAGGGGGAGTGTGCGCCGCGCGGCATTGCTGTGCATACGGTGCAAGTCGCACCGGAGATATAAGGATGAACGTTGTGCTGCTACATAGAGAAACCATAAGAGCGCCGCCCAAGCAGCGCTCACGGAAGGTCATCACGGGATGCTCCGCGTACCAGGGCATTGAGCCAAGGCCGGCATCTTTGCAGCGGACTGACACAGCCCATCATACCTGGAGCACATAGCAAATCAAGAGAACTAACGTAAACAACACCAATTTCAAGGAGGAAACAATATGCATAAACATTTCGTCATCATCGGTCTGACCCTGGCCTTGATAGGGTTACCGCTCGGCGTGGGGTACGCGACTGCGCCGTGTGACAGCTTTGGCGCGCCGGTGGTACTGTCGCTGTACCGGCTACGGCAGCAGCGCTTCCTCACGGCGGCCACCCGCTGGGCGGATACCGTGGAGGAAATCGGCGACAGCCTGGACGCCATTGCTGGCGGGCCACAACCGCAGTCTACCGGCGCGGCGTTCCGTTTGGCGGAACAGGTCGGCCAGGCGGATGCCAGGCTGAACGCCTTGACACTCCCCGAAGCGCCGGCGGAGTACAGCTTGCTGGCTTTGACGATGCAGCAAACGATAGACACCTACGCCTACGCCGCCGAGCAGTTGTTGACCTTCTACGGCAACAACGACGGTCAGGCTTTGACTGAAGCGCAGGCGTCCCTGGCGTTGGCCCGGTTGGCGCTGGGCGACCTGCGGGCGGGCATCGCCGGCCTCACGTATCCGGCGTGCCGGGAGGTGTGGCGTGAGTAACAGCACAGCGCAGCTCGATATCGAGAAACTGCAAGCCAAACACGCAATAGAACTGAGCGTGCTGCAAGGTCGCTACTTGAGCAGTCAAATGCACAGTGCGGCGAGCGTGCGCGCCCGCCACCGCGCCGAAGCTATCCTGCAACAGTACCTCCTGGTGCTGTTTCCTGACCTGTTTGCGCGGGCAATAGGGGCGCAGATGAGTATCACCGAAGCAGGGGAATACTTGTACGCGCACCACCTGTACGACAGCGACCCCAGGAATTTGTTCCGGGTCAAAAATGCGCAGACCGAGGAAGAAGCCACACTAACGGCCCCCACCGCCCCGGTTGTCGTGGAACAGGGCGTGGACCTCACCGGTGACGCGGTCAAGTTCCTGTACGTGCTAGGGATGACCGTGGTGGCCAACGAAGCCCGCGCACTGTGGGCACAGCACACCGGCAGGGCAGTCGGCAGCGCGAAACACATCTTGCCCGAGTTGCTGGACAAGGGCCTGTTGCGTGTGGAACAAATCCCGGTGCCACGGTATCTCACCGGGTACGTCGGCGACACCTGCTACACTCTCACCGAACGCGGGCAGGCCGAGTACCGGCGACGCTTCAACAGCGCACCGACCACCTACGAGGCCGCTTACGGGCCCTACAAGTCCCCTGAAGCCTGGTGGATGATCCGGACGACCAAGGCTATGATCCAGGCCGGCAATACACACTCGGCTAACACCCGTTTCACGTACACCGTCTACGACCCGGAGGCCGACACTGACGCAATGGAGGCCGCTGGTTTTGCCCGCCGGTATGGCAACAGCGAACCGGACTTGATCGTGGTGGTCCAGTCGCGCTCCGGGGGCAAACCGTTGTGGCTGGCGGTGGAGTGCGAACGCGGGAAGTACAACAGCACGCGGCTGAAGCAGAAGCTCGCCAAGAACCTGGAAGACTACGCCACGGCGGGGTTCGGTGGCTGTTACTACATCGCCAACAACCGCGAAACGGCGCGCGTGCTCGGCGGGACAATCGTCCGACTCCGTGACGACCTCACCGCGCGGCCTGACGCCCTCAGCACGCCTGGATTCCTCGCCCTGTTCACCCTGGAGAGCCTGCGCGATGCCTGGCTGCCGACGCCGCGCTTTATCCTGACGGAGTTCTTCGACCGCAAGTTGCAGCGCGTCAACCCGGAGTGGCCCCAGGACGTCGCCAGGCCGGAACGGTACTTCAAGTACACGCCGGCGGACAAGGGGCAGGAGGCAGGAAGCAAGATGCAAGAGGCAGGCGGCAAGGGGCAGGATGTGGAGGACGAGGAAGCGGATGTGGGAGGCACAATGCAGGAGGCAGCGGACGAATGGGCGGATGAGGAAAGTGCGGAATAAGCGATCAGCTATCAGCCATCAGCGATCAGCAACGTTCAATGCTTGCCTGGCAGACAAAGCTGAAGGCTGAAGGCTGATAGCTCTTAAGGAAAGGAATAGACAATGACACTCGAAACGTTTTTGACCTATGCCCTGCGGCTCTGGTGGGCCGGGGCGCTCTACACGGGGGTCTTCCTCGTGTGCATTGGGCCGTTTGTGCTGGCGGCCTTGGGCTTCGTGGGCTGGCAGTGGGCGCAGGGGACAGCACCCTTGCACCGTCCACGGAAGACAACGGCGGCAACCACGGCAGATGCCGCGCCGGATGCGCCGGCGTTCACCGTGCGCTGACCAGGTTGGGCAGCGACACAATTTACATTTACATCATTAAGGAGGAGAAAGATGCATAAACAGTTTTCAGTTAGCGATTTACAGTTGTCGTCCACTGTGTTTCAAGACGACAAAGCGATTCATCTCACTATCTACACCGGAGGTTCACAATGTTGACGTCACGCTTGATGCAACAAGCCCTGGCCGACCGCCTGGCCGGATATCCAGTCCCGGCCCCGAATCTGGCCCAATGGAGCGATCCCTGGCTCACCTGTTGGCGCGCACTGGACGCCGACCAGGACAGTCCACCGCACGAGACAGTGTTGCGGGCGCTGGAAGATCACCAGGAGCGTGATGCGCTCCTGAACACGCTATTCAGCTTCGTGCCCGGCAGTGTGCTTCAGTACCCGACCTTGTACGACCTCGCCCAGGACTTGTCGCCGATCACGTGGCTTTGGCCGGGCTGGATTCCCCGCGGGATGTTGACCCTCTTCGGCGCAATCCCCGGCGCGGGCAAGTCCCTCGTGGCCCTCGACCTGTGTCGGCGCATCATCCACGGTGAACCGTTCCCCGATGGGACGCCGATGACCTGCGCCGGCGCGCCGGTGCTCTACGTGGACGCCGAGGCCGTGCCGCAGATCACCAATGCGCGCGCCACGCACTGGCAGATGGACACCCAACGCCTGTACCTGATGCTGCCCGAGGGCGATGCGTTGCTGGACTTCGGGCAAGACGCGGACCGCGACCGGCTGGTGGAAATGGTACACACGGTGAAACCGGCGTTGGTCATCGTGGACAGCCTGTCCTCGGTGAGTAGCAAGGGGGAAAATGCCATCGAAGATGTCCGCACGCTGTTGGGCTTTTTCAGCAACCTGGCGCGTGAAAGCGCGGTAGGTCTGGTGCTGATCCACCACGTCCGCAAACGGAACTCCGGCCTGGTGAACGCCCCGCAGTTTACCCCGATCACCCTGGACGACTTCCGGGGCAGCGGGCATATCGTGGCGATGGCGCGCTCGGTGTTGGGACTGTCAGTGGTGCAGAATGGGCCGCAGCCGGACAACAACGGGCCGCGCCAACTGGAAGTCATCAAGAACAATGTGGCGCGCGTTCCGGCCCCGTTGGGCTTCGAGTTGCGCGACCTGGCCCCGGCTGGGGTGGCGCTCCAGTGGGGCGCAGCGCCGGAACGCTGGCAAGCACCGACGAAACTGGACGAGTGTGTGACCTGGTTAGCGACGTTGTTGCGCGAAGCGGGTGAACCGTTAGCGCCGAAGGAGGTCGTCGCTACCGGTCAGGAGGAAGGCTACAGCCGCGCGTTGATCTACCGGGCGCGCGAGTTGTTGGGGCGACAGGTGCACAGCACGGCCGGGCGTCGTAACCCCCGCAGCTTGTGGGAATGGCGCGACAAAACGTCGATTGACGCGGAGCAGTGAAGCAATGGGTAACAGCGATTACCTTACAGTCTTAAGAATACACAGTCTCGCCGGTAGTCCTGGCGTAGACAATGGTGAACATACACGCCAGGTCATCGGGCTACGTTGGCCAACATTGTGTAGTATCTCACGTGAAGACCGGGGCGGCACACGAGCGAGACTGTTGACTGTCAAGACTATCGACAGGGGGACAGTGGGAAATAACGCTACGTTACCCGTTGCGCAGATGCGGATTGCTACATTGGCAAGGTGGTCAGTAGGCGTGGGAATGGCTACCAATGTCCGTCATCGCCTGGTCGTCTCAAGAATATACAGTCTCGCCGGTAGTCCTGGCGTAGACAATGGTGAACATACACGCCAGGTCATCGGGCTACGTTGGCCAACATTGTGTAGTATCTCACGTGCAGACCGGGGCGGCATACGAGGGAGACTGTTGACTGTCAAGACTATCGACAGTGGGAGCAAGGATAGCTCTGTGGCATCCGCCGCGCGAACTCAGGTGAACGCAGCGCTGAGGCAGGTTACCAACATCCGTGGCCGTGCCGGGGTACTGTCCACGGTGATGACCGGGGCGGCACACGAGGAAGACTGTTGACTGTTAAGACTGTAGACAATGGAAGACAGCTTTGTATCTACCCACGCAGAAACAGGAACAGACTCACCGGTGCAGGGCCAGGTTGTGGGCGAGTCATACCGTGTCACCCCGCGTGAGGATCGTGATATTCACAGGGGCGCGCGCGACCGCCGGTAACGCATCAGGCGTAAGACCAAGAGCATAGCATATTGAGGTATCCCCCGTACCACCCACGGGGGTATACCCCTATATGGCACAGGGTCTATGATTCTGCCACCTATGCCTCCGCGCCCCATCCAGGGGCTATTATCCTTACATAATATATATATATATATATATATATATATATATATATTTAATTATATAGTATGAGTCATAAGCAAAATATATTGAAAGGAATATAATCCAATGCACAAATCATCATCTTCGACCGACCTGGTAGCCCAGGTCAAAGCCCGGCTCAACCTGGCCGAACACGTCATCATCCCTGACATCGGCGCGCCGCAACATCAGGGCCACCGCCTGGCCTGGCGCTGCCCGTTCCACGAGGATCATCATCCGTCGCTGTTTCTCAACCCTGATCAACAATCGTATCGCTGCTTTGGCTGCGGTGCGCGCGGCGATGCACTGACGTGGGTGATGGCGCGAAACGGGTGGACGTTTCGAGAGGCGCTGGCGTACCTGGCTAACCTCGTGGGCGTGCCAATGACGGCAGGCGCTGCGCGTCCGGTACAGGCCCGTGGACGGACGCCGCAACCTACCCCGCCGGCAGCGCCGGTTGTGCCCCCGGATGCGACGTGGCAGGCGCGGGCCAGATTGATCTTGGGCCGTGCGCAGGAGGTGCTGTGGTCGGACGCGGGTGACGTGGGACGGGCGTATTTGCAGGCGCGGGGATTGCAGGAAAGCACGCTGCGCGCCTGGGGCTTGGGCTGGTGTCCGCGCGATGTTTTTGACACGCCAGAGCAGTGGGGACTCACGGGTAAGCGCATCTATGTGCCGCGTGGGGTGGTGATTCCGCATTTCGTTGGCGATGAATTATGGGCGCTGAAGGTGCGGCGCTTCGTGGGCGATGCTCCGGCCACAGCTGATAACGGGGGCAAGTACGGCGGCCCGCGCGGAGGGCAAATCACGCTATACGGCGCGGAGAGGCTACAGGGCCAGCGCCCGTTGTTCATCGTGGAAGCGGAGTTGGACGCGCTGCTCCTATGGCAGGTAGCGGGCGACCTGGTGGACGTGGTGGCCCTCGCCGGGGCGGGACGGACGTTGCCGGCGCAATGGCTGGCGCGGTTGTTGCCGTATACGCGCATTTTCGCGGCGCTGGATGCGGACAAGGCCGGGACGTTGAACGCCACGCGCTTGGCGGCGTTGTCGGCGCGGGTGACGCCGGTGCGTGTGCCGGAGGGCAACGATATGACGGAGTATCACCAGGCCGGCGGCGATGTGCGGGCGTGGGTGATGGCGGTGGTCGGCGACGACACGCGGTTTCCATTGCGGGTGGTGATCCCGCCGGACGAGGCGCGGATGCCGGGGCTGGCGGTGCCGGCGGGGAGGTGGCAACGGCTAGGCGACGGGAGCATTGTGGTGGTGTATGCGTCGGCGGAGGAGATGGACGTGTGCAGGGAGGCGACGTGGGTGTGCGGGGGAGGGGCAGAGGTAGTTTCGTGTTGATGACGGAGAATACTGGTGCGGCTGGTTCTTTCCGGCAGGTGATGCTGTGCGAGTATGCACCGTTCGCCGGCGCAGGCGGGGAGCCGGAGCGCAACGATTGCCCTGAATGTCACGGGGAGCGAGCGGTGCGATACCCGGTGTGTCAGCCGGCAAGTGGATGAGGGTGTGGTGAGAGTAGAGAGATTAAAGTCGGGGCCTAACTTCCGATGCCGAGTCTTAATGGATTGAGGAACACCTTATGCCGCTTCGAGAGCGCGGTCTCAATCTCTCTTGCCCTTTCCCTATCCCAAGCTATACTAAACCTATCGCGAAAATATCCCGGGACATTGATGTATTACCTTGTTTTTGCGCAAACAGAGCGCATTTCTATTCTTTAACGCAAACACAGGCACTTTCTAATCGCGTTTAGTGGCCTGTACAGTACTTTTCCAAGCATATAGCCAACTCCTGTACAAACTGCTTTTGACTTAGCTCCACGCGCAGCAGTTGCCCGTCCACAAAATGCAGGGTGCCCGGAAAAGCCAATAAATGGCGTACAATCCGTTTGATGCCGTAATCTGCAAAGATACTGTCGTGTAATGCGCGCCAGTTGAAATCAGCCAGTAAGTTGTGCGCCAAATCACCGAGTAGAATGTACACTTTTTGCCCGGCGAGACTATTGTTTTTGATATTCTAAAAGGAACGCACCTCGGGCGAAAATGATGCTCGAAAAGGATCGCACCTAAGCTGAAAACTCCGCTATGATCAGGAGTAACCTGAACTGAGCGGAGGACAAGGATGTTGACCGTGGAGAAACAAGAACAGATACGACGAGCCTATTTCATCGAGGAAAAGAGCATCCGCGCCATTTGCAGTGACTTGCACTGCGCGGCCAACACGATCCGCCTACGCTGGGCATCACTACGCCACCACCGCCGCCCTATGACGCCCAGCCTGTAGCCCTTTTCGATCATCAAACGTGATCCTTTTCAATCATCATTCTGACGCCCTAACTCACCAACTGCGTCCCTTTTCGATCATCAAATGCGTTCCTTTTCGCTTGACAAAAACATTACTGGTAGATGATTTTGTTCAAGAAATTTGCTCTAGATTGCCCATAAATCTGACCGTGGGTGAGTGGAACTGGTATTTGCCGGAAGAAGAATACCAGCAGACTTGCACAAATTCAGCCTCGCAAAATTAAGATAATTGTAACTCTATAGCGAAGCTTTTATTATGTATTCATGTATTGGGAGGGGAATTGTGAAATCAAAAGTTTTCTCATTAGTAATCGTTTTAACTTTAATGGCATTTTGGATCGGATGTAATTGGATAAATGCTAAATCACCCACTTCTATGCCTTCCCATCCTACCATAGCCCCAATTACTGTAACTTTCGAACCACTAGATATCAATGAACCCAATGTCTTGAATTATCAAGATGCATGGCTTGCATACATATCTAATGATGGCGATGTAAAGTTGGTAGACTTCAATGGAACCAAACATAAGCAACTAACAACTGATGGCGGTAATTCATACCCAAGTTGGTCAAGGGATAGTTCCAGGCTGGCCTACATTCACGAGGGTTCAGAAATATGGGTTTATGACATGTCAACTCAGACAAAAACCCGTGTCCATAGAGCCGAGAGGCCCCTGGATAGTAACTGTTTATTTAGGTACATTCAATGGTCCCCCAATGGCGACGGAGTTTTCTACCATGCAAATTGTGGTGGGCCCACCATGAATTATATCAACTTTGTTGAGTTAGGGGCCAATGAATCTCCGTATTCTGGATTTGAAGTATGGGCGTACCCCTCTCATGCAATTTCTCCTCAAGGCGATCTTTTGGCATATTGCGTTTTTAGTAATGCAGACCCATGGGGGTGGGGTATAGCTATACACAATTTCAATATATCTAGTAAGTATGCCCCATTGTCTGTACAAGATGAATATAAGATAGAAGGTCCCTCCGATTATGAAATCTTACCTCTCCAAGATGCATACAAAATATCAGGTATCTCCTGGAAACCAAACAGTGAGATGCTCACATTTTACGCAGAATCACTTGGAGGGAGTTCTGAAACTAGGATCATGACTATCTTTCTAGATGGACATAGAATAGATGTTGAAAAGGATATCTCTGTTATTCTTAGAAGCAGAATAACTCTACCTACTTTGAGCTGGTCATCAGATGGGCAAGCTTTAGCTTATGAGAATGATGATTATATCTGGATTTATAGTGAAGGAAATGCTGAAAAGATTATAGAAGGTTTTAATCCTTCTTGGCAGCCATCAAGCCTTCCGTAACGTAGCCTTATGAAGAGAGTATCATAAATTGTTTAATGTTTGTAGTGCGCCCATAAAGCTGGACACTAGAATGAGGTTTTGAGTGCAGTGGGACAGCTTTATCAAACAGAGCCAGAAAGAGCCTTACAATTAGGACAGGAAATTGTGGCTAAGGCGCTGGGCAAGTGAGTTTTATTACAATGTGGTGGGCAGGGGATTCAGCATCGCATTGCGCCAACTGCTGTACCAAGGGACGATCTACCTGCGCAACCGCGAGTGTCTGGACCTGGTGGACAGGGAGTACCCCAAACTCTCCGTCCGCGCGGCGAACGCGGAGTTTGTTGGTTGGTATAACGACCAGATTAGGATAAGAAGAGGTAGTTTGTGCCGATTACCGTTCAGAGGAAAAGCGATTTGATAACGAGAGCTAGCGCAATTGTGGCTCTTTTTACATGCTATACTGACGTTCATACTGCCCAATCATCATTCGTTATGCAAGCAGAGGTGTTGCGATGAATCTTCTAACCCAAATCTTTCGCGCCCGGCGTACGGCGCAGATCGTGAAACCACTCTCGCCGGAAGCGCCGCCTTCTATCCTTACAAACACTCCACCGCCTGAGCCGAGTTCTCCACTGCCGTCGTCCACTTCGACGCTAGACGGCGCGTTGGAAGCCTATACAGAGGCGCTGGCCGCGCTCGCCGCACCGGCTGACCTGCTCCCCGCGTTGGTGGCCCGCGACCGGGTGGCCGCGCAGCAGCAGGCGACGGGCACGCTGCCGGCTGAGGCTGCCGCCCGCCTGGTGTCGCTCGACGCGCGCTTGCGCGACCAGACGATGCGCCTCTTGCTGCCTGATCTGGCAGACTGGCGGCAAACGCTCAATCCGCCGGCCGCCGCGTGGTGGTGGCGCCTAGATGAACGCGCCGTCGCCCATGCACAGTCCATCGCCCTGTTCTGGAACGCCCTCGCCAGTACGTTCACCCTGCTCACCGCCGCGCTGACCGCGCAAATCCTTCCCCGTCTGTGGGACGGCGCGCCCGACATGGTCTCCGTCTTCGGCTCGCTAGTCACGCTCATGCTCACCGCCAGCCCACTGGTCAAACAGGGCCGGGAGATCGGCGCGTGGCTCGTCGAGCACATCTTCAAAGTCCGGCAAACGCGCCGCGCTGAGGCCCTCGCAGCGTTGACGGGGCTGGCTTGCGTCCTCGTCCTCGCCATCCGCCTGACGTTGCCCGCCGTAGCCGTGACCTACAACAACCGGGGCTTCGCCGCCCAGCAAGCGCAGAACTACGCCCTGGCCCAGCGCAGCTTCCAGCGCGCCGTCGCCCTGCATCCCGATAACGCCGTCGCCGCCTACAACCTGGCCGAAGTCTACGGGCGGCTCCGCGAGCCGGACAAGGCGCGGGACTGGTATGGCCGCGCCATCGCCGCCGACCTGGACTTTGCCCCGGCCTATCGTGGCTTGGGCCATCTTCACAACGCGCAGGACAAATTCGCTGAGGCACAGACCGTCCTGACGGCCGGGTTGGCGGTGCTAGGCGACGCCGCGACCGAGGCGGATACTGTCACCCGCTACGAGCTATTGGCCGAACTGGGCCGCGCTTACTTCGCGCAGGCGCAACCCGTGCTGGCCCAACGCGCATTGGAAGACGCCCTCGCGCTGGAAGACACGCTCCGGGCCTTCGAGGCCGCCACGCCCGGCGGCGCGCAATACCGGCTCGCGCTCCCCCACTACTACCTGGCGCAGCTCTACGAGCAGGCCGGCCGCCCCCAGGACGCACTCGCGCACTGGGAAGTCTGCCTGCGCCTACTCAAGCCCGGCTGGACGGAGAATATGGCCTGGCGCATCGAAGCGCAAGAACGCATCGCACACTTGGAGGAGGTTTTGCCGTGAAACAGAGAGTATCCCAAGTCGAAAGTCCCAAGTCCGAAGCCAAGAATCGCAACACAGCGCCCCATTCCCCATCTCCCGTCCCCTCCCGTCTACCGTCCACTGTCTACCGTCTACTGGCGCCGTTGCTCTTTGTAGTGATCACGGCCTTGCTGACCGGATGTACCCCCACGCCGCCTCCACCCCCGCCGCCTGTCCCGCGCCCCAACGTGGTGATTGTTGTGGAGGGAACGGCGCAACTCAAGCGCGCGGGCTGGAAGGCATACTCGCCGGTGGCCTTTGGTGCGCTGTTACAGTACGATGATCTGTTGGAGGTCGACGGCCGCGTACAAATCCTGTGCGGCGATCTGACGGTCAGGACGCTCAAATCCGGGCGCGATAGCTGCCCCTGCCCGCCGTGGGAGGGCGCGTTCACGGCCGGCGGCGCGGCGTACCGGAACGTCCCCCAGAACGTGCCTTACATCCAGCATCCGCGCAACACGCTGGTCCTGGAGGTGGAGCCGCTCCTCCGCTGGCACGATACCCGCGCGAGCGGTTACACCGTCGCCGTGGTACAGGGTGGGCGGACGCTCTGGCAGCAGACCGGCGTGACCGGCGCGACATTGGACTATCCCCCCGCCGCGCCGCCGTTGCAACCGGGTGTGGATTACCTGCTGCGGGTGCAAGATGAGGATAGCGGCGTCTCTTCCGATGAGGATCCCGCGCGCGGCATCGGCTTCAGGCTGATCGCGCCCGCGCAGCAGGCCGCGCTGGAAGTGCATTGCGCTCCCGTGAACACGCTGCCCGATCTCGACGACGCGGCCCGCGACTACGCGCTGGCCCTCTGCTACGCCACCTGGGAACCGGAGGGCGGCGGACGCGGACCGTGGGGCGCGGCCTGGTTGCTGCTCGAAACTGTCGCGCAGACCTACGACGCCCCTGCTGTCCATTTGTGGATAGGTGATTTGTTGGCGCAGATGCAATCGCCTGACGCTCTAGCTGCTTATCGTATGGCTCTTACCCGTGCCGAGGTGTTCGGTGACCTCGAAAGCCAGGCGGCGGCCTATGCTGGGCTTTGGCGTATGACACGAAACGATAACTATCGAGAACAGGCCCGCAACCTGTACATGCAATTGGGGGATATGGTTGTTCTAGAGAACCTTAACTAACCTTCCTCAAAGCTTTCAGCTACCGGGAGGGTGAGACAATCGAGAGGAAATTGACCATGTATAATCATAAAATTATAGTGTTGGTATGCATCTTGTTCTTGACCGCCTTTTTTTTGTTTGCTGCCCCCGTACAGGCCCAACAACTGCCAGATTGCGCCATACTTTTTGACGAGGGTCGAGACTTATACGACGACAGTCAATACCAGGCCGCGCTCACACAATGGGAGACAGCCCTCGCCTGTTACCGCGAGATTGATGACCAGCAAGGTGAAAGCAAAACTCTAGGTAACTTAGGGAATGCGTATCGTAATCTGAAGCAATATACGGAGGCTCTTGACCACTATGAGCAAGCCTTAGCCATTGCCCGCGAAATCGGTGACCGGCAAGGCGAAGGCACCTGGTTACGTAATTTGGGGAACGTCGATTCAAGTTTGAGGCACTACCCGGAGGCTAAGGATTACTATGAGCAGGCCCTGGCTATCGCGCGCGAGATTGGTCATCGGGAAGATGAAGGCAAAGCCTTAAACAACATTGGGCTTGTCTATCGTAATCTGGGCGAGATCGAAATCGCGATTGAGCATTACAAAGACGCCTTGACTTGCGCGCGCGAGGCCGGCGACCGGCCGAGCGAGAGGCTTACTCTAGATAACTTAGGGGGTGTCTACCGTGACTCAGGCCAATATGGGGAGGCTATCGATTGCTATGAACAAGTGCTGGGTATCAGTCAAGAGATAGGCGATCGTAGGCAGGAGGCTCGCTCCTTGGGTAATTTGGGAGCTGTCTACCTTGACTTGGGTCAATACCAGACCGCGCTTGATCACACCGAGCAAGCTGTGAGTATTGCCCGTGAGATCGATGACCGGCAGGAAGAGGGGGTCTGGTTGCGCAACCTGGGAATCCTCTCTATATATATCGGGCAATATCAGAGCGCGATTCAGTATTATGAGCAAGCGCTTGCCATCGCGCGCGAATTTGATGATCGGTTGAACATAGGGGGATGTTTAGGTAACTTAGGGACTGTATATGCCGATTTGGGACAATATATGCAGGCCATCGACTATTATGAACAGGCGCTTCCCCTTTTTCGGGAAATCGAGCACCGGCAGGGTGAAGGATACTACTTGAATAACTTGGGGAGTGTCTATCGTAAACTGGGGCAGTATATGGAGGCAGCCGATTATTATGAGAAGGCGTTGGTTATCGCCCGCGAAATCGGCGTCCTGGGTCTGGAAGTATCTGTCTTGGGTAATATCGGGAATGTCTATACCAACCTGAGCCAGTACCAGGTTGCGATTAACTACTACGAACAAGCCTTGGGAATCGCCCAGGAGATTGGAAGCCGATATATTGAGGTGATAAATCTAGGTAATCTAGCAGTTTGTCGGAGAGAAATTCCATAACCGTGTACACCGAACCCAATTAGTGCTAAAATGCAAAGTATGACTAGACAATTCAAAAGCGTCGATTACGAAGCCTCTTTGCAACAGACCGTGACCATAGCGGAGTGCTTGCCGCCCGATCATTTGGCACGTTTCATCGTGTCCGTCATTGCCATGTTGGATCTGAGCGCGATCTATGCGCAGTATGCGCCGCGCGGCGGGGAGCCGTATGCACCTGAGATTTTGCTGGGCTTGCTGTTGTATGGTTACGTCAGTGGCGTGTTCAGTTCGCGCCAGATCGAACGGGCGACCTACGAAAGCATTCCCTTTCGCTACATCGCGGGTGGGTGGCATCCCGATCACGACACGCTTGCCACTTTTCGCAAGACCTTCTTGGCGCAGATCGCTGACCTGTTTGTGCAAGTGTTGCTGGTGGCGAAAGAGGCCGATGTCTTGCAATTGGGGCGGATTAGCTTGGACGGGAGCAAGATACACGCGGACGCTTCGAAAAGCAAAGCGGTCAGTTACAAGCGCTTGCTGGAACTGGAGCACGTGCTGCAACAGGAAGTCACGGAACTGTTGGCGTTGAGCGAACAAGCCGATGCCGGGGGCTTGCCGGTCAAGATGGATGTGCAAGAAGAGTTGGTGCTGCGCCGCACGCGGTTGGCAAATCTGGCGCAAGCCAAAAAGGTCTTGGAACTGCGGGCCGAAGAACGCTATCAGGCTGAGAAAGCAGAATACGAGGCCAAAATCCAGGCGCGGGAGGCCCGCGCACGCGAGGAGAACCGCAAACCACGTGGCCGTAAACCACAGCCTCCACAGCAGCAGGGGCCACAAGACAAGGATCAATACAACTTCACCGATCCCGATTCGCGGATGATGAAGAACAGCACCGATAAGGGCTTTGACCAGCATTACAATGTGCAGGTGGCGGTGGAGCAAGACAGCTTCTTGATTGTGGCGCACAGCTTGTCGAATCATCCTACGGATCGCAATGAAGCTCTCCCCACGCTGGATGCCATTGCGCCTGAAGTCGGTACGCCGGAGGCTGCGGCGTTGGACACGGGGTACTTCAGTGCGACTAACATCACAGAGATGGAACAACGGGGGATTGATCCCTACATCGCTACCGGTCGTGATGCACACTACAAGAGCTGGCGGACGCGCTTTGCAGAGTTGCCCGCTCCACCGCCGGAGGAGGCGACCCCCATGGTCAAAATGGCGTACAAGCTCAAAACGGAAATCGGCCAGGCCATCTACAAACTGCGTAAATCGACCGTGGAGCCGGTGATTGGGATCATCAAGGAGATCATGGGATTTCGGCAGTTCTCGCTGCGTGGGCTGGCGGCCGCTGCGGGTGAATGGTGTCTGGTGTGTCTGGCCTTCAACCTGAAACGGCTGCACGTCTTGCTGGCTGGCCAGATCTAAAAAGGGGCTGACAAAGGCCAGTCGTGCAAGAGACAAGCCAATTCGCGCCTTTTGCAGTGGCAAAAAACGTAAATCATAGCCTGAATTAGTCTGTAGTAGGCGTGTCATGCACATCGTTCAATCAAAATTCGGGTGAGAGTGGCCCAACTTCGCGTGTATTGATGCTCAGGTCACTTTCTCTCCGACAAACTGCTAGGGAGCGTCTATAATAATCTCAGCCAATATCAAACCGCTCTTGACTACTATGAGCAAGCCCTGCAAATCGCGCGGGAAATCGGCGACCTTCGGGGCACGGGTACCATCTTGGGCAATCTGGGGAACACATATTACTTCCTAGGCGAATACCAGACTGCAATTAACTACATTGAGCAAGCCCTGTTAATTGCTCGAGAGATTGGTGACCGCCAGAACGAGGGCGAACTACTAGGCAATCTGGGAAGCGTCTACAGTGCATTGGGACAATATGTGACGGCCATCGACTACCATAAGGAAGCGCTGGTCATCGCGCGCAGGATTGGTGACCGCGCAGGCGAAAGCTCACGCTTGAATAACTTGGGAAGCGCCCACCATTATCTAGGACGATACGCGGAAGCCATTGACTACTACGAGCAGGCGTTGCTCATCGCCCGCGAGATCGGTAGCCAGCATATAGAGAACGCAGTTTTGAGTCATCTAGGGGAAACCCACTTAATGCTGGGGCAATATCAAATCGCGATTGATTATCAAGAGCAAGCTCTGAACAGCGCACGAGAAATCGGCGTTCGACGCCCCGAGATGGTAGCATTAGGCAATTTGGGGAATATATACAACTCCCTGGGCCAATATCAGACTGCAATTGAGTGCCACGAAAAAGCTCTACGTATTGCGCGGGAAACTGGCGACCGTCTATTCGAAGGAGCTTTTCTGGGCGGTCTGGGAAGTGCTTACTATTATTTGAGAGAATATGCAAACGCTATTGACTACTATGAGCAAGCGTTGGCTATTGCTCAGGAAATCGGTAATCGACACGGTGAGACGGTACAGTTGGGAAACTTGGGGCTTGTTTACGCCTCTCTGGGTCAACACCAGAACGTAGTTGATTATTATGAGCAAGCGCTGATGATCGCTCGTGAGATCGGCGATCGGCAAACAGAGAGAAACCTTTTGAATAATCTAGGCTCAACCTATGAAGACTTAAGACAATATGAACAGGCTTTGGCTTATTATGAGCAGGGTATTGCTGTACTGGAAAGCCTGCGCGCACAACTAAGAGTTGAGGGGTGGAAAACCAGCTTCGCGGCGGAGCACTCTGTGAGCTACCGTAATATCATCCGCGTCTTCTTCACCTTGAAGCGCCCCGCCGAAGCCTTCCACTATGTCCAGCGTGCTAAGGCGCGCACGTTCCTGGATCAATTGGGTAATCCCCGCCTCGATCCCCGCGCCACGGATGACTTCACGCTAGTGGAACAGGAACAAACCCTCCTGGATGAAATTCGGGGCCTGGAAACCATACTTTCTGGACGGCAAGATGCTACCTCTTTGGATATGCGTGATGCCAACGTACCCGTGGATCTTCCGCCAGAACAACGCAAGGAAATCCAAGCTCGCCTGGAGGTCGCCTACCGCGAGTACGACCAACTCCTGGCCCAAATCCAGCGCACCAACCCACAATATGCCGCGTTGCGCACCGTGCAAGCATCCACGCTTATCACCATTCAAAAAACACTTCCACCGGATGTCACTCTGGTCGAATACTATGTTGGCTCGGATAGGCAGGCCTTTGCCTTCGTCGTTACCCGCGAGGACTTTCATGCAATTATGCTCGAATTGCCACACCAGGCCGTCAATACTGAGATGGAACGATTTCAGGCTGAAGCTCAAACCAGCCTCGCCGGTGTCCCGGGCAGTCTACAGACGCTCTATGAATGGCTCTTCGCTCCCCTGCGTGAGTATGTGACCACACCTGTATTGCTGCTTGCACCACACCAACAATTACATTACTTACCCTTTGCTGCGCTTCACGATGGTGAACGCTACCTGGTCGAAGACTACATCATCCTCTACACGCCGAGCGCGAGCGTATTGGAATACCTTATGCAAAACGCAGCGAATACGGCGGCGTCAGGCGCGCTCGTCTTGGGGAATCCGACCAACGCAGAAGTCTCCAATCTGCCCGGTGCAGAACGCGAAGCGCAGGCCATCGCCGATTTGTTGGGCGCAACGGCCTTTCTCGGCGCGGACGCGACGGAAGCGCGCTTGTGGGGTGAAGTTGCCGGGCAGCGTTACATCCACCTGGCAGCGCACGGCAGCTTCAACCCGGTCGCGCCGCAGTTTTCGCGCATCTATCTTGCCCCAGGCGGCGATAAGACTTTGCCTGCCGAGAGAAGGGACGGTTTTCTGGAAACCCGTGAGGTGTGGAATCTGCCGATGGAAAGCGCACAACTGGTCACGCTCTCTGCCTGCCAGACACAACTCGGCGATCTTAGCACCGGGGATGAGTGGGTTGGTCTGAGCCGCGCCTTCATTTATGCGGGAACGTCAGGGCTGGTTGCCTCGTTGTGGAATGTGGAAGATGCTTCCACCGCGCAATTGATGACCGCTTTCTACAAGCGTGTCGAGGCTGGAGAAGACCCCGCAGTGGCGCTGCGAGCGGCGCAACTCGCGTTTCTGAATGATAGCAAGTACGCCCATCCCTATTATTGGGCCGCCTTCAACTACACCGGCGCGCCGCCGGTGGTAGCGGCATTGGATATGCAACGTCCCCTCTTAATACTCGGCGTTGTCGCATTACTCGCGTTACTGACGTTAGGACTGAGCAATGCGCGAAAATGGTGGATTCGCAGCCGAACATAGTGGGTGTACGGCGATTTCTGTTCGAGGTTGAACTTGCAAGAGATTTGGCCTTTCCTCACCAACACGTGGAGGTTTGTTATGCTGAATATAAAAACTTTGTTTCTTTGCCTCCTGTTTTTGATGGCCTGCTCATTGCTCGACCTACCTGCTTATGATCAGGAAATACCCGACTGTGAAGTTCTCTATTGTGAAGGTAATGACCTATACTACAGTAGTCAATTCCGTGAGGCGCTGGTGCAATGGGAAGCTGCTCTCGCTTGCTACCGCGAAGAGAGCAATCGGCAAGGCGAAGGCAAGACTTTGAACAACTTAGGGGTAGCCTGTGCTTCTCTAAGCCAATATAAAACTGCGATTGAGTATTATGAGCAAGCTCTGAGCATCGCGCGGGAAATTGACGACCGTCGGGGCGAAGGCAACGCACTGGGTAACTTGGGGATTGCCTATACTGACCTGGGTCAATACCAAGCAGCGATTGAGTATTACGAGCAAGCTCTAGGCATTGCTCGTGAGATTGGCGACCGTCGGGGCGAGGCTATTAGGCTGGCAGGTCTCGGTCTCGTCTATGATAAACGGGGACAATATCGGACCGCTATTGGTTACCATAAGCAAGCGCTTGCCATCGCACGGGCAATCGGCGACCGCCGGGGAGAGGGTGCAAATCTAGGCAATCTTGGGCTTGCCTATGGTAGCTTAGGTCAATACCAAACCGCGATTGAATACCATGAGCAAGCTTTGAGCATCACACGGGAGATTGGCGACCGTCGGGGCGAAGGTACCCATATAGGTAACCTGGGGATTGTTTACCGATATTTGGGCCAGTACGATGTTATGTTTGACTATTACAAGCAAGCTTTGAGCATTGCACAGGAAATTGATGATCGTCAGAGCGAGAGTCTCTGGTTGAATAACCTGGGGGGTACGTACGCTGATCTAGGTCAATATCAGACTGCAATCGAGTGTTACGAACAAGCTCTACGTATTGCGCGGGAGATTAGCGACCGTCGGCAGGAAGGCCATGTCCTGGGTAATCTGGGAATCGCTTACCGTAATCTGGATCAACATCAGATCGCAATTGAATATCTTGGGCAGGCTCTAAGCATTGCACAGGAAACAGGCGATCGCCGAGGCGAGGGCATATCCTTGGATAATCTCGGCCTTGCCTATGGTAGGATGGGCCAATATCATACTGCGATTGACTATCACGACCAAGCTCTGAGTATCGTGCGGGAGATTGGGGATCGTCGAACCGAAAGCATCAGCCTTAACAACATTGGTTGGAATTATTACATCCAGGGCAACTGGGAAACCGCGGTAATATACTTTGACGAATCCATTGCTATTAGGGAGAATCTGCGTGCAGAATTACAGGTTGATTTATGGAAAACTAGCTTTATAGCGCTGTATATTGGTCCATATCAGAGCAATATTCTTGCTCTCCTCCACCTAAACCGCTCCGCTGATGCCTTTGCTTACGTGCAGCGTTCCAAGGCTCGCACTTTCCTCGATCAAATGGGCAATCCGCGGGTAAACCCCCGCGCTACCGATGATCCCGCGCTATTGGAACAGGAGCAGGCTCTCCTAGACGATATCCGGGGCTTGGAAGCCGTGCTCTATGGACGGCATGGTTTTGCTACGCTCGACGATAGTCCGCCGCTCACACCGGAGCAGCATCAGGAAATCCAAGCTCGCCAGGAGGCCACCTACCGTGAATACGACCAACTGCTGGCGCAAATCCAGCGCACCAATCCGCAGTACGCCGCCTTACGCACCGTGCAAGCATCCACACTCATCACCGTGCAGCAGACGCTCCCGTCGGATGTCACCCTAGTCGAATACTACGTCGTCTCTCCTACCCAAACTCTGGCTTTCATCGTCACACGCGAGGATTTTCACACGATCTCGATCTCTGTAACCCAAGATGCCGTGAGCGCCGAGATGGAACGATTTCAGGTTGAAGCTCAAACCAGCCTCATCGGCGTTCCGGGCAGTCTACAGACGCTCTATGAGTGGCTCTTCGCCCCCCTACGCGAGATCGTGACCACGCCGGTACTACTGCTCGCGCCACATCAACAACTCCACTACCTACCCTTCGCCGCGCTCCACGACGGCGAGCATTACCTGGTCGAAGACTACGTCATCCTCTACACGCCGAGCGCGAGCGTGCTGGAGTACCTCATCCAGAACGCGGCGGACGTGGCCGAGGGGGGCGCGCTCATCCTGGGCAATCCCGCCAATCCAGAAGTCTCCCGCCTGCTCGGCGCGGAGCGCGAGGCCCAGGCCATCGCCGATTTGTTGGGCGCGCGGGCCTTTCTGGGCGCGGACGCGACGGAAGCGCGCCTCTGGGTGTCAATTTACACCCGACAATGTACCAGTCATTTACGGCTAAGATGTACCACCT
>DAIUDK010000044.1:0-30196 GCA_036845725.1 Chloroflexota bacterium
GTATTGACTTTTACGTGCAAATAAAATACTATTGAATTAAGGGAAGCTAACGCAACATGTAAATAACTCCCCTTTTCTTCAAGAATGCAATTCAAGCAGGAGGTACAGCCATGGCCGTGATCACAGTTTCCAGAAAATTGGGCAGTAGAGGGGACGATATCGCCGAGAAAGCGGCACACATGCTGGGCTACCATTACGTGGACAAAGAATTCATCGGTGCAGTGCTTAGCCAATATGGCCTCGTCGAATTCGATGAAGCGTACAATAGTATCCCCAGCTTTTGGGAGAAATTCGATGCGCAGAAGGAAGAACGCCGGGAAATGATGGTCTCCATGCTGAACCGGGTCATGCGTGCGGTGGCCTGTCACGGCAATGTGGTGATCCTGGGGCGAAGTGGGTTTTCCCTGTTCGAAGGCTATACCGACGTCCTAAACGTGCGCATCCAGGCCCCACGCACATTCAGGATCGAACAGACGATGCAGCGAGAAAAGGTCACACGTGATGAGGCAGAGGCCATTGTCGAGCATGGCGATGAAGTGCGCAGCGTCTTCGTCAAATCGTTTTATGGCATTGAGTGGGAAGTCTGCAACACTTTCGATCTGCTGATCGATACAAGCAAAATCCCATCCGAAATGGCGGTCAGATGGGTGGTTGAAGCCGCTAAAGCCCTTGAGGCAAAAGGACGCGACAAGGAACCCACAACCGCATCGATACAAGTGGATCCCATTTTGGGCTCAGCGATTTCGAAGACGTTGAAGTGCAACGCCATTCACAGATAACAAGACATGGACGCAGGTGAACGCTGATCCTTTAAAATCATCTGCGTAAATCAGCGTCCCAGCTCACGACGCCGTGCGATACACCCGCGCCACCTGCTCCGCGAAATCGGCCATACTCAGTCGTAATGCGTCCGGTTCCAGCACTTCCACCGCCCCGCCGAGGGGCAACAAGCGCGTGCGCGCCGTCTCGAGCACATCGAAGGTGAGAGCGAGCGTGAACCACCCCTCCGCGTCTGGCGGGCCGGCATGCGCCAGCGCGTCGCGGGCACGGCTGCTCAGGTAATACGCCAGCCACTCGCGCGCGCCCGGCGCGATGCGCACCCGCACATGGAATTGATGCTGGCGTTCGGCGCGCTCGGCGCACCACGCTTTCCAGAACGTCTCCAGGACGAAATCGGGCGGGCGGGTGAAGGTTTCGCCGGTCAGGCGCACATCCATGAATTCGCTCACCCGCCGCGCGCGGATGCGGTCGCGGTGGGCGAAGACCAGATGCCATTCCCCGGCTTTCACCACCAGACCGTAAGGGTCTATCGTCTGTTCGATCTCGGCGGAGAAAATGGGCCGGTATTTCACCACTAACCGGCGATCCTGCCACACCGCCTCGTGAATGACGCGCAGATGCGGCGTCGGGCCGCCGTCGTGCTCCCAGCCCACCGCGTCCAGGTAGAAGCGGTCGCGCACGCGCGCTTCGTCGCCGCGCCGGGCGGCGGGCAACGCGGCGGTGAGCTTGAGCAGCGCGGCTTTCAACTCCTGCGTCACGCCCAGTTCGGCCAACGGCGCGGGGATGCTGAGCATAAACAGCGCGCGCACCTCGCCCTCCGACAGCCCGGTGAGGCTGGTTCGGTAGCGATCCACCAGAGCATAGCCACCGTCGCGGCCTGGTTCGGCGTAAATAGGCACGCCTGCCATCTCCAGCGCCTCGATATCGCGGTAGATCGTGCGCTCGGTTACTTCCAGTTCCGCCGCCAGCGCGCGCGCCGACATCTTGCCGCGCGTTTGCAACAACATCAGCAATGATAATAGACGATCTGCGCGCATAAACACCTCCGGAAAACCACGAATCTACACCAATTTTCACGAATAGAAAACATTAGTGGGAATTATACTACAAAACCCTGACAGTAGATGTCAGGGATAGTGACGTATACTTTGAGTATATCGCGGATGTGTAACAATCCGGCGTAAATCCAAGGAGGAGATAATGGAATATTTTGAAGGCTTACAGTTCAGGGATTTCACAGAAGCAGACGTCATGCTGTTTACCCATATTATGAAACGCGCATTCGACGAAGATGCACGAAGGCATCTAGGAGAGGAAAGCGGAGGCCCGCCCGGATACGACAACGGCGACTTCTTGCGTAAATGGGCGTTGGACAAGAACAGCACGGCCTACGCGGTCTTCAAGAGCGATGTCCCCATCGGCGTCGTAATCGTCTGGATCAACGACAACCACGAGAACTTTCTCGGCAACATCTTCGTCGATCCCGATTTCCAGGACAAGGGGATTGGGTTATCAATCTGGCGCTTCATCGAGCAACAATACCCGGACACAAGGGTCTGGCGGACGGAAACGCCCGGTTTCTCAAAGCGCAATCACAACTTCTATGTGAACAAGTGTAGCTTCAAGACCGTGAAAATCGAACATCCCGGCGACAAATACGAAGAAAGCTACATTATGGAAAAAGAAATCAACAGGTCATAAGGAGAGAAAAAACGATGAACGAGAAGGAAATTCGCATTGTACAACTGGAACCGCTGCGCGTCGCGCGCTTTCACGGCTTCGGCGAAGGGCCGGAAAATATCGCCTGGCAGAAGTTGGAGGACTGGGCAAAGCCGCGCGGCCTCCTGGACTTCAGCGAGGCGCACTGCGTCTTCGGCTTCAACAACCCGAACCCCGCGCCCGGCAGCCCGAACTACGGCTACGAATACTGGCTCACAGTGACGGAAGAGGAAACCGCCGGTGAGTCCGTGGAGATCGTCAACTTCCCCAGCGGGCTGTACGCCGTGGCAGAATGTATCGTCCGCAACCCGTGGGACGACATCCCCGGAACGTGGCAACGGCTTGTCGCCTGGCGCGAAAGCAGCCCCTACAAAGCCGCCGAGCATCAATGGATGGAGAAACACCTGCGCGTCGGCGAGCCGGGTCACGAGTTCGACCTCGAGCTTTACCTGCCTATCGCCGAGTAAAGATGGTCAAGGTGGGACGCACTTGGCAAGTGCGTCCCACCCTGAATTTAAGCCCGCGCCGCTTCCCGCCGCCGCACCACCAGTTTACGTAGTTCGTCGGCGATAAAGATCGAGCTGGAGGCCAACACAATCAATCCCCAATCTGCCCACGTGAGCGGGACGGTTCCCAGCGCCTGTTGCAACAGCGGCAACCGCGTCGCCAGGATTTGCAGTATCACCGAAACGACGATAGCGCCAACCAAGTAACGGTTGGTAAAAACGCCCAGTTGGAACACCGACTTGCGCCGCGAGCGCACGTTCAGCGCGTTGAAGACCTGGAACATCGCCAACGTGGTGAAGGCTATCGTCTGCGCGCGGATCAGTTCGCCGTTCTGGCTCGCACGCCCGAACATAAACAGCACGCCCAACGCCATGAAAATCGCCACATAGACCGTGTTCGCCAGAATTTCCGGGTTGATGATGCGCGCGTTCGTGCGGCGCGGCGGCTCATCCATCACATCGCCCTCTTTCGGCTCCAACGCAATCGTGATGTCGAGCAGGCCATCCGTCACCAGGTTGACCCACAAGATTTGCACGGGGTTGAAGATCAGCTTGCCCACCGGGAAAATGAGAATTGAGCTGAGGATCGTGAGAATCTCGCCAAAGTTAGTCGCGATAAGGTATTTCACCACCTTGCGCACGTTCTGGAAGACCACGCGGCCCTCTTCCACCGCGTTGACGATGCTGGTGAAGTTGTCGTCGGTAAGCACCATCTCCGCCGTCTCCTTGGTGACGTCGGTGCCGGTGATGCCCATCGCCACGCCGATTTGCGCCGCTTGCAGCGCGGGCGCGTCATTCACCCCGTCGCCCGTCATCGCCACCACGTGGCCCTGGCGTTGCAGCGATTCGACGATGCGGTGCTTGTGCTCCGGCGCGACGCGCGCGAACACCGCCGTCTCTTCGATGACGGCATCGAGTTCGTCGTCGCTCATCTTCCGCAAATCCGGCCCGGTCAACACCCGTTGGCCTTCCGCCAGGATGCCCACTTGTTGGGCGATAGCGGCGCCGGTGACTTTGTGATCGCCGGTCGCCATAATGACGCGGATGCCCGCGCGCTTGCAGCGTTCGACCGCTTCCGGCACCTCCGGTCGCGGTGGGTCCATCATCCCCACCAAACCCACAAATACCATCTCCGTGGGATGCCCGTATTCGAGCGCCTCTTTGAACGCCTCGACTTCCTGCGGCTCGATGATCTGGTACGCCAGGCCCAACACGCGCAGGGCTTCGCTCGCCATACGGTGATTCTCTTCCAGGATTTGCTCACGGTCGGTCTCTTCCAGCGGGCGCACTTTGGCGTTTTCGCGGATCTGCGGGCAGTGTTCCAGCACCGTCTCCGGCGCGCCCTTGAGGAACACCCACACCTGTCCCTCTGCCCCTTTGTGGAATGTCGCCATGAACTTGGTCTTGGAGTTGAACGGTAGTTCATCGATGCGCGGCATCTGGGCGTCCAGGTGTTCTTTGTAGTGCCCGGCCTTCGCCGCCGCGACGACCAACGCGCCTTCGGTGGGATCGCCGCGGATTTCCCAGGCAAAGCCACCTTCCTTTTGGTGCCGTACCAGCCGCGCATCGTTGCACAGCGCGCCAATATGCAGCGCCAACCGCAGGTCGGGCGTTGCGGTGGGGTCATAGGGCTGCTCGTCTCGCAAGAAACGGCCCTCCGGCGCAAAACCCACGCCGGTCACATGCATCGTCTTACCGTCGGCCATCACCTGCTGCACCGTCATCTGGTTAGTGGTGAGCGTGCCGGTCTTGTCGGAGCAGATGACGGTCGCCGCGCCCAGCGTGTCCACGGCGGGCAATTTGCGGATAATCGCATTGCGCTTCGCCATACGGTTGACGCCCACCGCCAGCGTGATGCTCATCACCGCCGGGAGCCCTTCGGGGATCGCCGACACCGCCGAGGCCAGCGCAAAGAGGAAGACCTCCTGCAACCCCATCCCCCGGATCACCCCCAGGATGATCGTCATAATCGAAGCCGCCAGCGCAAAGAAGCCCAGCTTCTTGCCCAAATCGGCGGTTTGCTGTTGCAACGGCGATTCGGCCTTCTCCGTCTCCTGGATCAGCGTGGCGATCTTGCCCATCTCCGTCTGCTTGCCGGTGGCGTAGACCACCGCTCGCCCGCGCCCGTTGGTGACGATCGTGCCGCCGTACACCAGATTGGTGCGGTCGGCAATCGGCAGATCATCGCCACTCAGCGGCTCAAGCGTTTTGCGCGAGGAGAGCGATTCCCCCGTGAGCATTGCCTCTTCCACTTCCAGATTCGCCGCCTCGATCAGCCGCGCGTCGGCGGGCACTTTTGCGCCTGCATCCAGCAGGATGATGTCGCCGGGCACAATCTCCGCCGTGGGGATACGCAATTCTACGCACTCGCCCACGTCGGAACAGTCCCGCACCACCTCGGCTTCTGGCGCGGCCTGCGCCTTCAATGATTCGAGCGCCTCTTCCGCGCTATACTCCTGGAAATAGCCAATCAACGAGTTGACGATAATCACCACGCCGATCACAATCGCGTCGGCGGTCTTGCCCGCGAAGAGCGAAATCACCGCCGCCGCCAGCAGCACGAAAACCAATGGATTCTTGACCTGCGCCCACAGAATGGCGAGCTTGCTCACCTTATGTCCACTTTCCAACTCGTTGGAGCCATACTCCGCCAGACGGCGCGCGGCCTCATCCTCTTTCAACCCGTCGTGACTAGCCTCGAGCGCCGCAAAGACCTCTTCGAGTTCTAGCGCGTGCCATGAACGTTTCTCTATACTCAATATTCACCTCCTATGAAAGTAAACCACGAATCTACACTAATCTTCACGAATAGAAAAAATTAGTGCGGATTCGTGAAGATTAGTGGTGAAAATTTTTACTTCTCGTGCGATTGCTTGGCGAACGCGGTCAACGGCTGCGCCAGATTGAGGAACTCGGTGGGGATGACGAACTTGGTCGCCTCACCCTGGCCGAGCGCCTTGAGCGCCTCCAGGTATTGCAGCGTCAATGTCTTGCTGTCGACGTCCTGCGCCACCTTGTAGATCTCGTTGAGCGCCAACGCGAAGCCTTCCGCGCGCAAAATCGCGGCTTGCCGGTCGCCTTCCGATTGCAGGATGGTGGCTTGCCGCGATCCTTCCGCCTTGAGAATCGCCGCTTTTTTGTCGCCTTCGGCAATGGTCACAGCCGCTTCGCGTTTACCCTCAGCCTCCGTGACCGTCGCGCGGCGGGTGCGCTCCGCCGCCATCTGGCGGGTCATCGCCTCGGCAATATCGCGCGGCGGCACCACTTCGCGGATTTCCACCGCCATCACGCGGATGCCCCAGCGGTCGGTGACGTCGTCGAGCTTCTCGTGCAGAATGCGGTTGATTTCATCCCGCTTGGAGAGCACGTCGTCCAGCGCCATCGCGCCCACCACCGCGCGCAGGGTGGTGATCGCCAGACCGCGCGCCGCGCCGGTGAAGTTTTCCACCTCAAGCACACTGCGCTCCGGATCGATGACCTTGTCGTAGACCAAAAAGTCAATCGAGACAGAAGCGTTATCCGCCGTGATGCAGGTCTGCGGCGGCACATCGAAATAGACTTCACGCAGATCGACCGACACCCCCCGATCCAGGAAGGGGATCAGGAAGATGATACCCGGCCCTCGTGCGCCCACACAGCGTCCCAGGCGGAACACCACCAACCGCCGGTATTCCGGCACGATGCGCACTGACATCGCCAACACCACCAAAGCTATGATCAACACAATCAAAAACGGACCCATGACAACCTCCTTTGATTTTGGATTTTGGATTTCAGACTTCGTCTTGCGGTATGTCACGAACCACATGAAGACGCACGCCGGCGATGTGGGTGACGCGCACGGGATCGCCCGCGCGGATCTCTCCCACTTCGGCCACAGCGCTCCATTCTTGCAAGTCCACGCGCACTTGCCCGGTGGGCGTGAGATCGGTCAGGGCGACGCCCGTCATACCGACAAGTTTCTGCGCGCCGGCTTGCGGTTTGCGCCGCATCGCCACCAGCACTGCCCGCAACACCAGGAAGCTGAAGGCCAGGATGCTGGCGCCCATCACGCCGATCAGCCATGGGCTAACCCGCACGGCGGGCGCAGCCGGCGAGGTTGGCGTGAACGGGGCAAACAGCAGCAGCGAACCGAGGATAAACGGCACCAGTCCGGCCACGGAAACGATGACCTCGGTATCCGTGAGCAGCCCCACAAGGAAGAAGACAACGGAGAGCGCCAACAGCCCGATGCCGGCCCAGTTGACGGGCAGGCTGCCCAACGCCATAAACGCAACGATGTAGGAGACGACCGCCCCGATCCCCGCAACGCTCAGGCCTGGATCGGCCAACTCCGCCAGCAACAGCAATGTGCCAAGCGAGAGCAACAAGTAGGCGATGTTCGGCTCGGTGATGATCTGGAAAAACCGCTCGGTGAGATTCATCGGGGCGATTTGCGGGATCACGCCGGCCATGCGCAGGGCGACGTCATCGATCTCGCGCCCATCGAGTTGGCCGAGCAGGTCGCCGAGATCTACGGCAATCAGGTCGATCACGTTCAAGTTCAGCGCCTCGGATGCAGTGACGGAGAGGCTCTCGCGCACAGCCTGCTCGGCCCATTCGGCGTTGCGTCCACGTGTATCCGCCACACTGCGCACCAGCGCCGCCGCGTCGCTCACCACCTTCTCTTCCATCACGTCGCTGATTTCCGAACCGAGCGGCACGGGATGCGCCGCGCCAACGTGCGTTGCCGGGGCCATCGCCGCCACATCCGCCGCCATCAAGATGAACAACCCTGCCGAGGTCGCCCGCGCGCCATTCGGCGTCACGTAGACCACCGTGGGCACCGTCGATTCCAGCAACATCTGCACCATCTCCCGCATCGACGACTCCAACCCGCCGGGTGTATCGAGTGTGACGATGACCGCCTGCGCACCCCGCTGGTTCGCCAGGCGCAGGCCGCGTTCCAGATAGCGCGCCGTAAATGGATTGATGACGCCATTCATCTCCAACACCACCACCGGCCCCGCCGCCGCCTGCGCCATGTCGGGGCGCGCGACCAACAAGCCGATGATCAACAAGAACAATAGAATCCGCTGTTTCATTGCATTCCCTCCTGTAGCCTAACGGCTCATAAGGTAATTCGTCCGGCAGCCAAGCGTGGTCATTCAGGATGAGAGCGAGGAGAACGACGAGTGTCTACGCATTAAGTAAATATTACAACTTCATTATATACTGAATTAACGCCACCTCCAAGTGAAAAGGTGTCCTATAACTTGCGTCATGCGTCCTTTATCCTGCACCTTGCCTCTTGCATCCTGCGTCTGTCACGCAACGCGCCCACCGCCGCCAGCAACAAAATCACCGGCGTCACCGGCAAGCGGAAGCGAATCTGGCTGATCGGGCCGGGCACAAAGGTGACGTAGAAAATCGTGATGAGCAAGAACGCTGCCAGCAGGCGCGGGCGCATCCGCCACGCGCCGACGACGAGCAACACCGCCGCCGCGCCGTACATCACGCCCCAGAGCGCCCAAAACGCGAGCGCCAAAGGCGGCATCCCACGCAAGCGTCCATCGACCACCATCCGCGCGGCTTGCCCAAGCTGCCCCTGTCCCAGCGCCGCCAGCGCGCGCCCTAGCACGTCGCTTTGCGGCACGGCTGTTTCCCACGCTTGTCCGGTAAGGTGCGTGTACCAGAACTTGTGATCCTGCGGGACGAACGACCACAACCAGCTTTGCGTGTGGCTGATGACAAAATCCACCGGATGCGCGCGCACGATCTCGCCCGACACCTCGGCGATTTCCTGCGAGCGCCGGTCCAGATCGCGGGCTGTGAGCGTCGCCTGCGGAACCGGCTCCCAGTTGTAACGCTGCGCCGTCTCCGCGATGATGCCGTCGTAGATTGCCTCCCAGCGGGGCGTCCACGGGGCTACGGCCTCGCCATTGACCCTCGCCAGCGTCGACACGGCGCTGACGTGCGCCAGATTGTCGTCGAAGGTGCGCGTGTAGAAGATTTTGCCGAAAACGACGTAGTTGCGCACAAACCACGGCAACAGCAGCGCGCCGATCACACCCGCCACGATGACCGCCCCGTGCCACCAGCGCTGCCGGTGGACGAAAATCCCGTGCGCCAGCAAGGCCACCAACGCCAACGGCAAAAACTGGATATTCGGTTTGCACAAAATGCCCGCGCCTAACAAGATGCCGCAGCGCCAGGCGTCGCGCGCACGCCACCGCAGCAGATAACGGGCGAACATCCACAAGCCCGCCGTGAGCAACAACCCAAACAAGATTTCGGTGAGTAGTTCGTTGCAAAAGCGCCACGATGACGGGTTGAGTGCGTAAAGCAACGCCGCTACCTTCCCCACACGTTGCCCGGCGACGAGCGTCCCAAACTTGAACAGCACAACGACGGTCAGCACGTCGAGTAACGGCTGCACAAACGCCACGAAATCGGGATTCGGCCCGCCGATGCTGTACCAAAACGCGACAAACAACGGGTACAGCGGTGCGCGGATGTTGTTCGGGCGCAACGGCGGCTCGGAATTCATCGAATAGACGCCGTGATCGAGCAGATTGACCGCCAGGTAGTGGTAGCCCTCCGCATCGACGTGGGTGAACTGCATCCCCCGCGGCGCGCCGGCGAGATAGCCCCACCGCAATCCCGCCGCCAACAGCACAATGAGGACCGGAATCACAAAACGCGCCGGATTACGCATACCTTTAGTGTCTCCTGTATAGCGATCAGCGATCAGCTATCAGCCGTCAGCAAAAGCTGACCGCTGAAAGCTGAAAGCTATCCCAACGGCGATGTCAGCAGCACCACCGTCACCAACGCGATCAAGCCGGTGAGCGCCCAGGCCAGGACGTTCTGCCAGCGCCGGTTGACCCAGTCGCCCATCACGCGGCGGTTGTTCACCAGTTTGAGCACCAACACCAGCAGCACCGGCAACAGAATCGCGTTGACCGCCTGCGAAATCCACATAATGGGGAATAGCGGAATACCGGGAATTAACACCACGATCACACTCAGCACAATGATGCCCACGTACAGCCCGTAGAAGAGCGGGGCCTCGCGCGAGCGCTGATCCAGACCGCGCTCCCACCCGAACGCCTCGCAAATCGCATACGCCGTCGAAAGCGGCAACACCGACGCAGCCAGCAGCGACGCGCCCAACAACCCGGTCGTGAACAAATAACGCGCACCGGCTCCGGCCAACGGTTCCAGCGCCATCGCCGCCTGTTCCGCCGTCTCCACGTTGATGCCGTAGATGAACAACGTTGCCGCCGTGCTGATGACGATGAAGGCCGAAACTACGTTGCCCCACGCCGCGCCGAACATCACATCCATGCGAGTATAGCGGTAATTCGCCATTTCCACGCCTTTGTCGGCCACCGATGCCTGCATGTAGACGATGCCCCACGGCGTAATCGTCGTCCCGATCGTCGCCAGCACCGCAAAAATGTAGTTCGGATCACGGCTGAAGGAGGGTGTAACGGCCTGGCGCAGCACTTCACCCCACGGGGGACGCACCATAATTGCAGTCACGACGTAACTCAGCGCCGCCAGACACAAGACCAACAGCACCTTTTCCACGTTATCGTAAGACCCGCGCAGCACCAAAAAACCCACCAACAGCGCCGCGAACGGCACAGTGAAATAACGACTCACGCCGAGCAATTCCGTCCCCGCCGCCACACCCGCGAACTGAGCAATGGCCGTGCCTACGTTCGCCAGCAGCAGGCAGAGCATCGCAAAGGCCGTCACACGCACGCCGAAACGCTCGCGGATCAGGTCGGCGGTGCCCTTGCCGGTGACGGCGCCCATCCGCGCTGCCATCTCCTGGATCACGATCTCGCCCACCGTGATCACCACGACCAACCACAAAAAGCGGTAGCCATACGTCGAACCGGCCATCGAATACGTGGCAATGCCAGGAGCATCGTTGTCGGCGCTGGCCGTAATCAATCCCGGTCCCAAAATCGAAAGATAAAAGAAAATGCGTTGCATCCAGGCCGGTGCTCGTAAACCGCGCTTCATCAATGTCTTCATCTATGCCCTCCCCCAAGAATGAACGTACTAGAAGAAGCGCGGCAGCCGCTTCTTCCAGGCCGTGGGCAACACGGTATCCACAGCGTCATCCACCGTCACAATGCCAAGCAACACCCCGCTCTCCGGATCAACGACGGGCATTGCCAGCAAATCGTACTTCGCCACCATGTAGGCGACCTCCTCTTGCGGTGTATAAGGGTCCACCGTCACCGGATCGATCTCGATCCACGGAGTCAGATCGGCGTCCGGGGAGGCCATCACCAGATCGCGCAAACTGATTACGCCACGCAGTTGGTGGTTTTCATCCACCAGGTAGATATAGTACATAACCTCATCATCGTGCGCGTCTTCCGAGCGGCGTAGGTAATCCAATAATTCCCCAGCGCGCAGGCCAATAGGCGCGTGGGCAAATTCGGTCGTCATGATGCCACCCGCGGAATCCTCTGGATAGAGCAACAGGGAGCGCACTTCGGCGGCATCGTCATCTTCCATCAAGGAGAGTAGTTGTTCGCTGGTTTGTTCGGGCAAGTCGGCCAGCAGGTCGGCGGCCTCGTCGGGGTCCATTTCCTCGAGGATGTCCGCCGCCCGTTCCGGCTCCATGTGGGAAAGGACGGCCACCTGCACTTCGGCGGGACTTTCTTCCAGCGCGTCGGCCAACGTTTCATTGCTGAAGGTTTGCATCAGCGTGGCGCTGGTGTGGTAATCCAGGTCATTGAGGATAGCAGCAAGGTCTGCCGGGGGCAAATGCACAATACGGTCATGCGAAACCCGCAAACGCAGCGGGTCTTCTTGATGAAGGGGGGCCACATCTTCCCAGGGGATGACGCCGGTTTTCCAGGAACGGCCTAGCAGCCGGGCGAGCGCTTGGCCGAGACCTTCCAGTCCCAGACGGCGCAGCAAGCCGCGCCCGCCGACATCCACGCCGGTCAGACAGTATTGATCGCCCACGCGCGCCAATTGCAGATCGTTGACGCGCACCACGCGGCGGCCTTCGGTGTCCACGATTTGCCGGTCAAGCACACGATCCAGCAAATGCAGCTCGTCACCGGTAGGGGTATAGGCGGGGCACTTGTCTTGGGGAACATTGAGCGTGATACTAGGGTAAAGGCTGCTCACGCATGAAGCAGGGATAAAGCGGTCACCGTTGTCGGTGGTATCACCACGCAATCGTAGCGCTTTGACGGGTGGGAAATTCCGATCCATAGCGCCGATCAGTACATCGGCGCACCGGCCCACTGGATTTCCCCAGGCATCCCAGACCTGCCGGTTTTGCATTTGACTGACGTACAACATGCCACACCTCCTTCAGAATAGTCACATAGTCGCTAGTCTTGTAGTCGGATCCAATTTTGTGCTAACCTTAAGTGCGTTAGCATAGGCGTCTCCTCCGTACAAGACCTGAAGCCATTCCGTCGAGACACGCAACAGGGCCGCAGCACGTGCTGCGGCCCTGTGAACACTCCGAGGAGGTCAGTGTGGCACGATGCCGTGCTGCGTCAGGTCTGCCGCGTTTTACTCGATGGGTCGGCGTCGTCTGCGCTCGCGGACGTTTCTTGTCCGAACGTATTGTTCACTTGTGTTGTTTCGTTCATTCCTCTCAAATCAGGCCGGTCCATTCCGGCAAATTCAGGAAATTTCGATACCGACGATATTATACCATTAAAATTGAGACTGCGAAAGTAAGGGTTAGAGTAGGCGGTAGACGGGGGAAGCGCGTTCAAGATTCGCGCCACGGCCTTATATGTATATCACCAGGAGTGCCAAGGCTACTGCCAGGGACAACGTCACGGCGTCTGCTGGGCGAAAGTGTAGTGGCGTCATCGTTGTGCGGCCTTTGCCGCCCTGGTAGCCTCGCGCCTGCATCGCCAGCGCGAGATTCTCCGCCCGCTGCAAGCCGGTGAGGAACAAGGGTATCAGCAGCGGCAACGCCTGGCGCGCCCGACGTAGCAATCCGCCCCGACCTGTGCCCCATTCCGCGCCCCGCGACGCCTGCGATTTGGCGATCCGCTCCGCTTCCAGCGCCAGCAGCGGCAGAAAGCGCAGCGTCACCTGCACCATCAACACGAAAGCGTGCGTCGGCAGCCCGATTTTCGTCAACGGCGCAAGCAAGGCATCGAGCGCGCGCACGATCTCCGTAGTAGAGATGCAGAACGAGAGCCAACTCAGCGTCAGAATCAACGCCGCAAAGCGCAGCACGAGCAGCGCGCCGTTCAAGAGGCTGACAGTGGAAATGGACGCCGGCCCCCACGTCCACAATGGCGTCACAGCATCGCTGCGCGGCCCGAAGAGAATTTGCAGCACGGCGAGAAACACAATGAAAGGCAATGGCGGGAGCAATCCCTTCAGCGCGTACCCCAGCGGTATCCGCGCGATGACCAGTGCGGCAAGCAGCACAACCAGCGCCGCCGCCAGTCCAGTCCAACGCGGCGCAGCAGTGACAGCCGCCAGCAAGAAGAAACCGGCCAACAGCCGCGCGCGCGGATCCAACCGGTGAATAACCGAGCCGGTGGGCAGGTACTGGCCGATGTTGACAAAGCGTAGGAATTCAAAATCGTGCATGAGAATCAGCGAATAGAGAATCAGCGAATAGAGAATCAGCGAATAGAGAATCAGCGAATGGGCGAATGGGCGAATGAGTGAATGGCAAAGAATCTGTTAAAATCCGTTCAATCCGTTGACGAAATATATCGAGACAAAGCCTTAACCAGTGCAGCGGGTGAGACCAGGCCGGGCGGTAGCGTCCAGCCGCGCGCGCGCAAGCCTTCAACCACCTGAGTGACGACGGGCGTGGATAGCCCCAACGCACGCAACCGCTCGCCCTGCGCGAAAACGTCCGCCACGCGGCCATCGAGGATAGAATGTCCATCGTCGAGAACCGTTATCTGTCCGGTGAGCGCCGCCACATCCTCCATCCGGTGCGAGGAAAGCGCCAGCGTCATCCCCGTCTCCTTCAGTTTCTGCAGATGTGAGAGCAATTCGCGGTGCGAAGCGGGGTCCAGTCCGGCGGTCGGCTCATCGAGCAGAAGCACCGAGGGCCGCAGCGCGAGGATCGAGGCCAGCGCCACTTTGCGCTTCTCGCCGCCGCTGAGCGCAAACGTAAAGCGATCCTTGAACGCGGTGAAACCCAAGCCCACCAGCTCCATCGCCCAGCGCACGCGCTGCCGCAGCGAATCGCCGAGCAACCCTTGCAAGCGCGGCCCATAGGCGATTTCGTCGCCCACGTACTGCTCGAAAATCTGCGCTTCCGGCAACTGGAACACCAGCCCCACCATCCGGCGCACGGCGCGCACGTCCGTTTTGAGATCGTGGAACGCGTAGTCGCCGACGCGCACCGTCCCCTCCTGCGGGCGCAGCAACCCGTTAAGATGCTGCATCAGCGTCGATTTGCCGGAGCCGGTCGCGCCCAACAGCCCGTGCGAAGCGCCGGCGGCAATGTCCAGCGTGACACCTTCGAGGGAGCGGCGCGCCAGCGGCGTACCGAGCATGTAGGTGTGCCCAAGGTCGCGCACTTCGATCAATGGCGTCCCGGCAACCGGCAACGGTTCGGCCTGCGCAACCGGCATCTCGACGGCGTGATGCGGCAGGGCGTCCAACGCTTCGACAAACGCGGGCACAGTCAACAGCCCGGCAGGGAGCGCCGGAAAGTGCACTCGCAGGGTGCGCGCCAATCCCGCCGCCGGAGGCAAGTCCAGGCCCAAAGTCCGCAAGGTATCCGGGTCGGCAAACACCTTCTCCGGCGGGCCATCCAGCGCCACACGCCCGCGCTCCATGACCACCACCCGCTGCGCGTCGAGCGCCTCTTCCATAAAGTGCGTAATCGTGATAATCGTCAATCCTGCGCGATGCAACTCCGCCATCATCGCGCGCACCGCGCGCCGACCGGCAGGATCGAGCATCGCCGTGGCCTCATCGAAGACGATGCACCGCGGGCGCATCGCCAGCACCCCGGCCAGGGCCACACGCTGCTGCTGTCCCGCCGAAAGTTGGTGCGGCGGGCGCATCCGCAACTCCGACATCCCCACCGTCTCCAGCGCCTCATCCACCCGCGCGCGGATTTCGGCCGGCGGCAAGCCCATATTCTCCGCGCCGAACGCCACATCCTCTTCCACCAACGACGCCACAATCTGATCCTCAGGACGTTGGAAGACCATGCCCACGGTGCGGTGAATCGTCGCGTGTTGCGATTGGTCGTGCGTATCCAGCCCGGCGACAGTCACACGCCCGGCATCCGGGACGAGCAGCGCGTTGAGATGCCGCGCCAGCGTCGATTTACCGGAGCCGTTCGCTCCAACGACAGCGACATACTCGCCCTCCTCTATGCGCAGCGAAATCTCCCGCAACGCGGCAATACGTCCGCCGTTGGGAAGCGGGTAAGCATAGGTCACATTGTTGAATTCGATCAGCGCAGACATTCCGGTCAATAGTATAACACCTTTGCGATTGTAGACACGGACACTTTATCTTCCTTCAGCTTCAGCTATAATGCCATCATTATCGGTTATTCAGAAAAAGAGGTATGCCATGTCAAAAGATAACATTCGCAAAATCACCATCACCGGTGTGTTGGGCGCGATTACCGCCCTGTTAGGCTTGACACATTGGGGCTTCATCCCCTGGTTTGGCGGAATCTCATTGACTATTATGCCCGTCCCCGTCATCATCGGTGCGGTGCTGGAAGGGCCAATTGTAGGCATCGCCATTGGCCTGATCTTCGGCGCGTTCAGTATGCTGCAAGCCGCCATTGCACCCACCTTCCCATCAGATGCATGGTTCACCAATCCCTTGCTGGCTATCCTGCCACGCTTGTTCATAGGCCCGCTGGCTTGGTTGGCATGGCGGGCGTTGAAACGTTGGCCCGTACCGGGCTTGGTGATTTCGGGGATCGCAGGTAGCCTGACGAACACGTTGCTCGTCCTGGGAACCATTGGAGTGCTAGGCTACGCACCGTGGATAGCATTCCCGGCAGTGATCGTCACCAACGGCCTACCCGAAGCCGCAATCTCCGCCATCATCACCCTCGCCGTCGTCGCCGCGTGGAAGCAAATCGCCGTCGGCAAACAGCAAGGGTCCAAACTCTAATCTCAGCAGATTCTTAACCGCGGATCACGCGAATTTTCGCTAATCTTTTCCGAGAAATTCGCGTAGATTCTGCGAATGCAGACATTCGCGTAATTCGCGGTTTATTCCTCAAGGAGTCACTATGGACGATAAGACATTGCAAGCACTGCTTGACGCCGCCGCGCCGCTGATTGAACTGTCCGTCGCTGAGGATATCGGACCGGCTGACGCGACGAGCACATCGACGTTGGATCCACATGTGCCGCTGCACGGGCGCATCACGGCCAAAGAGCGCGGCGTGATCGCCGGGCTGCCGGTGGTGGAGGCCGTCTTCCGCCGCGTGGACCCCGCGATCACCTTCACCGCGCGCATCGCCGACGGGCAGGAAGTGGTGCCCGGCGAGCTTGTCGCGGATGTCGTCGGGCCGGGGCCGTCGCTGCTGGCGGCGGAGCGCACCGCCCTCAACTTCCTGCAACGGATGTCGGGCATTGCGACGGTCACGCGCAATTTCGCCTCGGCCATCTCGACCACGAATGCGACGATCCTCGACACGCGCAAGACGCTGCCCGGCTACCGCGTGCTCGACAAGTACGCGGTGCGCATGGGCGGCGGGGCAAACCATCGCATGTCGCTTTTCGATATGATGATGATCAAGGACAACCACATCGACGGCGCGGGCGGCCTTTTGCTCGCCGTGGAACGCGCCCGCGCGCAGCATCCCGATTTGCCCATCGAAGTCGAAGTCCGCGACCTGGACGAACTGCGCCAGGCGCTCGCTATCGAGCCGCCACTCGACCGCATCCTACTGGACAACATGAGCCTCGATATGATGCGCGAAGCCGTCGCCATCGCTGCCGGACGGGTGCCGCTGGAAGCCTCCGGCAACGTCACCCGCGCGCGTCTCAAGGACATCGCGGAGACCGGCGTGGACTTCATCTCCGCGGGCGCGCTCACCCACTCCGTCAAGGCGCTCGATCTGAGCATGAAGATTCAGCCTGTCGACAAAGCCGCAAAAACAGACCCGGCGACGCGTATCCGCGAGGTCAAAGCTGCGCTCGGCGACCGCCTGGTCATCCTCGGCCATCACTACCAGCGCGAGGACGTGATCGCCTTCGCCGATTATCGCGGCGATTCGTTGGAACTCGCCCGCCGCGCCGCGCAAACCGACGCCGAGTACATCGTCTTCTGCGGCGTCCATTTCATGGCCGAAGTCGCCGCGATCCTGGCGAAACCGGGCCAGCGCGTGCTTATTCCCGACATCGACGCGGGCTGCTTCCTCGCCGAGACCGCCAGCGAGCATCTGGTCGAGGAGGCGTGGGGCGTCCTCGACGCCGCGCTCGCCGCCACGGGCAGTAGCGCCGGCGCCGAAATCACGCCTATCACCTACGTCAACTCGGATGCGGCGCTCAAAGCCTTCTGCGGGCAGCACAACGGGACGGTCTGCACATCCGGCAACGCGGACAAGGTGTTGAATTGGGCATTGAGCCAGCGCCCGCGCGTCTTCTTCTTCCCCGACCAACACCTGGGCCGCAACACCGCGCACAAGCTGGGCATCGTCGACGACGACATGCTGCTGTGGGACGTCCGCCGCCCGCCGAGCGCCGAAGCGATCCGCGCCGCGCGGGTCATCCTGTGGCCCGGCGTGTGCAACGTTCACCAGCGCTTCCGTCCGGAGCACATCCAGAAAATGCGCGAACGATACCCCGGCATCCGTGTCGTCGTCCACCCGGAGTGCAAGGCCGAACTGGTCGCCCTGGCCGACGAAGCCGGCTCGACATCCTACATCCTCAAGCAGGTGGAAGCCGCCCCCGCCGGAACGCAGTGGGCCATCGGGACGGAAAGCCGTCTCGTTCACCGCCTGCAAGCCGAACATCCCGACCAGCGCATTCTCTCGCTATCGGACGTGCCGCCCTTCTGCGCCAACATGAGCCAGATCACCCTGGCCAACCTCGCCGAGATCATGGACGCCCTGGCGAAAGGCGCCCTGCTCAACGAAGTCACCGTCGAGCCGGAAACCCGCCGTTGGGCGCGGATTGCGCTGGAGAGAATGCTTTCGCTCTAGCTGTCAGCTATCAGCTCTGGCTGACAGCTGAAAGCTGATTGCTGACAGCTTTTAAGGAGAATTATGCGAGATTTTCGAAAGTTGGAGGTCTGGGAGAAAGCGCATCAGTTGACGTTGGCAGTGTATAAGGCAACGACTACGTTCCCACAAACTGAGCTATATGGTTTGACCAATCAGATTCGCCGCGCCAGCGCCTCTATCCCGGCGAATATCGCCGAAGGTTGTGGCCGCGATACCATAGCTGAACTAGCCCGCTTTCTACACATCGCCGCAGGTTCCGCCAGTGAGCTGGAATACCACCTGCTTCTGGCGCACGACCTCGGCTTCTTACCCGCTGCTATCTACACTGACCTGCACAACAACGTCACCGAAATCAAACGTATGCTAACCTCATTCATCCAAAAGCTGATCGCTGACAGCTACAAGGAGACCTATGCTCATTGAAACTGACGTACTCATTATCGGCTGTGGAATTGCCGGGGCGGCGGCGGCGCTACAACTCGCACAAGACGGCCAGCGCCAAATCACCATCATCACCCGCGCGCACGAATCGGACGAGACCAATACCCGCTACGCGCAAGGCGGCATCGTGGCCGACGGGGAGGGCGATTCACCTGACCTGCTGGTTGAAGACGTGCTGCGCGCCGGGGCCGGGCTGAGTTGGCCGCCGGCCGTGCATCTGTTGGCCGAGGAAGGGCCCGGATTGGTGGAGCGCGTGCTCATCGAGGAATGTCGTGTCCCCTTCGACCAGAACGTGCGCGGCGAAATCTCGCGCACGCGGGAGGGCGGGCACTCTGTGTCGCGCATCCTCCACGTGGAGGATACAACCGGCCACGCCATTGAGGAGGCCATGCTCGCCCGGCTGCGCGAATTGCCCAACGTGACCTTGCTCACCGGGATGACCGCCGTGGACCTCATCACCTCGTCGCACCACAGCCACGATCCGCTCGCCGTCTACCAACCCATCACCTGCAACGGCGCTTACGTGCTGGCCCGCATCGAGAATGTCATTCATCGCGTCCTCGCGCCGGCGACGATCCTCGCTACGGGCGGGGTAGGCCGCATCTACCGCCATACCACCAATCCGCCCGGCGCGCGCGGCGATGGGCTGGCTATGGCCTACCGGGCAGGGGCGCGCGTCATCAACGCGGAGTACATCCAGTTCCACCCCACCACGCTGGCCGTGCCCGGCGCCGATAACTTCCTCGTCTCCGAGGCCGTGCGCGGCGAAGGGGCGCGGCTTTACACGCCGGACGGTCGGCATTTTATGGACACCTACGCGCCTCAGTGGGGCGATCTGGCTCCCCGCGACGTCGTCGCCCGCGCCATCCACAACGAGATGTTGGAACACGGGTACCCGCACGTCCTGCTCGACCTGGCGAGCGTGATGGACCCGGCACGCATCCAAGAGCGTTTTCCGAGCATCTACGCGACGTGCCTGCAAGCCGGTGTGGACATCACCGCCGGACCGATCCCTGTTGTCCCGGCGGCGCACTACTTCTGCGGCGGCGTCCACGTGGATTTGTGGGCACGCTCGACCATCGAAGGCTTGTACGCCATCGGCGAAGTGAGCTGTACCGGCGTCCACGGCGCGAACCGCCTGGCGAGCACCTCGTTGCTGGAGGGATTGGTGTGGGGCGATCGCGCCGGGCGTGACATCCGTGCCCGCGACGACCTGTGCTGTGTCCCCACCGACACCATCTCCCCCTGGCAGGATGTCAGCGAGGGCGACGCCGCCGACCCAGTACTGGTCTACCGCGACGCTCGCACGATCCAGAACATCATGTGGCTGTATGTTGGACTGGCGCGCAATACCCACCGGCTGGCACGCGCGCTGCAAGACCTCAACCACCTGTGGGGCGCGATCGACGAATTTTACCGCTCCACGCGCCTGAACGACAACCTTATCGGCCTGCGCAATATGGCGCAGACCGCCTGGATCGTCACCCGCGCGGCATGGCATAACCGCCAATCGCGGGGCACACACTACCGCGAAGATGCCGCCGTCCACGAATTCGCCGGGCTGGACGACACCGAAGGCCCGCTGCCAAATTCGATAACGGAGTTCTAGGGATCATCGAAACGCTCGCTACGACACTACGCGCAGACGGAAACTTCATCCGCAACGTAACCGCCTGGCGGACGCTGCCCACAAAAGGCGCAGATACGACGGTGTGGCCCAACGTCCTGGATCCGCGCATCGCCGAAGCCGGGCGCAGATTGGGCATCGACGCGCTCTACACACACCAGACGCACGCCGTCGAAACCGCGCTGCGTGGCGAGAACGTTATCCTCACCACCGGGACGGCCTCCGGCAAGACACTGGGATACACACTGCCGCTGCTCAACACGCTCCTGCGCGATCCTACCGCAACGGCGCTGCTGCTCTTCCCCACGAAGGCGTTGGCGCACGATCAGATCACCTCAATGGAACAGTGGATCGGCGCGCTGCAAGCGCCTCTCGCGTTGCGTCCCTACGACGGCGACACGCCACAACGCCATCGCGCCGCCATCCGCAACGAGGCGCGCATCATCGTCTCTAACCCAGATATGCTGCACCTGGGTATTTTGCCGCACCACACCCGCTGGGTGCGCTTCTTCAGTGGCCTGCGCTACATCGTGCTCGACGAGCTGCACACTTACCGCGGCATCTTCGGCAGCCACGTCTCCAACGTGTTGCGCCGCGCCCGCCGCGTGGCGCGCTTTTACGGCGCAGAACCGCAGTTCGTGTCGGCTTCGGCGACCATCGCCAATGCCCGCGATCTAGCCGAAGCGGTGTGGGAAGACCCGGTCGGCGCGGTTGAGGAGGACGGCGCGCCCTACGGCCAGCGCCACGTCATCTTCTACAACCCGCCACTGCTCAACCCCGATCTCGGCCTGCGAGCCAGCGCGTCCGGTGAAGCCCTCAAACTGACGCTGAAGCTGTTTCAGGCCGGCGTACAGACGATCGTCTTCGCCCGCGCGCGCGTCACTGTGGAATTGCTGCTGCGCGAGCTGCGGGAGCGCGCCTCCCGCGCCGGTTTTGCGCCGGACGTTGTCCAGGGCTATCGCGGCGGCTATCTGCCCCAGGAACGCCGCGCCATCGAACGCGGCCTGCGCGAGGGCAAAACGCGCGTCGTCGTCGCCACCAATGCGCTGGAACTGGGCATCGACATCGGCGCGCTCGACGCCTCGATTCTGGTCGGCTACCCCGGTACCATCGCCGCGACGCGCCAGCAAATGGGGCGCGCCGGACGGCGGGCGGGGGCGTCGCTCTCGGTGCTCATCGCCACGCCGGCGCCGCTGGATCAATACCTGATCTCGCACCCGGAGTACTTTTTTGGGCGCTCACCGGAGGAGGCGCGGGTGAATCCCGACACGCTGAGCCTGCTCGCCGCACACCTCACATGCGCCGCGTTCGAGCTACCTTTCGAGCCAAACGAGCCTTTTGGCCGGGCAAAGGACGTTGGCGCGCTCCTTACAGCGCTCAGCGCGGAAGACGTGCTGCACGAGCGCAACGGGCGGTTTACGTGGGTCGGCGAAGCATACCCGGCCCAATCGCTCTCGCTGCGTTCGGCCACACCGGACAATGTCGTGATTCAGGCCACAGTGGAGAGTGGCGATCCCGGGGCGGTGATCGGCACGGTGGACCGACCTAGCGCGCCCAATCTGGTTCACGAAGGAGCGGTCTACCTGCACAGCGGCGAGATGTACCTGATCGAGTCGCTGGATTGGGAGCAGGGCATCGCACTGGCTCGCCCCGCCGAACTGGACTACTACACTATCGCCACGTCCTCGACGAAGGTGGAACGGCTGACTACGCGGCGGGCACTTGGCGACCTCAACACCACGCCGCAGATCACCGACGAAGAAGTATGTGTGCACATCAAACCGGCGGCGTATCGCCGCGTGCAGCAGGGCACGCACGAAACGCTCGGCTGGGGCGAGATCGACTTGCCGGAGCAGGTGATGGAAACGGAGGCGTTCCGGCTGACGTTACCCTCGGCGCTGGTGGAAGACCTGGCGGAGGCTGGCGTCATGCTTGCCCCGCTGGACTACGGCCCGGCATGGCTACAGATCCGTGAGACGATCCTCTCCCGTGACGGTCAACGCTGCCGTGTGTGTGGGATCACGGCGCAACCGATGCACCCCCTGGAGGTGCATCATCTCACCGGACTGCGCACGTTCCTGGCGCAATATCCCCGGCAGGAGGCATTACGCCTGGCGCATGCCCCGGAGAACCTGCTCACGGTCTGCCCCCCGTGCCACCGCAAACTGGAACGGGCGCGCGGCGCGCGGACGGCATTGAGCGGCCTTTCTTACCTGCTGCGCAATCTCGCGCCGGTGTTCCTGATGTGCGATCCCGGAGATTTGGGCGCATCGGTGGAGGCACGCGATGCCGAAAGCGGTCTGCCCGCGATTGTCGTTTTCGACGGCGTGCCGGGTGGGGCGGGGCTATCGCCGCGTCTGGTGGACTTGTGGCCCCGTCTTATCGAGGCGACGTTGGAGCGGGTGCAGACGTGCCCGTGCGCGGATGGTTGTCCTTCGTGCGTCGGTCCGGCGGGAGAAAGCGAACCCGGCGCAAAAGCCGCCGCGCGGCAGTTGTTGGAGCAAATGGTAGAAGATGATTTTTGGAAGATGCCGCCTTTGTAGTATAATGACACTATGCCAATCCTGAGCCCAGATGCCATAGAATTCATCAGCCGTAGCCCGGAGCAAACACGCCGCGTAGGTGCGCGTTTGGGAATGTTGCTTTCTGGTGGAGACGTCATCGCGTTAGAAGGGAATCTGGGAGCAGGAAAAACTGTGCTGGCGCAGGGCATCGGCATTGGCTGGGGCGCAACGACGTCGCTCATCAGCCCAACGTTCATCATCATCCGCCGCCACACCCGCAACCAGGACGACGAGTATTTTTATCACATCGACCTATACCGCATCGCCGCGCTCGCCGAGGCTGCAGACCTGGGCTTGACGGAAATGCTGGGTGATCCGGGGGCCGTGTGTGTGATGGAATGGGCGGAGCGCGCGACCGATCTCTTTCCCAAAGAGGCGCTGTGGATAACACTGCGCGTGCTAGATGAACAGCGACGCTCACTGACCTTCCGCGCCCATGGAGACCACCACCGCGCTATCCAGGAGAAACTACGCAAGGAGCTGGCCGGATACTGATGCTACTCGCCATTGATACCGCCACCGCACGCGCCAGCATCGCCCTGCACGACGGGCAGACGTTGCGCAGCGAATGTACCTGGGAAGCCGTCAACCGGCACACGACGACGCTCGCGGCGCGCATCGCGCAAATGCTCGCAGCCTCGGATCTCACGTCCGCCGATTTGACCGCTGTAGCCGTCTGCATTGGGCCGGGATCGTATACCGGCGTGCGCATCGGCGTGGCCCTGGCGAAAGGGATAGCGGTCGCCCGGCAACTGCCGCTGATCGGTATCCCCACGCTGAACATCCTCGTAGCGGCACAGCCCGCGGATGAGCGGCCCTTGTACGCCGTCTTCGCTGCCGGACGGCAACGCGCCGGCTCTGCCCGCTATCATTGGCACGAAGGCGGTTGGCGAGTCGAAACCGAGATCGCGCTGGGCACGTGGGCTGAGCTGTTTGCCCGAATCGACGAACCGGCCTTGCTCGTGGGGGAGATCGAGCAGGCGAATGTGCCAGCCAACACAACGCTAACGCTCCCTGCACCGGCACTGCATCTACGGCGGGCCGGCTTCCTGGCGGATCTGGCCTGGACACGCCTGCGCGCAGGACAAACCGACGATCCGGCATTACTCCAACCTCTATATGCACGATGAACGAAAATGGATTGCCGTTCAAGATTCGGCGATTGGAAGCCAAAGACATCCCTTCGGTCACCAGTATTGACCGGCTGGTATTTCACGATCCCTGGCCGGAATCAGCCTACGTACAGGAGTTGTACTTCAATCCCAATGCCTACTATTTCATCCTGCAATTGACACCAGCAATGCCTACTCATTCGTGGGCGGAACGTCGCGCGGCATTGGCTGCACAAATCGTGGGTTTTGTTGGGGTGCGCGTCGAAATGGAGCGCGGACATATCAGCACGTTGGCACTACGTCCAGAATGGCGTGGGTGGGGACTAGGCGAACTGCTACTACACACTGCGCTTGTGCAAGCCATACACAGTGGCGCGCAAACGGTAGCCCTGGAAGTACGCGTCTCGAACGCCGTGGCGCAAAACCTCTACGCCAAGTACGACTTCGCCGTCGTTTCGCAGTTGCGAGGTTACTATGCCGACGGAGAAGATGCCTATTACATGCGCGCCAAGGTCGAAGGACGCGCATATTACGACTATTTGCAGCACCGGCGCGCGTTACTGGAGTACCGCTTTCACCCTCAACCGGCAAGCATAGCATAACCTATCGCGGTTTCTCGGCGGATCGAACGGATGCTAACGAATTTTTAGTTTGCCATTTTTGTAAGGAGGACAGCTATGATCGACAACCGTGAACAGGCTTTGGGAACTATCCACACACAGATATGGGCATGTACACGTTGCCCGCTCCACGTTGGGCGCACACACGCCGTCCCCGGTGACGGGCCGGTGGACGCCACGTTGATGTTTATCGGCGAAGCGCCTGGATTCCACGAAGATCAGCAAGGCATTCCCTTTGTCGGCGCAGCAGGGAAATTCCTGAGCGAGTTGTTGCAGAAAGCCGGCATCGATCGCGGTGTGGTGTACATCACAAACGTGATCAAATGCCGTCCACCCGGAAACCGCGAGCCGCAAATAGAGGAAGTTGCTGTGTGCACGCCTTATCTAGATCAACAAATTGAAATCATCAACCCCCAGGTTATTATCACCCTCGGTCGGCACTCGATGAACCGCGCGTTCCCCAACGAAAAAATCTCCGTCGTTCATGGGCAGCCGCGTAAGGTAAACGGGCGCGTTTATTTCCCTATGTACCACCCGGCCGCGGCATTACATCAACCAAGTTTACGCAGCACCGTTGAAGCCGATTTCGACAAATTACGGGCTTTGCTAGATGGAAGGCTTATTCCTGAAGACTTCAACCCACCGCCAGATGTAGAACAGCTTTCATTATTTTAGTTTTGAAATAAAGTTAATATAAAGGGTAGTACTCATCGTAGAGCAGTGAATTGTGGGGAGAAGTTTTTTTGTCCCTACCTATCGGGGTACGAAGTGGAGCCATCGCTATATCTGCAACTTAGATGAAATTACAGTTGGGGATAAAGTGGGGAATATTGTGCAAATCGGTGCTGAGGTCGTTTCAGGGTAACCGGCAGTTCGTTGATCGCGAGCGTTGTTGTTTCGGTATGGGAGGCCCCTTCCGGGTAGTTGCCAGAGGGAGTTTTCCCCCAAAACGTATAGTTTTCCACCGAAAACCCTAAGTTATCCACAGTTTTGTGCTGTGCGGTCATAGTTGTAGGGCGGTGATATTTCTTCCATTCCTACATATTGGGGTGACAAAGTCCTGTACCCCCTATAGTAGCGGATGTGAAAGGTGTGGAAAACTTCTCACAATTTTCCGCCAGAGATTCCACTGTGGAATATGGATAACTCGTTTTTCGTGATACTATTTTCGGAATATTACGTATAGATACGTAGGCTTGGTCATTACAAGCTTTACAAAATTCAGTCGTTTATCATATTTGAAAAGGAGCAAAGCAATGTTAGATCGAATTCTGCGTGTGATCAAGTTGGACAAGAGTGTTTATGCTGAAGTCGAGACTGATGAATCGGCGATGTCGCAGGCCGTGACGGTGGTGGCGATTGTCGCGGTGCTGTCGGCGATTGGTGGCGGGATCGGAGCACTCATAAACGACACCAGTTTCGTGTCTGCTTTCTTAGTCGCTATCGTTTCCGCTTTCATCAGCTGGGTGGTTTGGGCCGCTGTGACCTACTTCGTGGGAACGACGATCTTTCATGGAGAAGCCACAATCGGTGAAATGCTGCGCGTGATCGGGTTTGCGCAAGTCCCGCTGGCGTTGAATGTTCTCTCGTTTATTCCGTGTTTAGGGTCCATCATCTCCCTGTTGGCCTGGTTATTTTCGCTCTACACCGGCTTTCTGGCGATTCAAGAAGGACTGGACCTGGATACCGGCAAGACGATTGCCACGGTCGCCATTGGCTGGGTTGTGGGGTTCATCATTACCCTGGTCATCGGGATGATTTTTGGCGTCGGCGTGATCGGCGTGGGTTTGTTGAGCGGAGCGTTCAGCGGTTAGACCGCTCGTGTTGTGATTTCGACGGCCAGCATTGCGATGCTGGCCTTTTTTTTCCTGGGGATTTGGTGTTGAATTTGTAAGAAAAAACCTTGACAAAACCCGTGTTTTGCCTATACTGTCAACGGATTTAACGGATTCAAACGGATTTTTCCCTTCCGTTTCATCCGTTCAATCCGCTGAGACAATCGTGGAGGACTAGGGTATGGAGCCGGTAACACTGGAAATTCGTGATCTGCACGTCAATGTGGAAGGCAAGGCAATTCTCAAAGGCGTCAACCTGGTCGTGCGTCAGGGTGAAACCCACGCGCTGATGGGGCCGAACGGCTCTGGCAAAAGCACGCTTTCCTACGCGCTGATGGGCCATCCGCATTATGAGGTGACGCAGGGTGACGTGTTGATCAACGGAGAGAGCCTCCTGGCCCTGCCGCCTGACGAACGCGCCCGGCGCGGCCTCTTCCTGGCCATGCAGTATCCCGTGTCTGTTTCCGGTGTGACACTCCAATCGTTCCTCCACGCGGCCACCAGCGCGATGCGCGGTTACGGCGACAAGGCGCAAACCGGCGCGCGCGGTCGGCTCAACGCGCATTTGATGCCGATGCGCGAATTCCGCAACGAGCTAAACGAAGACCTGGACAAGCTCAAGATGGATCCGGCGTTCTTGCGGCGGTACCTCAACGAGGGCTTCTCCGGTGGCGAGAAAAAGCGCGCCGAGGTCCTGCAAATGGCGTTGCTCAAGCCCACATTTGCCATACTCGACGAGACCGACTCCGGCCTGGACATCGACGCAATTCGCATCGTCTCGGAGAACATCAACCGCTTGCAGCAGGAACTCAATATGGGCATCCTCGTCATCACGCACTACCAACGGCTGCTCAATTACATCTACCCGCAGTTCGTCCACATCTTCTACGACGGGCGCATCTTCCAATCCGGCGATGCGAGTCTGGTGGACGTGTTGGAAGAAAAAGGCTACGATTGGGTCAAAGAAGAAGTAGCGCAGGGGACTGCGGCGGCTAGGAGTTGATGTATGGAAACGCCGCACAGCGAACTCCGCGATCTCAAGGATCAACAGCAGTACGACTTCACCACTGACATCGATTACGCGCATCAATCGCGGCGCGGCATCGGCGAGGACGTGGTACGCAGCATCTCGGCACTCAAGAACGAGCCGCAGTGGATGCTCGATTTTCGCCTCAAAGCACTGGACATCTTCGACCGCATGCCCATGCCCACCTGGGGCGTGGACCTGGGCGCGCTGGATTTCGAGGAGTTCTACTACTTTATGCGTGCCACGCCCGAAAAAGCGCGCACCTGGGACGACGTCCCCGACGCGATCAAAGACACCTTCGACAAGTTGGGCATCCCCGAAGCCGAGCGCAAATTCCTCGCCGGCGTCGAGACGCAGATGGACTCCGAGGCGGTCTACAGTTCGCTCAAAGCCGAATGGGAGAGCCACGGCATCATCTTCGTGGATATGGATACCGCCGTGCAGCGGTATCCCGAAACTGTCCGGAAATACATCAGCACCGTCGTTCCTATCGCTGACAACAAATTTTCTGCGTTGAACAGTGCCTTTTGGTCGGGCGGCAGCTTCGTCTACGTCCCGCCGGGCGTCAACGTCGAAATCCCTTTGCAAGCATACTTCCGTATCAACGCGCAGAGTTTGGGGCAGTTCGAGCGCACGATCATCATCGCCGAAGAAGGCAGCAACGTCCACTACATCGAAGGCTGCACAGCGCCCCAATACACGACCGCCGCTCTGCACACCGGCGTCATCGAAATCTTCGTCGGCAAAGGCGCGCGAGCGCGCTACACGACGATCCAGAACTGGTCGACCAACGTCTACAACTTGGTCACGCAGCGCGCGGTGGTGGAAGAAGACGGCGCGATGGCCTGGGTGGACGGAAACCTGGGCTGTTTGGCCGAAGGCTCTACGGTAACAACGCCAACTGGATTATGTCCTATCGAGGCGCTTAAAATTGGTGACGAAGTTCTCTCTTTCGATGAAGCAAGCGGGCAGTTGGTCTTCCGCAAGGTTTTGGCAAAACGCTTTTCCGGCTATCAGCGTGTGCGTGAGGTTTCTTACGGTGAAAGGAGATTGCGCGTTACGGATAATCACCCGTTTTATTCTTACATTTACACGCCAGAGCGGCCCAAGAAGTTAGGACGTTATCAACTAGCTTACATCCGCGCTGATCACCTTAGCCAGGCGATTGTTCCTCGGCGTTCGATAGATTTTGGGCAGCCCTATCTGTTGAAGATTCCAGAAGCTAAAACAACTTTTACGTCTCGCAATCAATATACAGATACGTTTGAGGCGACGCGCGATCGGGTGTTGCGTCTTACGTTGCCAGAACGAAGCACGGTAGATCTAATGTGGCTTTTCGGTTTGTTTGTGGGTGATGGCAATATTTATCGGGAATCGGCGCAAAATGGAGGCACACGGTATGCCAAAGTCGGGTTTTCTATCCCGCGTGACAATCGCGCGCGCACCAAACTGATCCAATGTATGGCCGAAATCATTGATACACCACCGACCGAACGCCAAGATGGCATTCAGTTGACATGGAATTCGGTTGAACTGGCTGATTTATTTGGCTTGCAAGGACTCGAAGGAACAGCAGATACAAAACGTATTCCAGAGTGGGTGTTCTCGACACCTGAGAGTCATCGGCTGGCGTTTTTGGCTGGATATATTGATGCAGATGGTACGTTGCCGATTTCAAAGCGCCGAATTCTGATTAAATCCGTGAACCGGCAACTTCTGCAAGATGTGGCACGATTGGCGGTTACATTGGGCATTACCCCCCGGATTTATACGGAATTTGCCGAAGAACGTCAGGTCGTCATTATGGGCTATACCACGACAGCACACGGTTCACACAGGATTGAATTGCCGGTTGATCCTCGGTTACTGGATTACGTTTGTGAAGAAACCAAACAGAAGATGTTATTGGTGCCCAATTCAGCACTGAAGCAGCATCGTCATGTAGGGCGTTCCAATATCGAACTCCCTGGGACCGTTGAGGTGGTTGATGTGCATATCGGTGTCCCTTCGATTTCAGAGGTACCAACGTGGGATATTGAAGTCGAGGGTACAGGCAACTTCGTTGTGGAGGGATTCATTGTCCACAACAGCGGCATTACAATGAAATACCCCGCCGTCGTCCTCAAAGGCCCGCGCGCGCACGGCGAGGTGCTCTCGATTGCTTTCGCCGGCGATAATCAGCACTACGACGCCGGCGCGAAAGCCATTCACCTGGCCCCGCACACCTCCTCGCTCATCACTTCGAAGTCGATCAGCAAGGGGAACGGGCGCGCCGATTACCGTGGGCTGGTGCGCGTGGCGCAGGGCGCGGAAGGCGCGCATTCCAAGGTGACCTGTGACGCGTTGTTGCTCGATCCCGAATCAAGCACCGACACCTACCCCTACATGGACGTCAACGAAGACGAGTCGCACATCGAGCACGAGGCCACCGTCAGCAAAATCAGCGAAGACCAACTCTTCTACCTGATGAGCCGGGGCTTGACCGAAAAACGCGCGGCGGCGATGATCGTCAGCGGCTTTTTGGAACCGTTCGTGAAGGAGCTGCCGATGGAGTACGCTGTCGAGCTGAACCGCTTGATCGATCTGCAAATGGAGGGTTTTGTCGGATGAGCGCCGTGCAGACTTCCTCAGAATTTCCGGACGTGAGCCTGCGCGACGTCGAGGCGCTGTCCGACTTCTACGCCGAACCTGATTGGATGCGTGCGGTGCGGCGTGAGGCCTGGATGCTGGCGCAAGACATGCCGCTTCCACATCAGAAAGAAGAAGCGTGGCGGCGCACGCCGCTGCATCGTT
>DAIUDK010000044.1:30296-34316 GCA_036845725.1 Chloroflexota bacterium
ATGCCGCTTCCACATCAGAAAGAAGAAGCGTGGCGGCGCACGCCGCTGCATCGTTTTCCGTTGGATTCGCTGCGCGTGGTTTCGAAGCAGCGCGAACGCGCGTCCCTGGACGATCTCCCGCTGTGCTGGCATCACAATATGGCTCCTGAGGACCTGGTCTCCGGCACGCTCGTCCACTGCAACGACGCGAACTCGTACCAGACGATGCGCCCGGAGGATGTCCGCAGCGGCGTGATCTTCGACAACCTACACCGCGCGCTGCACACCCACGGCGACTTGATCCGCCGTTATTGGATGCAAGGTCGCACCACCCGCCCGGATTTCAACAAGTTGACGGCGCTCCACGCGGCGCTGTGGCACGGCGGCACGTTCGTCTACGTCCCGGCAGGAGCGCGGGTTTCCCGTCCACTGCAATCGCTGGTAGCCTACGACTCCGGCAGCGGCCTGCACCACACGCTCATCATCGCCGAGAAAGGCAGCCGTGTCTCGCTGATCCAGGATCGCGTCTCGCAGGAGCGCCAGCCCGAACTCAACCTCGAAATGGTCGAAATCTACGCCGAAGAAGGCGCTTTTGTCCGCTATGCCAGTTTTCAGCACTGGGGCGAAAACCGTTATGCGTTGAGCGTGCAAGAGGCGAACCTCGCACGGGATGTCAATTTCGTGTGGGTCAACGGCGCGCTCGGCGGGCGGATGAGCAAGGACTTCCTCACCACGTCGCTCAATGCCTCTGGCGCGCGGGCGCAGATGCACGGCTATGCCTTCGCCGTGGGCGATCAACACATCGACCAGAGTACGTACCAGCATCACCGCGCGCCTGACACGTACAGCAATCTGCTCTATCGCAACGTTTTGCGGGATCAAGCGCGCACCGTCTTCTACGGGATGGTCCGCGCCGAGCAAGAGGCCGCAGGGATGGAAGGCTACCAGGCGAACAACAACCTGCTCCTAGGGGACGCGCACGCCCATTCGATCCCCGGCCTGGAAATCCGCTGCAACGACGTCCGCTGTAGCCACGGCTCCACGACCTCGCGCATCGATCCGCAGCAATTGTTTTACCTGCAAGCGCGCGGCCTGCCCGTCCGCGACGCCGAAGGCCTGATTGTCCAGGGCTTTCTCCGCTCGGCAGTAGAGCGCGTCCCACTCGCCTACATGCGCGACCGGCTGGATGAGGAAATCATCCAGCGGTTCTGGGCGAGCCATGTCTAAACCGACTGTCGCGGCGGTCATCCTGGCTGCCGGAGGCTCCACGCGCTTCGGCGCGCCCAAGCAACTGCTACCCTGGCAGGGACGTCCGCTCATCACCCACGTGGCGGATATGGCGTGGATGGCGGGATTGTCGCCCGTCGTCGTGGTGGTGGGCGCGGAGGCCGAGCGAGTAACGCCTGCACTCGCCGGGCGCGACGTGCTCGTGCTGCGCAACTACCGTTGGCAAGAGGGGATGAGCACCAGCCTCAACCTCGGTGTCGCGGCGCTGCCGCCGTCGGTGGAGGCGGCGGTCTTTTTACCGGTGGATCAGCCCCTGGTGGACGCGCGCTTCTTGCGATCGTTGGTGACGTACTGGCGGCAGCACGACGCCGGAATTGTCGTTCCCGTTGGCCGCGAGGGGCGACGCGGAATGCCGGTACTCTTTGCCCGGCGCTTCTTCGCCGAACTGGCGCAACTCTCTGGCGACATCGGTGGGCGCGCGTTATTTGCGCAGTATGCCGACGATCTCGTGACCATGCTCGTCGCCGGTCCTGACATTTTGACCGATGTGGATACGCCCGCCGCCTACGAAGCCTTGTTGTCGCGGCAGGCGGCGTCTCTGGACTGGGGCGCGATCAAGGGCGTGATCTGTGACATGGACGGCGTGCTTTGGCGCGGGGAGACGCCGCTGCCCGGCCTGCACGATTTTTTCGCGCTGCTCGAAGAACGACATCTCCCCTACATCCTGGCGACGAACAACGCCAGCAAGACGCCGGAGCAATTCGTCGAGAAACTGGCCCGTATGGGCGTGACGACGACGACTGAGCATGTACTCAATTCCGCCACCGCCGCCGCCGATTATCTGGCGATGCAGGTCGCGCCGGGCACGCCGGTCTACCCCATTGGCGGACCGGGTATCCGCGAGGCGCTGCGCTCCCACGGCTTTGTGCTGACCGAGGGCGACCGCGCCGATTACGTTGCCGTCGGTTGGGACCGCGATCTGACCTGGCAGAAATTGGCGACGGCGACGCTGCTCATCCGGGGCGGCGCGGGTTTCATCGCTGCCAACCCGGACCGCACGTTCCCGATGGAAGATGGCCTGGTGCCCGGCAACGGAGCGCAAGTCGCAGCGCTGATCGCGGCCACCGATGTCACGCCGGTGATGGCCGGCAAGCCCGGCTCGCTGCTCTACGAGCGGGCGTTAGCGCGGATGGGCGTCGCAGCAGAAGAGACACTGGTTATCGGCGACCGGCTCGATACGGACATCCTGGGTGGCTTGCGCCTGGGGATGCCGTCCGCGTTGGTACTCTCCGGCATCACGCAAGCGGATGAACTGCCGGCCTCGCCAATCCACCCGGATGTCGTCTTCGACGACCTGGCAGCGTTGGTACAGGCCTGGGAGAATTCTAACCGCGAATCACGCGAATCTTCGCTAATTTTCTAGAGATTCGCGTAGATTAGCGAGATTCGCGGTTTATATCGAAGTTTGTTGAGGAAACGATGGCAAAACCGAACTTATACGATTTGGATTTACCCGGACTGGAAGCGTTGTTGGGGACGTGGGGCGAACCGCGTTATCGCGCCAAACAGATATGGGAGTGGCTTTACCGCCATCTCGTCATGGATGTGGAGCAGATGACGTCGCTGTCGAAGGCGCTGCGCGAGCGGCTGACCACGGAGGCCGAGCTGTACGTTCCGCGCGTGGTGGCGCGGCAGGAATCCCTCGACGGCGAGACGCGCAAGGATTTGCTGGAACTGCACGATGGGCAATCCATTGAAGTCGTGCTCATGCGCTATATCGAGCGGCGCAGCGCGTGCATCTCGACACAGGTGGGCTGCGCCGTCGGCTGCCAGTTTTGCGCTACCGGGCAGATGGGCATCAAACGCAATCTGACCAGTGGGGAGATCGTCGCGCAGGTGTTACATCTCGCCCGCGAACTCGAGGCACAGGGCCAAAAACTGACCAATGTGGTGCTGATGGGCATGGGTGAGCCGTTCCTGAACTACAACGCCACGTTGGCCGCCATTCGCACGCTCATCCACCCCGATGGCTTTCAGATGGGCCAGCGGCGGATCACGCTCAGCACCTCTGGGATTGCGCCGGCGATCCGCCGCTTTGCCGACGAGGATTTGCAGGTCAACCTGGCGGTTTCGCTGCACGCCGCCACCGACGCGCTGCGCAACGAACTGATGCCAATCAACCGCAAGCACAACTTGAACGAACTTTTCGGCGCAATCAGCGACTATCTGACGAAGACCAACCGCCGCGTCACCTTCGAGTGGGTGTTGATCGACGGCGTCAACGACACACCGGAGCAGGCCGAAGCGCTGGCCGCGCGCACGGCGGGGATGCTCATCCACGTGAACCTCATCCCGCTCAACCCCACCGCCGGATACAATGGACAGCCGTCCTCCGAGGAGCGCATCGAAGCCTTCACGCAGATTTTGGAGCGCCGTCACGTCCCCTTTACCCTCCGGTTGCGGCGGGGGATCGATATCCAGGCCGGCTGCGGCCAACTGCGGACACAAATATCAAACGCATCGTGAAAACGTTTTCTCAACGGATTGAGCAGCATGTAACGGCTATTTCCGTTGAATCGGGTCAATCCGATGCAATTTTTAGGTAGATCGTCAGGAAAGCGTCAGATTCACGTCAAGCATCTACTGCGATAAGAGGTATAGTAGGGTTAGATGTGGTCGGGGGCCGCAGACAATAAGGATTCTCCTCCTTCTGATGCAACCGGGGGTTTTGGGACGCCCCCGGTTTTGCATTCCAAAAATAGGATAGAAAACCTGGCAGGTTGTGCGAACTTCTGGTTTGCCAAAGACCTGTCA
>DAIUDK010000045.1:0-34285 GCA_036845725.1 Chloroflexota bacterium
AGAGCGCTGCGTTGACATCGCAGAGGTCACAAGTTCGAGTCTTGTATCGCCCACCTGGTAGTGCTGGTTAGACGGCTGGACCTGGGAGTCTGGCTGATAACCGGTTCGTTATCAGTGTGGAACTATGCGCTTGTAAAAGTGCTGGTTGGGATGGGGCCGCGTACTGTTTGCTGACGGGCGCGGCCCCATGGTTTGGACTGACTACTGAGAGGTTTCCCTACGTGCATCAATAAACATCTTGAATTCATCATTAGAGATTATCCAACCTGCTGATGTCAATTCGCCGATGATGTAATCGTAGGTTGAATGTGCTTCAGGGTCATCCTGTAATATTTCTGATCCCCGATGGCACAACCTCGTCAGTTGTCGCACTGTAAGTCCGACTTCTTCCGAGATTTGTTTTAATGTTGCTACCATGTTTCCCTCCATTGTCCAAACCTAGATATTAGTATAATGTCCAAATATAGAAATGTCAATACCAAAATTCTGAAGAACGATACATTTTTTGCACTCAGTGCAATTTTAGAATAGGTTAACCTCTAGCAGTAGTGGTTAAACGCGTTAAAACAGGCGATTTACTACTACCAGTAGGTAAACATTAAAAATACATACACAGAAGGTGGAGGCGTTATGGAAGAAATTGATTTTATCGCTCTTGATGTTGAAACTGCGAATCCAGACTACTCCAGTGTTTGTCAAATTGGCATAATAGCTTATGCTAATGGTCTAGTTGTTCACCAGTGGACATCACTGGTTAATCCCCAAGATTACTTTTATCCTCCTAACGTACAAGTTCATGGCATTGATGCGAATATGGTGCAGGATTCACCTACTTACCCTCAGGTATTGCCTATTGTGCAATCATGGTTAAATCGGCAAATTGTTGTCTGTCATACTCCGTTCGATAAAATAGCACTCAAGCAAGTTCACGAGAAATACAGATTGCCACTCTTGCAATGTCAATGGCTGGATACGGCCAAAGTAACGCGCAGGGCTTGGCCCCAATTCTCACAAAGCGGATATCGGATAGCGAATGTGACAGAGTTTTTAGGGATCAAGTTCAATCATCATGATGCATTAGAAGATGCGCGCGCGGCAGGAGAAGTGCTGCTTCACGCAGTGCAAGAAACTGGAATTGCAGTAGTGGATTGGTTGAGGCGGGCAGAGCAACCCATCTCCCAACGGTCGCAATATTCCGTCAAGGCAACGTGGGATGGTAATGAGGACGGACCATTGTTCGGAGAGGTTTTGGTCTTCACTGGTGAGTTATCGATATCCAGAAGCCAAGCTGCGAATAGAGCTGCGTCAGCAGGTTGTGCAGTTGCAGCAAATGTAACTAAGAAGACGACTATCCTGGTTGTGGGTAATCAGGATATGCGGAAACTTGTTGGGCATGAGAAGAGTAGCAAGCATCGACGCGCAGAAGAGTTGATTATCGATGGTCAGGAAATACGAATAGTAAGCGAGAGTGATTTTCTTGTATTAACCGAATCAGTACAACAACATAAAACTCTATAGGTTGTGTAGGTCAATTGTTCTATACAACATCTAGTGGTTTATTTCTTGACAATCCCTAAAATTCGCATACTATGAAGATGTGAACGATACACCAAACCCGCCCGATAGCAGAATACAACGTATCATCGAATGGCTGAAGCAACATCAAGAGCAGATCAGGCTGATGGAGCGCGGCAAGGTGGAAATCAATTTCGCGGGGTGGGAAAAGGCGACGGTCAAGGTAGCGCTCACGATGCACGATGAGGCGTGATTTTTAGCCGAGGCGAAAAGGCTTAAAAATTGGGCGTAGTTGGTTATAGGGTTCACCAGCGCGAGTTCGGTTCAAATCCGACGCCAGGAAATCCAAGCCGTAACCCCCCTACACGGCCATAAGGGTGGAAAGCCCGTAACAAACACTCATATAGGCGTTAGCGTAATCAGCGCGCCGCTTCTGTGTACACAGAAGCGGCGCGCTTTTGCGTTTAAGTCAAGGAGGCCCTATGAAGCGCATGGTGGTTTTGGTAGTGATCGTTTTGCTATTGGCGGTTGGATGTGTCATGGACACGGGCATTAGTCCGTTAGCAACCCCGGCAGATGTTCCCCCGGTTGAGATTCCCACAGTCGAGTTATCCGGCCCCGGGATTAGCGCTATCGTCGCGCTGATCGTCTCCCTCTCGTTGATGTACATCCCCGGATTTAAGGCATGGTGGGACACGTTCCCCTACAAGCGCGAGATGCTGGCGGCCTCCGGGCTGCTGGTAGCGCTCGCCCTGGTGGGGCTGCACTACATCGGCGCGGTGGATATTGGCCTGGGCGTGTTCGGCTGGCCGGTTGTGTGGCGCATCTTGGAGGTGTGGCTGGCATATGCCGGCACCGGGCAGTTGCTCTATACCGGCAAGCGCACGCTGGGAGCCGCCACTTGACCTCCGGCTTTTGGGAAATCCTGATCGCGGTCGCCGTCGCCCTGATCGGGCGCGAGGGCCTCGGCGCATTGATCGCCGCCCGGTCACAGGCGCGTAAAACGAACGTCGAGGCAGGCGTCCTGGCGACCACAACCGAGTGGTCTCGTCTCACTGCAACGCTCGACGCACTACAGGAGGAGAACACGCGCTTGCAGAAACGCGTGCAGGCGCTCGAACAAACCGAGGCGCAACGGGCGGCTGAGATACAGACGCTTCGCCTGGGCGTCGTCGTTTTGGTAGGCCAATTGCGCGTCGCCGGCATCGATCCCGTGTGGGAGCCGGTCTACCCAGAGCCTGTGGAAAGGCGGCGAGACAATGGGGAAACGGTTTAAGCGTTGCCACACCTGCGGCCAGTCCTACACGGGCTGGCGATGTCCATGCCGTAAGAAAGGCGGGACAGCCTCCGCTGGGCAGCGCCGTGGGCGTGCCTCTGCCGGGTGTGGTACACGCGGTTGGAGCTATGCCCTCGCGCAATCCCGCATCCTCGGCGGGTGGGAGCGCTCTGACAATGCGAGTGCAGAGGATGAGGAGCACGATGCCGACGAGAGCTAAGCGTCCCTGCGCCCATCCCGGCTGCACCGCCCTGGTCTCGCGCGGGCGCTATTGTAATGAACACAAACCGCCAGAGGATGACCGGCGCGCCACCGCTGCGCAGCGTGGCTATGGCGGACGCTGGCAGCGCCTGCGCCGGATGTTCCTCAACGCGCAGCCCCTCTGTGCCGATCCGTTCGGCGACCACGCGCGCGCTCACATGGTCGTCGCCGCAACTGACGTCGATCACATCATCCCTCGCCGGCGTGGGGGAACGGATGACCAAAGCAACCTGCAGGCGTTATGCCATTCATGTCACAGTCGTAAAACGAACGCGCGCGATGGCGGCGGATGGGTAGGGGGGAGCAAATCTCTACCGCCTGAGCCGCCTAGACCGGCGCGGTAGCCTTTTTCTCGCACACGCGAAATGAGATGAAAAAATGAGCGGGCGCAAGCCGAAACCGACCGCAGTGAAAAAACTCGAGGGCAACCCCGGGCATAGGCCGCTGCCGTCGAATGAGCCGCAATATGAGGCGGCGAGTGAGCGCGCACCCACGGGGATGACGGCGGAGGCGCGTAAATTCTGGCATAAGCTCGCGGAGCAGGTGATCGAGGCCGGAGTGCTGCGCTCGGTGGATGTGCCCGCGTTTGCGCTGATGGCGGAACACTACGCGCTGGCGATGCGCGCGATTGATGAGATTGCGGAGGTCGATTACCTGACGACTGAGGACCGCAACGGCGCGCAGCGCAAGCTGCCGCAGTTGCAGGTGTTTCGGGATAACGCGGCGGCGTACCGGATGTTTGCGACGGAGTTTGGGCTGACGCCGAGTAGCCGGGCGCGCATTCACGTGCAGGGGGATGGGGAGCAGTTGAGCCTCGCTGACGAGTTGTTTGCGATGATCGGGAATGGTGTTGAGGTAGCAGATGGGGATTGAGTTTACGGCGGAGCGGTATGTGGACGATGTGCTGACCGGTCGCGTGGTGGCGTGCCGGGCGGTGCAGCTCGCGTGTGAACGGTATCGCCGCGACATAGATCACGGGGCGGAGCGCGGGTTGTACTTCGACCGCGAGGCGGCGCAGATTGCGATTGCGTTTTTCGGGCTGCTGAAACACAGCAAGGGCGAGTGGGCCGGGAAGGCGGTGAAGCTCGAACCGTGGCAGCAGCTTATTGTGTGGAACTTATTTGGGTGGAAACGCGCGGATGGGACGCGACGGTTCCGCACGGGCTACCTGGAAGTGGCGCGTAAGAACGGAAAATCGACGATGGGGGCCGGGCTGGGTCTGTTCCTGATGACGGCGGACGGCGAGGCCGGGGCCGAGGTGTACAGCGCGGCGACGAAGCGCGATCAGGCGCGGATTACGCACGCTGAGGCGACGCGGATGGTAAAGGCCTCGCCGCAATTACGCCGCCGGTTGACGGTGTACCGGGATAACATTCACATCAAGGACACGGCGAGCAAGTTTGAGCCGTTGGGCCGGGATACGGATAGTCTCGATGGGTTGAACCTGCACGGGGCGATTGTGGACGAGGTACACGCGCACAAGACGCGCGATTTGTGGGATTTGTTGGAGACGGCGACCGGCGCGCGCCGCCAGGCGTTGATGTTGGCGATCACGACGGCGGGGTATGACCGGCAGTCGCTATGCTGGACGCAGCATGAATACACGCTGAAGGTACTCAACGGACTGATTGAGGATGATAGCTGGTTTGGCATCATCTACGCGCTGGATGAGGATGACGATTGCTTTGACGAGGCGCTGTGGATCAAGGCAAATCCCAATCTGCACGTCTCCAAGAAAATCGAGGATATGCGGCGGCTCGCGGCGCGAGCCAGGGAGATGCCCAGCGCGTTGAATTCGTTTCTGCGGTTGCACTGCAACATCTGGACGCAGAGTGAGACGAAGTGGATCAGCCGCGAGCACTGGGACGCCTGCGGGGTGGCGGTGGATGCCGCCGGGCTGCGCGGCCGCACGGCCTACGCCGGGTTGGACTTGTCTTCGACAACTGACATCACGGCGCTGGTGCTGGTGTTTGCGCCCCAGGCCGATGAGGATCGGTATCAGGTGCTCTGCCGGTTTTTTATCCCGGAGGAGGCGATGACGGAGCGCAGCCACACAGACCGCGTGCCCTACGATGCCTGGGTGCGGGCCGGGTACATCACGGCGACGCCCGGCAATGTGATCGATTACGAGTATGTGCTGGCGCAGATCGACGAGGATATGCAGGCCTACGATCTGCCGGAGATCGCATTCGACCGCTGGGGCGCGAGCCGGATTCAGACGCAGTTGGCAGAGCTGGGCGGCGAGGATTTCCTGGTGCAGTTCGGCCAGGGGTTCGCGTCGATGAGTCCGCCGATGAAGGAGTTGGAAAAAATCATCCTGGGGCATAAGCTCGCGCACGGCAATAATCCGGTGCTTAACTGGATGGCCGACAACCTGGTGGCGCGGACAGACCCGGCGGGCAACATCAAGCCGGATAAGGAGAAGAGCCTGGAGAAGATCGACGGGATGGTGGCGTTGATTATGGCATTAGACCGGGCCACGCGGCACACGGTAGAGGAATCGGTGTATGAGGAACGGGGGATTTTGGGCCTTGAGTGAATACGCGCGTAATCAGGAGTTAGGGTGAACTGGTTGGATCAGATTGTGTACCGGCTGGCCGAGTGGCGCGCCACGGTGGGCGGCAGTTTCCACGTGAGCCAGACGCCGCCGGGGGACTGGCTGCCGGAGGGGTACGGCTGGGCGACGGACGTGGGCCTGAGTGTGACGCCGGAGTTGGCGCTCAACGTTTCGACGGTGTTCGCGTGCGTGCGCGTGCTGGCCGAGGGCGCGTCGGCGCTGCCGCTCCTGACGTACCGGCGGTTGGATGACCGGCGCAAGGAACGCGCGACGGACATCCCGCTGTACACTGTGCTGCACGCGCTGCCCAACCCGGAGATGACGAGTGTGGAGTTGCGCGACACCTTGATGGGCCACGTGCTGACGTGGGGTAATGCCTACGCAGAGATTCAGCTTTCGCGCGGGGGGGATGTGCTGGCCTTGTGGCCGCTGCGCCCCGACCGGATGACGCCGCGCCGCGTGGGCCGCGAGTTGGTGTTCGATTATCAGCTCGCGCAGCCGGATGCGCAGGGCCGCACGCAGCGCACGCTGGCCGCCGAGCGCGTGTTCCGCCTGCACGGGTTGGGCTTCGATGGCTTGCAGGGATATTCGCCGATCCGCCAGGCGCGCCAAGCGATTGGGATGAGCCTGGCGACGGAGAAATTTGGGAGCAAGTTTTTTGCCAACGGCGCGAATCCCGGCGGCGTACTGCAACATCCCGGCAAGCTGGGCGACACGGCGTATCAGCGGCTCAAGGCTTCCTGGGAGGCGCGGCATCAAGGTCTAGATAACGCGGGCCGCATTGCGATCCTGGAGGAGGGCTTGAGTTACAAGGAGATCGGGATGCCGCTGGAGGATGCGCAGTTCCTCCAGACCAGGCGCTTTCAGGTTGAGGAAGTCTGCCGCTGGTATCGCGTGCCGCCGCACATGGTCGGCGATTTGGAGCGCGCGACGTTCAGCAACATCGAGCACATGGGCCTGGAGTTCGTGACGTACAGTCTGACGCCGTGGCTGGTGCGGTGGGAGCAGGCGATCAGCCGTGATTTGCTGACGGAGAGTCAGCGGCAGACGCTGTTTGTGGAGCACCTGGTCGCCGGGCTGCTGCGCGGCGATATTCAGAGCCGCTATGCCGCGTACAACATCGGGCGGCAGAATGGCTGGCTGAGCGCGGACGACATCCGCGCGTTAGAGAATATGAATCCGTTGCCGGATGGACAGGGCGAGATTTACCTGGTGCCGTTGAATATGATCCCGGCTAGTCAGGTGGGGCTGGATTTTAGCCAGACGGAGAGTGGGACGCGGCAAGAGGCAGGAAGCAGGAGGCAGGAAGCAATTCAGCCTATGGGTGAATCCAGGACGGCGCAGGCGGTGCAGTTACGGCATCGGTTACAGGGCGCGTGGCTGGGAACGTATCAGGATGTGGCGGCGCGGACGTTGCGGCGCGAGGTACAGGATGTTAGCGCGGCAGCGCGCAAGTTCCTCGCCCAGGGGGACTATAGCTCCTTTAGCGTGTGGCTGACGCAGTTCTACCGCGAGCATGTTGCGTTTGTGATCCGGCAGTTTACGCCGGTGTCGCAGAGTTATGGGGAGCTGGTAGCGGGGGCCGTAGCCGATGAGATTGGGGCGCAGTTGTGGGACGATCCACAGACGCGCGACTGGGTGACGGCGCACCTGGATGCGTTTGCGGCGCGGCACTGCGGGATTAGCGAGGCGCGCATCCGCACGGCGGCGCGGGAAGCGTTGGACGCCGCCGAGGACGCGCTCCCGGCCATCGAGGGCGAGGTGGAGACATGGCCGGAGCAGCGCGCGGCAGAGACGGCGCGGTGGGAGAGCGTGCGTTTTAACAATGCGCTGGCGGTGGGGCTGTATCTCATCGCCGGGCGGCAGCGGCTGGTGTGGCGGTCGTTCGGGGAGAACTGCCCGTACTGCGACGGGTTGAATGGCACGACGATCAGTATCAGCGCGTATTTCGTTGAGGCCGGGGACTATCAGCCGGAGGGCGCAGACCGTCCGCTGGCAGTGAATAGCGCGCACCGGCACGCGCCCATTCATGATGGGTGCGATTGCATGGTAGTAAGTGGATAGGGGGACGTAATGCAACACGCGGATTTTGATGGCAGGAATGGGTATATCGAGGTGGTATGGGATGTAGAGACGCGGCGGTGGGTGTATCGGCCGGTGTATGTGCAGGCGCAAGCAGCCTTGACAGCGACGGAGTTGACGGCGTTGGGGTTGGATGCGCCGTTGGCGCGCCCGGAGGTGGGGGCGGTCCCAGCATTCTCGCAGCGCGATCCCCGGTGGGCGAATGTGCGCCTGGGAAAGTCCAACTATACGATGGGCAGCGCGGGGTGCGCGGTGACGGCCGCGGCGATGGTAGCTGCGACGGTGGCCCCAGACACGACGCCGGGGACGCTGGTGGAGGCGCTCAATGCTAATAATGGGTTTACATCTGGCGGACTGCTCTATTGGAGCAAGATCACGGATGTCATTCCAGCACTGCGCTTTGTTCGGTACGATTTGTGGCGCACGATACCGGCTGAGATTATCCTTTTGCAAGCGGCCTTGTCCGTATGCCCGCAGGTGATCCAGGTGGATTTCCACCCGCAGACGAGCGGACTGGACAGCCATTTCGTGACGGCGTTGCGGATGACGGACGACGACGATGTTGAAATCATTGATCCGTGGACGGGCGAGGCCGGGACGCTGTTGGGCATGTATGGGCGCTCAGGCTGGACGGTGGCGCGGGCGGTATACGCGCTGGCGCAGTTTGCGGTTTAGGGAGGGGCTTATGCCAACAGACGAAACACTAGAGCGGCGGGTAATCGGCTTAACGCAGTTGCGCGCGGACGACGGAGAAACGCCCAAGATCGTGGGCTATATCGCCACGTTCAATCGGTGGAGCGTAGACTTGGGCGGTTTCGTGGAGCAGATCAGCCCCGGCGCGTTCGCGCGCACGATCCAGGAAGCGGACATCCACGCGTTGTGGCAGCATAATCCCGACTATGTACTGGGCCGCACGCGGAACGGTACGCTGACGTTGCGCGAAGACGCAACGGGACTGTGGGCCGAGATCACCCCACCAGAGACGACGTGGGCGCGCGACGCCGTCGCGTCGATCCGGCGTGGCGATGTGGATCAAGCCTCATTTGGATTCACGGTATGCAAGGGCGGGGAGCAGTGGGACTGGAATGTGCAGCCCGCGCAGCGCACGCTGCTCGAAGTGGAACTGCACGACGTGTCGCCGGTGACGTTCCCGGCGTATCCGAGCACGTCGCTGGCGGTACGGGCGTGGGTGGATGAGCATACCGCCCGGCAGGCGCCGGGCGAGCATGACGCGAGTGTGGGCGCGCGGGCGCGCCGGGCACGCCGTAAGAAAATTTTAGACTTGCTGAGTGTATAGGAGACCGACAGTGGCAAAGAAAATTCGAGAGCTTTTGGAGAAGCGCGCGGGACTGATTAAGCAGGCGCGCGACCTGGTGGATAGGGCGGAGCAGGAAGACCGCGACCTCAACGCGGACGAGACGCAGCAGTATGACGGACTGTTGAGCGAGGCTAATATGCTAAGCGCGCGGGCCGAGCGGCAGTTGCAGCATGAGCAGTTGGAAGCGGACCTGGCGCAGCCAGCGAACGATACCCAGCCCACGGAGATACGCGGGAACAGCGGGGGCCTCGAGTTCCACGCGCGCGCGTTGCGCGATATCCCGCCCGATGATCTGGACCTGGGTCCGTTGACGCCGTTCGCTGCGCCGGAATACCGCAACACCTTCCGGGGCTGGTTGCGCGGGACGCGCAGCACAACGGAGCTACGCGGGATGCAGGCCGACAGCGACACGCTGGGCGGCTATTTGGTAATGCCAGTGCAGATGACCGACCGGTTGATCCAGGCGATTGACAACCTGGTCTATATGCGCCAGTGGGCGAGTGTGTTCCCCGTGGTAGGGGCGCAGTCGTTGGGCGCGCCGTCGCTGGATGCGGATCCAGCCGACCCCACGTGGACGAGCGAGTTAAGCATCGGCACAGCAGATACGTCGATGCGCATCGGCAAACGCGAGTTGACGCCGCACCCGCTGGCGAAGTACATCAAGCTGTCGCGCAAGTTGCTGCGGTTGGCGCCGGGGGCCGAGACGCTGGCGATCAGCCGACTCGCGTACAAGTTCGCGGTGGTGTTTGAGTACAACTGTCTGCTGGGGAGCGGGGCGGATCAGCCGCTGGGCGTGTTTACTGCGAGCGCGAACGGCATCAACACCGACCGGGATGTGAGCGCGGGTAACACAAACACGAGCATCCAATTCGATGGGTTGATCGAGTGCAAATACAGCCTCAAACAGCAGTACTGGGCGCGCGCCCGCTGGCTCTTCCACCGCGACGCGATGAAGCAGATCGCCAAGCTCAAGGACGGCGACGGCCAGTATATCTGGCGGGAAAGCGTGCGCGTCGGCGATCCGGATCGCGTGCTGGGCTTGCCCGCGTTTATGAGCGAGTATGCGCCCAACACTTTCACCTCGGCGCAGTACGTGGGCATCCTGGGCGACTTCTCCCACTACTGGATCGCGGATTCGTTGCAGATGGAGATGCAGCGCGCCGAAGAGCTGTTCCTGGCGACCAATGAGGTGGGCCTGGTCGGGCGGATCGAGTCCGACGGGATGCCGGTGCTGAGCGAGGCGTTCGCGCGCGTGAAGTTGGCGTAAGGCGAGTTAAGAGTGCAGAGTTAGGAGGCTGACGATGTTAAATGCGAGTAACGAGTTGAAACTCAGTGTGGCAATTACGCCGACGGACGGCGCGGCGGGGACGACCGACATCGAGGGCGTGACGCTCGATATGCAGGGCTTCGAGGGCGTGCTGATGATGGCGACCTTCGGCGCGATCACTGGCAGCGCGGTGACCTCGATCAAGGCGCAGCAGGGGGCGGCCAGTGATCTGAGCGACGCCGCCGATCTAGCGGGGACCGGGCAAACCATCGCCGATGACGACGACGATCAAACCTTCTACATTGACCTGGTGAACCCGCAGGAGCGCTACGTGCGGTTGTACGTGGATCGTGGGACGCAAAACGCGGTGGTGGCGAGCGCGACGTACATCCAGTATCGCGCGCGCAAGGCGCCGGTGACGCACGGGAGCGGGGTGAGCGGTGAGCTGCACGTCGCGCCGAGCGAGGGGACGGCGTAGGGTAGACAGTAGACGGTAGACGGTAGACGGGGCAAGCGCCCCTGTTTACCGTCTGCCCAGCATGGAGGTGGGTAATGCAGGTACGCTTAGGGCCAGAGACGCGGATGGCGGGGCCACATGGAGTGTTTTTTCCGGGAATGATTGTGGAGTTGCCGGAGGAGACGGCGCGGGAGATGGCTACGCGCGGGCTGGTTGAACTGGTGGCAGAGAAGCGTGACGCGCCGCAGCGCGACGTGGAGATGGCAGTCGCGCCGTCCGGGGAGATCGCGGACGCGCCGCCGGTAGAGACGGCTACGGCGCCGGCGGTCGAGCACGCTGACGGGGCAGCGCCAGCCACGGCGGCAGAGTTCGACGTGCAAATTGACACCCGCGACGGGATTGCGCACACTGAGGCGCGCCAGGCGGCGCAGGTGCTGGCGCAGCGCAAGAGCGAGCAGGCCGCGCCACGGCGTCGCACGCGGAAGAAGGCGCGCCAGGTGGCGCAGGAAAGCGAGGCACACGATGGCGACGTATCAGACGACGCTGGGACGGATTAGCCGCAGCGGGACGGTTTCGACGGCGGCCGTCGCGCTGGAAGACGATTTTGGTTTTACCGAAGCGCAGTTGGCAGCAGCAGACCGGGCCTTGATTACGTCCATCGCAGCGGCGGTGCGCTACCGGCATGATGGTGATGCACCAGAGGCCACGTTAGGGCATTATCTACCGGAGGATGCCTCTCCGCCGCTCGAGGTGCTGGGCAATGCCAATATCCGGGCGCTACACTTCATTTTGGATGCCGGAGCGGCGATGGACGCAACCGTGTTCGTTACGTTGGAGTGGTGAGATGCCAATACAGGGAGCGAATCGCCACACGCAATATGACATGACAGTGACCGGCTATGATACAGTGGACGACCTGGTGCTAGAGGTTGCTCTGGCGTATACGGATACAACCGGTGCCATAGGGGTGATTCCGGCTAATAGTGTCATCACAGAACGCGTGGTGATTCGCACAACGCCATGGGATGCCATAACATTATTTGCTGTTGGAAAATCTGGAGACACGTATTGGCTAGTAGCTAATCACCAGCACAATCTGGATGGCACGGGAGCCGGGGCTGAACTGATCAGCGGCGGTGCAGAATACGTCTCCACCGATACGCCGCTGATTGCCACGTGGAACCAGGGGGCGGCGACGCAGGGCGCGGGGAAGTTGCAAATCAGGTACCGGACGTTAGGGTCGTAGAGTACGAGGGATACATGAAACGGATAACATACGGTTGGATTGCAGTGGCAGCGTTTCTCGTAGCAGGCGGGATAGCCTATCTATGGTTGAGCGATACTCCAGTACCTCAAGGTTCTGCGCAAGCTACACCAATAGCGATTGATTTAAACACGCGCGTTCTGGCCTACGAGGATCCGCTGCGCAAAGTTGATCCGGTTAACATCACGCAGCAGAGAGTGTTAGAAGACGCGCTATGGTGGTGTATTAACGATGCGGAGAGCACGGATGATGAGATAGCACAGTGTTTTGCACTGATGGCGTCCGTTCACGAAGGCGGAACGGTGACATTCTCCGAGGACGATGAAGCGCTATTGATGGAGAAGCTACCGGCGGTATGGGGCCCGGCAGTGTTGGAAAAGATTACCCGACAAAAGTGAGTTGAGAATGAAGACACGAGAAAAGCTATGGCTTATTTTAGTATGTGTGCTGTTGTCCGCACTGGCCGGATTCGCAGTCGCGTGGCTGCTGGCTCAGGATCAGGAAATCGCGCAGGGATCGAACTACTTCGGGGATATCGTGACCGAGGACATCGATATGTACGGCGATGGCGTCGTGCGCGACTCGCTGAACGATACCGTAGCGATTCAGGTAACCAGCGGCGGATTGCGTGTCACGGGCGCGACGACATCGCCCAATATCATCGCCGGGTATTCCGGCAATGCCGCGAGCGGACAGGGATCGGTCGTCGGCGGAGGTGGGGCGAACAGTTACGGAGCGTCTACATCGGCCTTTAACTTATGCACGGGTGATTACTGTGGGGTCCTCTCCGGGCTGAGAAACTACAATTACGGGACGTTTTCTACTATTGGCGGAGGTAACGGGAATAGGATCGATTCGTGGTACGCGTTCCTGGGCGGCGGTGTGTCAAATCGAATTTACCTGGGCTATGGATTTATTGGCGCCGGACAAGGTAATATCTCAAATAACGGCGGCGCGGTGATGGGCGGGACGAACAATCGCGCCCAGGGGCAATACAGTGCGTTAAGCTCTGGACATCTTAACGAAATCAGTACGCTCAGTTCATACGGGTTGATCGGCAATGGAGCATGGAACGTGCTGGGCACTGGTAACGTGCGCGATGGGAGCACGCGTGAGTTTTCGCGCAATATAGTAAGTGGTGGACCAGGTACATACGGGACCATTATAAATGGGGAGAGCAACGCGGTGGGCGGTTATATGTCGCTCATCGGCAACGGTTTTTACAACACCATTGCGGACACAATGACGGCCACGGTCACGGGGGTGTACACAAATTATAGCGATTACGCTGAGTGGAGTGGAACAAAAAACAACTCGCACTATTGCGAATGGGATGACGAGACGAACGAGGCGACCTGTCACACATCGTACAATTCGATTCTGGGAGGATTTGGGAATCTGATTGCGAACGCCGCAGTCGTGACGTATACGGAAATGATCACGTCCTATAGTCCCATCACACCGGCCGTGGTGGTAGCATGCCAAGCTGGTTATGGGTTCGTGGGTAATGGAGTTTCTAATACGATCAGCGGACCAACTGCACAGTACAGCAGCATCCTCAACGGCTACAATGGGATGGTGACATCAACCTATGCCAGTTTGCTAGGCGGTTACGAAGGACAGGTGACTGGCGATTACGCGACCGCGCTCGGTGGGTACCGCCCTGACGCCAGTGGGAATTATGCCGTTAACCTCGGCGGCTATCTCTCCACCGCGGCTGGAGATTACAGTGTCGCCGGCGGGCGATCTACGACTGCGGCAGGAGATTATAGCATCGCCTTGGGGCGTCAGGCCCGGGCGCTGTACAATGGAAGCTTCGTTTGGGCGGACGATCTCGCCGAAAATTACGATTCTCCAGGAGAGAATACGTTTAGCGTGCGCGCCCGTGGGGGGATCACGCTGACGACGCATGGAGCAGGAGTGTCGCTCGATGGGCCGATCATCATGGACGGGATGCAGTTTACGTATACCGTTCCTATTACGATCTCAGGAATTTATACCAATGTCCGATTTCTCTTCTACCAGGTTCCATGATCTAGACGTGTTGTGTACGCACGCGCGGCCTGGATTGGTCCGTCGAGCCGCGATGCGGTTGCCTCCAGATGCCGTCGAGGATGTGGTGCAAGAGACGCTTTTAGCAGCAGTGCGCGCGATGACGCAATGGCATCGTCGAGCGTCTTTCGCTACGTGGACGGCGGGAATTTTGCGGTATAAGATCGCCGATTATTACCGCGTGCAGAAATCCACGGTAATGAGGCTGGAAGCGTTGGAGGCGCTGCATCCGGATCAGACTACTGATCACATTGTGGATGTGAGACTGATATTAGATGAACTCCAGCCGCAGTATTACACGGTGCTGAGATTACGTTTCACTGATGGTTTGTCATTTGCAGATATTGCTCAGGAACTGGGGGTGTCACTAGAGGCGGCGAAGAGCCGCTATCGCCGCGCCATGGCGCATTTCAGGGAGGCATGGGACGCATGAAACGCGCACTCCTGATCGTCGTTTTACTGTTGTTGGGTGGGCTGTTAGACTATGACAATACACTGGCGGTTCGTGAGTATCAGGATCCGGAGCCGTTAATTTACAACGTCAAACCGCGTGAGGGCGGCCTCGTGTTCGCATTGGAGAACACGGACATCCAACTGGCACGACTGACGATTGAGGAAGTATGGAGCGGGTCAGAATGGGTAGAGTTTCCAGCAGAGAGCGAGGCCGGATATGTTGTTACGTTCGATACAACCGCCCTGCCGCCGTTCATGGTATTGCGTTACTGGTGGGACGGCACACGAGACAATATGACGCCGTTTTGGACGGAGCCAGACTTCACGGAGGTTACAGACACGTCCCAGGACTGGCAAAAGCTGGAAGGCACTTATGCCGATGTATTTTGGTACGACAGGCCGCAGGACTACGGGCAACGAGCGCTGATGGATGCCGAGGCACAATTGACGCGCCTGGTGACGCGCTTCGGCGAGCCGATTCCAACAAAAGCGCGCGTGGTCATCTATCAACGCCAGGATGATTACGGGACGAGCGGTTTAAGATCAGGTGAGGCCCAGGCACGTTACGGGGTGACGGTGCAGTGGCCCTGCCAATATGACGAGGAATATCTATTCAACGTGACGATTCCACACGAAATCACGCACTTATGGCTATGGCCGTATCGCTTTTACATTCCAGCCTGGTTTGCGGAGGGATTCGCGGTGTGGAGTGAGCCGCACAATCATGCGGAACAGGTCACATTGCTGAAACGCATGGGACCACGGGATGAGCTGTACGAATGGCGCGCATTGCAATATCGCACATATAGCAACGCAGAGACTATGCAGCGCTGGTACGCACAAGCTTATGGCATGGTGGCCTACATTGACCAGGCGGGCGATCTGGGAGCACTCTTTGCGCAGCTCCGGCAGGAGAATGCCGATTTTGAATACGCGGTGCGCGCGGCGACTGACGGGCTGAATTCGGCGCAGGTGCTGGCGGCATTTAGCGAGACGATAGGAGCGCCGAAACGAGAAAGCACGAGCCGGACAACGGGCACGGTGATTGACCCGGGCGAAGTCACAGTCAAGGTGGACTGGCTGTTAGTTGGCGTAACCCTACTGACATTGATCGCGTTGCAGATCACACGCTTACAGATGCGGCGGGATGCACAAAGGAGTAAGAAATGAAGGCACTTATCTACTGCTACAAATCAGGGTGGCTAAACAACCTAATAGGACTGGCGTTGGCTAAGGCGCCCGCATTGCCACTCACATGCCCGCCGCTGACAGCGGACACGTTCCCTTACGCACGCCTCGGTGAGGTCGATCTGATTTACATCGCGCTACACGGGACGCCGGGGACGCCCACGCTGTGGGGCGATGAGGGGATCCCGGCATTGACGGTGGCGGGAGTGCTGGCGGGTCCGCAGTTGCGGCCAAGCTGCCGGGTGGTGCTGGAAGGCTGTTATGGCGCGCGCACCCCGTTTCCGGCAGCATTTTACGAGCGCGGCGCGCAGATAGTGGTCGCCAGCGACTATAAGACCTGGGATCGGCGGCGCGGCCTGGGGCGCGCCGGGCGCGCGGGGAGCGCGGTGGTGAAAAAGCTGCTGGCCGGCGTCACGGCGCCGGACGAGATAGCGGAAGACGATTTTTACATTGTATAGGAGGCGACGATGGTAGAGAACAACGAAAACGGATTTTGGCTATGCGTGCAACGCGCAGCGGCGCTGGTTGTTTTGCTGGCCCTGGTCGTGGCGGGGGTGTGGGGCGGCGCGGTGCTGTTGAGCGACCCGGAGGTGGCGCAGAGCGGGGAGTATGCGACGGCGTGTTACCGCGAGCAAGGTGGCGCGCGGTGGGTGTGCGGCGACGGCGGGACATTGGCGGTCGAGGCGGGTGGCGCGCTCGACGTGGCGGGGACTGCGGATTTCACTGGGGCGACGGTAACTGGGTTTTCGCCTAGTTCGCTAGATAGCGATGTGACGATCACCGGAAGCCTGATCGTCAGCGGCACGCTCACGGCGGTTGGCGCGATTACTGGCGATGTCACCGGCGATGTGACCGGCAACGTCAGCGGCGCGACCTATGTGACGGCCACCACGCTGTATGGCGACCTGGTGGGGGATGTGACCGGCGATGTGACGGCAGCCGACTACGTGACGGCGACGACGCTGTACGTCGGCGGGGGCAGCGACTTCGACGGCGCAATGAACGTGGACGCCAACGGCGACTTCGACAGCCTCAGTACGCTGAGTATCGACAGCAGCGCGTACACCAACAGCACCGGAGACATTGCGCTGAACGGCAACGTGGGGGTGACGGGGACGCTCACCCTGGAGAGTGTGGCGTTTTCCGGCCCGGTGCGCTTTGGCAGCGCGACCAGCGTGGTGAGCGGCACGACCATCGCGCACGGATTGGGAATCACGCCCACCGTGGCGCTGTTGACGCCCGGCGCGACCGGCGGGTATACGGCGACGGTCTATATCCTGGCGTCTAATGCGGTCAGTATCACCATCGGCGTGCAGGATGGGGTGACGGTTCCCACGCTGTACTGGTTGGCGGGGAAATAGGAGCGCGCTATGTTCGTAAAACGCGTTACGGTAAATGCAACCACCAGTTCCGGCGGCGCGGCGACGGTGTACAGCGGGCGCATCACCGGGAAGATCTTGGGTATTGTGTATCAAAAAACCGACTTCGCCGCCGGGGTGGATTTTACGATCACGACCGAGGCCGGCGGGGAAAATGTGTGGGTGGATACCAACGTCGATGCATCAGAGACGGTTTACCCGCGCCGACTGGTGCAGGATACGGCGGGCGCGGACATCGCGGACACCTATGAGCCGGTTTACATAGGCAATGACCGGGTGAAATTCGTGATCGCCAACGGCGGCGACACGAAGACGGGCACGTTCTACGTGTTGGTGGGCTAGATGAATCTGCGCCTGGTGAGCGGTCCCGACGTGGAGCCAGTGACGTTGGCGGAAGCGCGGCTGCATCTGCGCGTGGACGTGGATGACGATGATGAGTTGATCAGCGCGTTGATTGTGGTTGCGCGGGAACTGGTCGAGCAGGTGACGCGCCGCGCGCTCATCAGCCAGAGTTGGGAGCTGCTGCGCGACGCGTTTCCGGCGACGCCTACGGTGGCGCTGCCGCTGCCGCCGTTGCAGGCGGTGGACGGCATCACGTATACCGATAGCACGGGGGTGACGCACACCTTCAGCGCGGCGGACTACGAAGTCGATACGGCGGGGACGCCGGGGCGGATCGCGCTGCCCAGCGCGTCGGCCTGGCCGAGCGATACCCTGGCCGCCGTGAACGGCGTGCAGATCGCGTTCACGGCCGGGTATGGCGACGCCGGCGCGGATGTCCCCACGGCGATCCGCCAGGCGCTGCTGCTCCTGGTAGGGCATCTGTACGAGAACCGCGAGGCGGTGACGGATACGCGGGTGCTGGCGACGACGCCGCTGGCGTTTGAGTATCTGCTGCAGACCTATCGGGTTTTTGGGTGGTAGAGATTCCTCGGAGGACCTCGGAATGACAGCGGGGAACCGCAGAGTGACAATGGAGGACTACTGATGCGCGCGGGACGGTTGCGGCAGCGGGTGACAATCCAGGATAAAGTGGTCACGCAGAACACATTTGGCGAGGAGGTGATCACCTGGACGGACTATCTGACGGCGTGGGCGGCGGTGGAGCCGCTGCGCGGGCGGGAGTTCAACGAGCAGGCGATGGCCGGGGCCGAGTTGACGACGCGCATTGTGCTGCGCTGGCCGGGGACGCTGGACTATCGCCCGGAAATGCGCGCGGTGCATGCAGAGCGTTTGTACAACGTGCGCAGTGTGGTACGCGTGGATGAACGCCGCCGCGAGGTGCAGTTGTTGTGTACGGAGGTGCTCCCCGGTGGGTAGTGTGCAGATCAAAGGCGGTGAGGCGCTGCTGCGCAAGCTGAAGGCGCTCGACGCGGATGTCGGCAAGGCGCTGACGCGGGCGACGCTGGCCGGGGCGGAGCAGATCGCGGATGCGGCCGCGCCGTTGGCCCCCACGCCGCGCATCGCGGCGGAGGTGGAGAAGGCCGGCGCGAACTATACGACGGTCCACGTGGGGCCGCCCGATGATAAGTGGTATTGGAAATTCATTGAGTTTGGCGCCGGGCCGCACGGAATCCCGGGGCCGCTCCGGTTGGAGATCGAGGGCGAGCTGCGGCTGGTCGCCGGGGCGAGTCATCCGGGGATGAGCGCGCAGCCGTTTTTGCGGCCGGCGTGGGATGCGACGGCGCAGGGCGAGGATAGCCGGGCAGTGCGCACGGTGGGCGCGGTGCTCAACGCGGTGATTTTGGAGTTGTGCGAATGAGCCTGGAAGCGGATTTGTGGACGCTGCTCACGAGCGCGCCGGCGGTGTACGCGCGGTGCGGCAACCGGGTCTATCCGGTGTTAATTCCGCAGGATATAGTGACGCCGGCGCTGGCTTACCAGCTCATCAGCGCGCCCGGGCAGTATACGCACGACCAGGGCGACATTGGCCTGATCCGCGCGCGGATGCAGCTCACGGCGCAGGCGGAGACCTATGACGCGCTGCACGCGCTGGTGCGCGCCGTGCGCGCGGCGTTGACGGGGTACAAGGGCACGGTGGGGACGACGGAGTTGCAGGCGCTCTTCATCGACAGTGAGCGCCACGAGTGGGCGGATACGTTTGTCCGCCCGACGGGGCGGCTCGATGTGATTATCTGGTATAGGGAGGTAGTATGAGCGATGGGATAGCGGCTTACGGAACGATTCTGGCGATTGAGGGAAGCGCAATCGCCGAGGTGAATAGCCTCAGCGGGCCAGGCTTGAGTCTGGACCCGATTGAGATCACGCATCACGAAAGCCCGGATGCGTGGAAGGAGTTCGTGGGCGGGTTGCTCGACGCGGGGGAAATCACCCTGGATGTGAATTTTATCCCCACCGCCACGACCCACACGGCCAACGCGTCGGGATCGCTGCTGTATACGATGATCAGCCGGGCGGCGGCCGCATTTACATTGACCTGGCCGGATAGCACGGCCTGGTCGTTTGATGCGTTGGTGACGGCTTTCGAGCCGAGCGCGCCGGTGGATGACAAACTCGGCGCGAGTGTAACCCTCAAATTGACCGGCGCGCCGAGTGACATACTCTCCGGCGGCTTGAGATCGTAGGAGGGGACCATGAGTGAGGGGATGGCGGCATACGGAACGCTGTTGAGCATCGGGGACGGCGGTACGCCCGAGGCCTTTCAGGCGATTGCCGAGGTGAATAGCCTCAGCGGGCCAGGCTTGAGTCTGGACCCGATTGAGATCACGCATCACGAAAGCCCGGATGCGTGGAAGGAATTTGTGGGTGGGTTGCTGGATGGCGGGGAAATTACCGCCGATCTCAATTTCTTGCCCACGGAGACTACGCAGGTAGGCGACGCGGCGGGATCGCTGCTGTACGCGCTGACGACGCGCGCCGTGACAAATTTCACCATAACCTGGCCGGACACGAGTTCGACGGAGTGGGCATTTGCGGCATTGGTGACGGCTTTCGAGCCGAGCGCGCCGGTGGATGACAAACTCGGCGCGAGTGTAACCCTCAAATTGACCGGCGCCCCGACCGGGCTGCTGGTGTAGGAGGCGAGATGAGCGGCTTACTGACACGGGATATGATTCTGCAAGCGCCCGATCTGCCGACGCAGCGCGTCGCGGTGCCGGAGTGGGGCGGCGAGGTGCTGATGCGGGGAATGACGGGCACGGAGCGCGACGCCATCGAGCAGAGCGTGCTGACGAAGGACGGCAAGGGTGTGGGCGATGTGACGGGGTTGCGCGCGCGCGTGGTCGCCTGCTGCGTGGTGGACGAGCACGGGCAGCGGCTGTTCCAGAAGGGCGACGTGGAGCGGCTAGGGGCTAAGAGCGCCACGGTGCTGCAGCGGCTGTTTGAGGTGGCGCAGCAGCTCTCCGGTCTCTCGCCGGCGGACGTAGCGGAACTGGAAAAAAACTGAGGGAGAACGCCGGGCGGCGCTTCGTGTTCCGCCTGGCGTTGAGCCTGCACTGGCCGAGCGTGGCCTGGGGCCTGGCGCACATCAGCGCGCGGGAACTGGCCGAGTGGGAGGCGTACTATCGCGTGGAGCCGTGGGGCGAAGAGCGCGCCGATCTACGCGCGGGCATCATCGCTGCGACGGAGGCAAACGTGCATCGGGATGCGAAGAAGCGCCGCAAGGCATTCACACCGGAGGAGTTTATGCCGCGTTTTACCGCCCAGGGAAAAAAACAGACGCCAGAGCAAACGCGCGCATTTGCGCAGATGATGGCGGCGGCGGGCTATGGGAGGTTCACGGATGGCGACGCTGGCTAGTTTGGTCGTCAGTCTGACGACGGAGACGCGCGGGTTTAGCAAGGGCTTAGAGAAGTCCGAGCAGCAAACGCGGCAGTTTCTCAACGCGGCAAAAACCAACTTCGGGAACGCGCAGCAGCATTTTGCCCAGGCCGGCGCGGGTCTACGCCAGGCGTTTAGCGGCGTCGGGCAATTGGTCAGTCAAGCCGGGGCCAGCCTGGCCGGATTAGCCAATCGTATTCCGCTGGTGAGCGCACTTGGTCGCGTGGCCGGGCGCGCCGGTATGGCGCTGCGCGAGGGCATTGGCACGGCCGTCGCCGGGATTGGCGCGCGCATCGGCACGGCGCTCGCGCCGGCGCGGCAGACGCTGACGAACTTCGGCCTCGGCGCGGCGACGCTAATGGGGCGGCTGGGGCAACGGCTCGCGCCGGCGATCCAGGGCATCGGTACGGTGGTCTCCGGCTTGGGGAAAGCGGCCGGCGGCGCGCTGGCCGGACTGGGGCAACTGGGCGGGGCATTAGGACATGTCGCCCAGGCCGGGTTATCGGCGGCGGCGGTGGTGGGAAAAGCGCTGCTGCCGGGGTTGCAGTCTATCGGAAAAATAGCCCTGGGCGCCGCCGGTATCGTCGGCGGCGCGCTGGTTGCGGGACTGGTCGCAGTTGGCCCCCAGGCGATCAACGCGGCGTCGGATTTCGAGGAGAGCCTGAGCAAGGTGCAGGTGGTTTTTGGCGACTCGGCCGGCGTGGTCGAGCAGTTCAGCGCGACGACGGCGGCCTCGATGGGCATCGCGCAACGGGACGCGCTGGCGGCGGCGGGGACGTTCGGCAATTTGTTTCGGACGATGGGGATTGGGCAGGGCGCAAGCGCGCAGATGAGCACGGACCTGGTGCAGCTCTCCGCCGACCTCGCCAGCTTCAACAATCTTGACCCGACGGACGTGCTAGAGAAGCTCCGTTCTGGCCTGGTGGGAGAAACCGAGCCGCTGCGGGCGCTCGGTATCAATCTCACCGACGCGGCGGTGCGCGCCCAGGCCGTGGAGATGGGGCTGGCGAAGACCACTAAGGAGGTGGACCAGGCGGCGATGACGCAGGCGCGCTTTGCGCTGATCCTGGAACAGTCGAGCCTGGCGCAGGGCGATTTCGCGCGTACCTCTGATGGGCTGGCGAATCAGCAGCGCATCCTCGGCGCGACGTGGCAGGATATGCTCCAGAAGGTGGGGGTGGTGGCGCTGCCGCTGGTGAACGGCGCGTTGGGCGGGTTTTTGACGCTGCTGCAGGGGTCGATCATCCCGACGATTGATAAGGTCGTGGGCGCGTTCGGCGATTTCCAGTGGATGCTCTCCGTGGGGGTCGAGCCGTTGACCGCGTTCAAGATCATCCTGGGCCAATTCCTACCGCCGGAGACGGCCGCAGCCATCACCGACGGGATCGGGGCGATTGTGAGCGGCGTGCAGGCGTTCAGCGCGTGGGTCGCGCCGATTGCGGCGACGGTGGGGGCGTGGATTGCGGAGAATGTGAGCCTGAACGATGTGCTGATCGTACTGGGCGGGGCGATTGCGAGCGTGGTCATTCCGGCGATTATGAGCGTGATCGCCGCAGCCGCCCCGGTGATTGCGACATTCGTGCTGCTGGTGGCCGTGGTCGCGGCGCTGCGGGCAGCCTGGGAGGGGGATTTCCTGGGCATCCGCACGGCGCTGGAAAACGCGTGGGCGACTATCCTGCCGGTCATCCAGGAGCTGTGGGCCTGGTTGCAGACGAATCTCCCACTGGCGATCCAGGCGCTCAGCGACTTCTGGAACAACACGCTGCTGCCGGCAATTATGGCGGTGTGGAGCTTCGTGCAGGCCAACGTGATTCCGCTGATGCAGGCCCTAGGAGACCTGCTGACCACGGTGATCGGCGTGGCGGTGACGGCGCTGGCGGGGTTATGGGAGACTGTGTTGTTGCCGGCGTTGAAGAGCGCGGGGGATTGGATTAGCGGGACGTTTGGGCCGATCCTGGAAAAGTTCACGGGCTGGTTGGAGAGCGTGACCGGAGGCGTGGATGGGATTTCGGCCGCCTTCCAGACGGCAATTGGCTGGATCAAGGATTTGGCCGAGAAATTGGGGTCACTGACGCTGCCCGATTGGATGACGCCGGGGAGTCCCACGCCGCTGGAGATTGGGCTATTGGGCATTGGGGCGGCGACGCATAAGCTGGCGCGGGTGGAGTTACCCGGCCTGCGCGCGGAATTTGCCGGGCTGCGCGACGAGCAGGCCGCGCCAACGACGGTAAGCGCGCCGGTGACGGTCAACGCGCAGGTGGCGAACGGGATCGATCTGGAGGACCTGGCGTGGCGCATCAGTGAGCTGATCGGCCAGCGCGTGGCGGGGTACGTATGACCTGGTATTTGCAGATTGCGCGGTTTGAGTGGGGGGTGGGCGGTGAGGCGGCGACCGGATTCGATTTGGGCGACAAGGTGGTCGAGTTCGAGGTGGCGGAGCCAGCGTTGACAATCGAGCGCCGCCAGGGGCGCTTCGACGGCACGCGGGCTGTGGCGCACCGCGGCGAGACGGTGGTCGATAGCGCGCTGGTGCGCGCGGGGACGGCGGATCCGCACGGCGCGTGTCACACGGTGGCGACGGCGCTGCGGCGGGCGCTGCTATGGCAGGAGAGTTTACGCGCCGACCGGCGCGTGGTCGTGCGTTTTCGAGATAGTACGCGACACGGAGCTACGGAGTGGTATGAGGCGCCGTTGATCAACGGCACAGTGCGGTTGCAGAAGGGCCCGTTTTTGCGGCTCACGTGGGAGCGCGGGCCGTACTGGTCGGGGCCGGAGACGTTGCTCAAGGTGAAAAATAATTGGACGCAGTATAGCGGCGTGGTGACGCCCGACAGCGACGGCTTCTACGATTACGCGCAGGTGATGAACTGCGACGACATGGACCCCACGCACAATAACTGGGTGATCGTGGAGACGCCGGACGGCACGGTGGAAACGCCGCTGCGCCTACGCGTGCAGAACAACTACAACAGCACGCGCCGCCTGAAAACGGTGCGCGTGGGTTGGGGAGCGCGCCCGCAGAAGTTGACGCTGGAGGGCGAGGATAGCGAACTGACGCCCTACAGCGAGCCGGGCGAGGGGTATAGTAACATGGCGCGCGGGCGGACGACGGAGTTCCGCTGGACGATTGCGCAAAGCCTGGTCTCCGACCTGGTGGGCCGTTTTCGCGTGCTGGCGAACGGGCAACTGAACGGCGCGACGTGGACGTTCGCGGCGGGCTATGCGCTAACCCGGGAGCAGTACGCGGTGCAGGACAACGGGGAGACGACGGCGACCGGGCAGAACGGGTGGACAGACCTGGGCGAGATCGTGCTGCCGCCGGGGGGCTTCGTCCACCAGCCGCGCGCGGATCTGCGGCTATGGTTGAGTGGCAGCGCGGAGAGTTGGCTGGACTATGTGGTCCTGCTGCCGGTTGAAAACGATCAGTACCGGCGGATTTTCTTCAACGAGGGCTACAACTGCCAGTATGAGGCGTGCATGGAGGATGACGGCTGGCGCAACGAGTTGGCGTATGAGCTGGCCGGGGTGCGCTATGCCAGCCTGCAAGCGCACGGGAATCCGTTGTGGGTGACGCCGGCGGAGAGCGCGCAGATGCTCTCGTTCGCATTGGAGAACGACGGCAACGGCGCGGAGGCGCTGCGCACGGCAATTGTGCAGGTGTTTGCGCGGCCACACTATGATTGGTTGCCGTGATGCCGGTAGACGGTAGACGGTAGACAGCAGACGGGGGATGAGATGAGTTATACATACGATTCCAGTTCAGAGGAAATCAGGAAAGGCGGTAGCCGCGTAGGCTGGGCGGCGATGGCGCTAGGGGCGGCGGCCGCGATGGCGCTACTGGCTGGGATTTTGAGCGGGACACCGACGCTGTTGACGACGTTTAGTTCGGTGCCGGCGCCGCCTGGACCGCCGACGCCGTGGGTCGAGGCGTGGTACAAAAACGTGTATCGCAACGACGCGCAGGTGGCAGACTGGTGGAGCACGCCCATCGCGGTGACGGAGACAACAACGCTGGCGATTAGCGACCGCATCACGACGACGACGCCCTTCACGCTGACGGAGGTGTGGGATAGCAGTGTGCTCTCCCTGACGGCCTACATCACTGAAACGGGCGGGACGGTGATCAGCGCGACGGGGGCGCTGACGTGGATCGTAGCCGCGCCGGTAGTGACGACGACGCGCTACGAGTTGCTGAAGTCGTGGGCGGTGATTACGCGCGTATTCACGCTGGCCGGGATCACCGAAACGCTGACGACCGGCGGGGGGACGCAATCCGTAACCGTGTGGCTGGAACCGGGGACGCCGCCGACGCCGACGCCGACGCCGACCGCGACGCCGCGCCCGACCTTCACGCCGGCGCCGTATACGCCGCGCCCGTGGATCGAGACGCCGTTCCCCAGTTCGACGCCGTGTGCGGGCATCGGCTGCGGCGGCGGGCCGACTATCACCTACGATATGTATTTCCCCATTATTCTGCGGGATTACGAACCATGATGCAGATGCTCATCACCACGGCGACACGCGGTGCGGAGGACCTCACCGCGCGGGTGAGCGCGTGGAGTTTCGACACGCGGGTGGGGGTGGGCTTTGCAACGGCGCGCATCAGCATCAGCGCCCCCCAGCGCGATCTGTGGTATCTGCTCAATGCCGGCAGTGAGGACCTGGTGGAGTTCCGCTATGCCGGGGTGCTGGTGTGGCAGGGGTATTTTGCCGGCGCGACGCGCCGCGGGACGCAACTCGAGCTGACCGCCGAAGGGCCGGGGATGCGGCTCAACGACACGGAGGTGTGGCGCGTTTTCGCCGACGCCGGATATAGCGCCTGGGAGAGTGCGTTGGCTGAGGATTCAGCCTTCAATGCGGACAATAATAATCGCGTCTACGTGGGCGCGCCATCCGGCACATATACGACCGGCGATGAGGGGACGGTCGTTTATCCCGACGATCTGACGGTGCTCGGCGCGGGGATCGTGCGCGTCGAGGCCCACGCGCTGGTCACGCTCACCAGCGGCGCGTGGGTAGCGGAGCTGCGCACCGACGCGGGCGGGGTATTGTGGAGTAGCAGCGTGGATGCCGATACCGACATCGCGGTGACGGTGGCCGAGGCGGATGGCCTCGTGTGGGCGCTGCGCGCCACGGGCACGGGCAGCGGCGCGGCTGAGGCGCGGCTGACTCAGGTGATCGTCCGGACACTCTATCCGGGCACAAATAGCACGATTATCAGCGCATTGCTCACGGCGGCAGGCAGCGCCGCAGACCAGGTGGCAGACACAGGGCTGGCGGTGGACCGCGCGTTCTGGCAGGGGGTGGGGCACGGCACGGCGCTGCGCGAGATGGCCGAGTTGGGCGACGGCGCGGCGGCCTGGCGCTTTACGATGTACGAGCAGGAGCGTTTTGGCGCGTGGCCGGAGGCGGCGACCTGGTTGCTGGTGGCCGGGGAAGGGGACGTGGAAATTGGCTACCAGCGCGATGCCGTGTTCAACGCGGTGCGCGCGCGGCTGCCGGATGGGTATATGACGGATTGGCTAATGGACGCGGCGAGTATTGCGCGCTGGGGCCGGCGCGAAAAGACGCTGGAGTTGCAGCAGACGTCGCAAGCCGAGGCCGCGCGGCTGGCGGCGGTGTATCTGGCGGATTATGCGTGGCCGGTGGCCGGGCTGCGGATCGCGGCCGGGGCGGTGATCCGGGCTGCGGATGGATCGCTCTGGCCGGCGTGGCGGGTACGGGCCGGCCAGGTCCTCACGCTGCGGGATGTGTTTCCGTACCGCGATGTTGATATTCGCATCGCGGAGACGCAGGCGACGCCGAGCGGGGTGAGTCTCACGCCCCAGGGTGCGACGAATCGGCTAGAGGTGCTATTGGCAGCGCAGGAGCGCCGGTTGCGCCGGGCGACGGTATGAGGTAAAGAGACATAGCAGGACAAAAAGGGCAGTTTTTGCATTGTACGGTAAAGCGCCCGGCGATGATTCGCCGGGCGCTTTTGCTTCCGGGTACGGGGATTAGCAGAGGCTTTCTCTGTGCGCACAGAGAAAGAGAGAAAGAGATTATATAAGAATAGATCTCATTGGTTATTATTTTCTTTTCTTATCTAGGCGTTTATCTATGCTTTTGCATAGATAAACACTCGGTTATCTATGCAAATGAACGCGCCTTGCATAGATAAACACTCGGTTATCTATGCAAATGAACGCGCCTTGCATAGATAAACACTCGGTTATCTATGCAAATGAACGCGCCTTGCATAGATAAACACTCGGTTATCTATGCAAATGAACGCGCCTTGCATAGATAACGGGGTGGGTGTGGGCGGAGGGAGGCAAAAAAAAGCCCCTCGTTTTGAGGGGCTTTTTTCATTACTGTGGATTTATCTATGCAAATGCAATTCATTTGCATAGATAAATCTATTGCCAGTCGGATGGGTTGAGGCCGTGGTCGGCGATCCAGCGATCATGCTCCGCTTGGAGGTCGGCGGGGAGCTGATCGACCTGGGAGGGGTGCAGCAGTGGGAGGCTGACGCGCACGCTGATGAGGACGGCGGCGGCTTTGCGGTCGCCGTGACGCTCGATTGCGGCGACGCCTTCACGTTCCAGGATTTCGAGGGCGCCGGGATAGTGGCGCGCCCAGATCAACTCCGGCGCGCCGTTCCCGAGGCGTCGCGGGCCGCCGCGCGCGGCGATCTGCTGCGCACCGGGCGCGTTTTCATCGCAGCGGACGTTACGCCCGGTGATGGCCTGCGGGCTGCAGGGGATGAGCTTCGCCAACTGCGGGACGCTGAAGCGCAGCGCGGGGGTAAACTCTGTTTTTTCGCGGCGGATGTCGTGACGGCGGACGATTTCCCAGATGCGCCAGGCCGGAGCACCAAGCAGGGGCGCCCAGAAGAGCGTCGCGTATTCGGGGAGTGGAATCCAGCCGGTAACTTTTTTGGTGTCGCCGGGGTCGAACTCTGGGGCAACCCAATCATCGATTCTGCCATCCGTACCCGATGGGGTGGGGAGGGCGGCTGGGTTGGCAGATGGTGGCGGTGATGCGGCTGGGCGGGTGATGTAGCGCACGCGCGCTCCGTTGTTTGTGAGGCGGTGGAGCGTGCGATCAACGACAACGCTCAGGCGATTCTCCAGCCACTCGATGGCATATTCGTTTTTGACGGTGACGATGAGGGTCTGCCCATCCGTATCCAGGCCGGTGCATTGGGTGTCGCGCAGCCACGTGTTGAAGGTGGCGCGGGTCATTTGCAGTTCAAGGTCGCCAAGCGCGGCCTTCCAAAGTTGGAGCGGTTCAGTTATCTGCATTGATGATTTCCTGTTCTTGAAGCAGGGCCACGGCGCGCCGTAATTGGGCCAGCAGTCGCCGTTTGCGCATGATGAGGCGCGCGACCTCGGCCAATAGACCGGCCGCGTCTTTGACTACCGGCTTGGGAGCGGGAATCAGCGCCGCCACGACCCGCCAGCGACGAATAACCACAAGATGAAAGTCTGCTTGAATACCTCAGCCATACTGCCTCCCTATGATGTAGCCGCGCTTTCCATAGCGCGTTTTTGACTCGCTTTCCGTAGTAGTAGCACTCTCTCTGCTCGCTTCCCCGGTAAAAAGTAGTAGTAGCACCCACTACTACTACACCATTTCCAGTACAGCATTGACGCGCCCACTCGCCGCTCCGCCCGTGTAGCCATACACTCGTTGTTCGATGCCGCGCTTGCTCATTCCCTGCCGGGCCAATAACCGGATGCGCTCGTCATCTGGCAGGTTCTCATCATCGACCAGCATAGTGGGCATCGCGTTCTGTGGTCCATTGCCCGCTACCAGCATCTCGCCGCTGAGGTAGGGTGCTTGCAGTTCCAGCATCTCACGCCCCGGCAAGATAGCCAGCGCGCGCCCAGGTGTATCCAGATTCTCCGCTCCTGGTTGTTCGAGTAGGATGCGGCTTTGGGAGGCGCTCATCGCGCGGAACTGAATCCGCGTGGCTAACTGGTTACGAATCGCCGTATCCAGGCTGTTGGCCTTCCAGTCCTGCCCGGCCAGAATCGCCCACACGCCGTACTTGCGCGCGCGCAGCACGACCTCGCGCAGCAGCTTCTGCACCGTGTTATCGGCCAACAGTGCTGTAGCCTCATCGACGAAGAGCAGCAGCGGCTTGAGGGGTTCGGAGGCCCGCTCGTTGTACATATCCAGCTTGTCTACACCTGGATATTTCCCGAAGAGTGCTTTACGGCGCTCGATCTCATCTGTCACCGCGCGCAAAACGCCCTGCGCCCCGGCGAGATTGTCGGCCACCGGCCACAGCAGCCGGTCGGCCTGCGCAAATGGGGCCAGGGTGACGCCTTCCAGGTCGATCATTCCCAGGTATGGTTCTTCGATGGCGTGTACGGCTTGCCAGGCTAGATCGCGCATAAATACGGATTTTCCCCATCCCGATGATCCCCCCACTGCGATGTGTACCAGGTCGCGCATCGCGCCGGTGACGATCTCCCGTTCTCCCTGGGCGTTTAGGGCCACTCCTAACACCAGATTGTTGAGCGAGGGCGCGCTTTCCAGCAGCCCCCGCAAGGGCACGCGCGCCGGCAATTCTGGCACTGCACTGCCTGTTTCATAAGTCGGGAGCGTGGTTGCATTTCCGCTACTGCCGGCGGGATGATTCATGGCAGCATTGGCCTGGACCGCCAGCGCCCCTAACGTGATGATCTGCTGGCCCGGCTGATCTAATGGCATCACGATCACCTTGCCCGCATCCTGCGTCAGGCTGTAGCTGGTGATGGCGACGGTACTGCGATTGATGTCGTGGATTGTCGTCACTCCACCCATACGCACCTTGACCACGGGAAACAATCCGGCCTTATCAGGGTAGATGCTGGATGCGCGCGTGTGCAGCCACGTCAAGGCCGCGTAACCCACGCCCACGCTGCCCACCAATAGCGCCGCACGCCACAACGTCGCAAACGCCACCCGCACCGGCAGCAGCGCCGCTTCTTGTTGCATCTGGATCGCGTGCGCCTCTGGATCCACCACCGTCACGAGTTTCCATATCCCGTTTCCTAAGACCAAAGCCACTAACCCCCCGACCACCAACAGCGCGACCGGCGCAGCTACTAACCAACGCGGGGTTGAGTAGTTGGGCAGATAGCTATGCCGCGTTTGTGTGCTCATTTCGTGCCCCGCGCTTTCCGCTGCTGTTGGATGATAACGATGAGCAGCGCGATCACTCCACTACCGGCCAGCAGCGCCGCGATGCCCCATCCGATCACCAGCGCGCGCACCTCACCGCGTATCGCGTACCACTGTACCAACTGCGCATTCGTGGTTACGGTGTCTGCCGCTGCTTCCAACACTGCGCGCTCGCCCTCGGCCACGCTCACCTGGGCCTGCGCCTCGGCTAGTTCCCGCTGGGCTTCGGCGTACCGGGCTTGCGCGGCCATCTGCTGGGCTTGCGCTTCAGCCTGGCGCGCGGCGGATGTGCCGGTCAAGCTATTCAGAAATTCGGTACTCCCCAAACACGCCACCATCCCCAAAATCACAATCATACTTAAAATAACTGTTAGGATTCCACTTCCGTTTTGCATTTGTCTGATCCTCCGCTATACTAGATTTGTCTGATTCTCCGGGGCCGGGCTATGGATGGCGACCATAGCCCGGCCTCACTGTTTTTATAAGCCCAGGTTATCGAGCGCAGCGGCGAGGTCAGCGTCCTCGGCAGTGGCGTCTGCCGGCAGAGTGACGAGGCCGCGTTGCAGTTCGGCGCGTAAGGCGCGTAGCTCATCCAGGACGGTATCGAGTGTGGCATCGCGCGGCAAGCCATAGTAGGCGCGGAGAGCGGCACGCACGACGGCGCTGGCGTTTGCTTCGGCGGCCAGGAGGACGTCGAGTTCGTCGTCCAGGGAGAAGGAGCGTTTGATTTGTTTCATTAGTATCCTACTAGGTATTACCGCAGTATGATGTTATCCTACCGTTACCACAAGCGCCGGGCTAAATGGTAGTAGCCTACAGCGTTGGCATAGATGGGATCGGCGACGACGCGGGCGTGACGCCAGTAGGCACGGATGGCATCGCCGAGGAGCAAGGCGCCGCCCCCGGTGATGAGGATCGCGTCCAGGATCGCGCCGCCATTCCAGAGGTGTGAGGCTTCGGCGATGACTTGCCTGGCCAGATCGGCGGCGATGGCGGCAATGCGCGCGGGGAAGTCGTTCAGCGGCGCGCCATAGTAGCGTAGCTCGCGGGCCTGGATCGCTTCGGCCAGTTGGTGATCGCGCATGTCATCCAGCCCGGGATAGCTGCCGGCGAGCCAGTCGCGCACGGCACGAACCAGGGTCCAGCCGCCAACGTTGACGCTGGCCGTCTCGCGGGCGACTTCGGTCAGCCGGTTGACGCTGAGCAGGTTACAGGTCTTGCCGCCCACGTCGATGACGCCGACGTTGGCGCGGGCCAGTTGCGCGTCGGCGATTTGCCCGGTGGGGCCGAGGACTTCGGCCAGGACCGTCCCAAAGGGTTGCGGGATGACGCGCACGTTGTTGACGCGCACGGTTTGCGCGTTGCGGGTTTCGCGGCGCACCTGGTGGTCGCCAAGCAGCCGTTGCGCGACGACGTTTTTGTCGTCGTAGAAGGCCACGGGGAGACCGGTAACGACATCCAGGGGCACGCAGTTGGCCGTGCTGGTTTCGGTGATGGCGGCGAGAAAGAGCGTCAGCCATTCGTCGCTCTCGATCCAACGACGATCCTCACGGCGATTGAGGAAGCGCGACTGGTTGACGGCCTCGGCCCCCACGAGGACGTGGGTAGGCTGAGTCAGCACGATGGCGTGTTCGCTCGCGCCATTGAGCGAGAAGCGCGCGCGGTCGGGCGTCCCAACGGCGCTGGGGAAACTGAGGCGCGTCGTGGATGTGATATGTTTGACGGCGTTATAGCCGATATCGATTCCAGTATGCATGTCTGTATCTCCTTATCCTATCTAAAGTTTAATCCTACGGTGTTTTCACCTGCCACGGCCTCAGCCACCCTTCCGGCCAATCTCGTTGCTCCTTCTGCCGCTCAGAGAAGACTATCGGCATCCACGGCTCGGCGGTGCCATAGTCCAGATTGAGCAGCGTGATCGCGCCGTTATAACTCGCCCCGGCCTGCGTCTCGTGCAGCAGCGCGTTGAGCAACGTCGCCATCCCGCCGTCGCCGATCTCGTCCCAGTGCTTGTACAAGTAAGCTTGAATATCGTCCCAGCTATACTTCTCGTCACTATGCGGATAAAGCGCCGCGAACGGACCGCGCCACAAAAATGCGCGCGTGCGATGACTAAAAGCTGACCCGTTGATCTTATGGATAGCTTTCATCCATTCCAGGAAATTGCGCCGGGCCAGCGCTGCCCGCCCTATGCTGAACTCAGGCTGCTGGAAAACGTTGGGGAATTGCTGCCGGGTGAACATCTCGCAGCGCGGTAGCATCAGCAGCGTGGGGCTGCACAAGATGCCGAACTGAGGGGCGCTCCGGCCCTCTCCCCATCTGCTGGTCAGCGGATTGAGCGCGAACCGGCATGGCGCGTCGCCGTTGAGCGGCTCATATGTTCATCTCCGTGGTATGCTGTTTATATCCTCAGTGCTGGGCCGGGTAAAGGAGAAAAGCCCGGCCCAGCTTTCGAGGAGGTTGCCGGATCGCCGTCGAGTCACAGGGAGAACGATGGATGTATGAACGGGTGCGGGACTGGGGTTCAAGGCCGTTGTCACGCGCGATCAAGCGGAAACTATGACGATGCGAAAATTGCTGTATAATCGGGGTGAAGGGCCGGGGCGTACGCCCCGGCCCGGATGTCCCCGGGCGAGGACTATCCTGCTAGAATGGAGCCGGTTTCACATTTTATTTCAACCGGAGGATAGTCTATGTCAACAATCATTAAACTCACACAACCTCAGACTTTGCGCCTCGCGCGCCTGCTGCACATGGAGTATACGCCACGAGAGCTGGCGTATGAGATCGAGTGCAGTGTTCAGCAGATCCAACGGGCCGTCAAGGCCGGGTGCCCACAGCGTGTCACGGAGCGCCGCACCTGGATCACGGGCGACGAGTTCGCCGCGTGGTATCAGGCGCTGGTCAAGTCGCGCAAGTGCCCGCTGCGCCTGGATGAGGCGTTTTGCCTCTCTTGCCGGAAAGCGGTTCCGCTGGATGAGACGACCGTCACGCCGGCGCGCGCCGGGGTGGAACGGGTGAGTGGGGTATGTCCACGGTGCGGGAATCAGGTCCACCGCTTCAGGATAGCGACCCGGGGGGAGCAATGAAGCGTCGGGCGACTGCGCTGGTGCACCGGCGCAATTACCAGGATGTGCGGGCCTATCTCGCATTCTGTCGCGAGGTGCGGCAGAATGACGAGCGGTCGGTGAGTCTGGCGCGGGTGGCGCTGGATCACCTACTGGCCTGGGCGACCGATTGCCCGTTGGGTCGGGCCGCCGAGCTGCGCCCGGTGTTCCCGGCCTATCTGGCGGAGCGGGATGTTTCAGCGGGATACGTCGATAAGCTACTGTCGATTTGCCGGGCTTTCTTCGCCTGGGCCAGAGGCCAGTACCCGGAGCGGTATGCGGAGCTGCGCGGGGATTACGTCGCCGGGCTGCGGTCGAAGCGCGGGCCGGGCCGGGTGGTCGAGCGCGAGTTCTTCACGTTGGAACAGGTGCAGCAGCTCGTTGATTTCGCGCCGCAGAAGCTGATCGAGCGGCGCGAGCGGGCGATGGCGGCGATGCTCTTTCTCTCCGGGATGCGGGCCGGCGCGTTCGTGACGCTGCCGGTGCGGTCAGTGGTGCTGGATCAGCTCGTCGGAACGCATACCATGATCATGATCCACCAGTGGCCGGATTGGGGCGTCCAGACCAAAAACCGCAAAGCGGCGAACACGTACCTGCTGCCACATCCTGAGCTTGAGGGATTGCGCCAGATCGTGCGGGATTGGCACCGCGAGGTCGAGGCTGGGGTGGGGAGTACGGGAATGTGGTGGGCGCTGTTGGATTCCGATGGGGACACATTCAGCCTCGACCAGGTGCCCGGTGACAATCGGCGGAACGGCCTCGGTGCGCGCCTGCGCCGGTTGTGCGAGCAGCGCGGCGTGCCGTATATGAGTCCGCACAAGATGCGGCGCGGGCACACGGTATGGGCCGAGGGGAAATGCCGGAGTGTGGCCGAGTTCAAGGCCGTCTCGCAAAACCTGACGCACGAGTCGATGACGCTCACGGATTCGCACTACTCGGCGCTGAGTGAGGTCAAGCTCGTGGATCTGCTGGCCGGGTCCGGTGGGGAAACGATGGATGACGCGTTGTTGGATGCCCTGGCCGAGGCGCTGTTCCGGCGTAAAGTGGGGCAAAATTTGAGTTAGATAAGAGTCGGGCTGATAACCTTGGAGTTGTCAGCCCGACTCCTGTATGAATCACGCAGAGGTCACAAGTTCGAGTCTTGTATCGCCCACCAAGCAGGTTGGTTTGCCC